>NZ_LABY01000155.1 GCF_001043975.1 Methylobacterium variabile
CCGCGAAGCGGAGCCCGGGATGACATGGAGAATCTGGAAACGACTGCCCGACGGAATACGCCTACACCGCCACCCCATGCAGGTCGTAGGCATCCGCCGACTCGATCTTCACCGTCACGATGTCGCCGACCCGGACCGGGCGGCGGAAGGCGACGTGGACGTTGCCGTCGATCTCCGGCGCGTCGTACTTCGAGCGGCCCTTGGCGACCGTCGGGCCGGCGGCGTCGATGATGACCGGCAGGCGCTTGCCGACCTTGGCCTTCTGCAAGCGAAGCGACACCGCCTGCTGCGTCTCCATGAACCGGCGCTGGCGCTCGGCCTTGACCGCGTCCGGCACCGCCTCAGCGACTTCGTTCGCGGGGGCGCCGCGGACCGGCTCGTACTGGAAGCAGCCGACGCGCTCGAGCTTGGCTTCCTTGAGCCAGGTCAGCAGCTCCTCGAACTCCTCGTCGGTCTCGCCGGGGAAGCCGACGATGAAGGTCGAGCGGATGGCGAGGTCCGGGCAGGTGGTGCGCCAGGAGCGGATGCGCTCCAGCATCTTCTCCTGGTTGCCCGGTCGGCGCATGCGCTTGAGCACCGTCGGGCTCGCGTGCTGCAGCGGCATGTCGAGGTAGGGCAGGACCTTGCCCTCGGCCATCAGCGGGATGACCTCGTCGACGTGGGGGTAGGGGTAGACGTAGTGCAGGCGCACCCAGGCGCCGAGCTCACCCAGCTCCTTGGCGAGGTCGTAGAACCTCGCCCGCACCTCGCGGTCGCGCCAGGGGCTCGTCGCGTAGCGGGTGTCGATGCCGTAGGCGCTGGTGTCCTGCGAGACGACGAGCAGCTCCTTGACGCCAGCCTTCACCAGCTTCTCGGCCTCGCGCAGCACGTCGGCCGCCGGGCGGCTGACGAGGTCGCCGCGCAGCTGCGGGATGATGCAGAAGGTGCAGCGGTTGTTGCAGCCCTCGGAGATCTTCAGGTACGCGTAGTGCCGCGGCGTCAGCTTCACGCCCTGGGGCGGGACCAGGTCGAGGAACGGGTCGTGGGCCGGGGGCACCGCCTCGTGGACCGCCGCCACCACCGACTCGTAGGCCTGCGGCCCGGTGACCGCGAGCAGGTTCGGGTACTTCTCGCGGATCTCCTCGGGCTGCGCGCCCATGCAGCCGGTGACGATCACCCGGCCGTTCTCCGCCATCGCGTCGCCGATCGCCTGCAGCGACTCGGCCTTGGCCGAATCGAGGAAGCCGCAGGTGTTGACGATCACCACGTCGGCGCCGTCGTGCTTGCGCGCCAGCTCGTAGCCCTCCGCCCGCAGGTGGGTGAGGATGCGTTCGGAATCGACCAGCGCCTTGGGGCAGCCGAGCGACACGAAGGAGATTTTTGGGGCGGGTGCGTTCATGGGAGCAGAGTCGGCGCCGGCCCACGGCCGAGGCGGCAGCGAGCGGGATCAAGGATTTAGGGAAAGGCGTTGGGGCAGGCCTCTAGCACAGGGGAGGGCGGGCGTCACGGGGCCGGTCCCCCGCACGAAGGGCCGCTTCCGTCGCGACCCCGGCCTCCGCTATCACGGCGCGATGTGGAGCCGCGCCATTCCTCTGCTCGATCCCGCCGCCGCCGCGGCCCGCCTGCGCGGCCGCCCCGGCCTCGCGCTCCTCGACAGCGCCATGCGGCACGATGCCCTCGGGCGCTATTCCTACCTCGCCGCCGACCCGTTCGGGTCGTTCCGGGTGCGCGGTGGCCGGGCCTTCTGGAACGGCGCCCCGGTGCCGGGTGCGCCGCTGGAGGCGCTCCGGGCGGTGCTGGCGCCCTGGCGCATCGAGCCTGATCCCGACCTGCCGCCGTTCCAGGGCGGGGCGATCGGCACCATCGCCTATGATTTCGGTGCGAGCCTGGAGCAGGTGGCGCCCTCGGCGCGGCGGGCGGGCCTCACCGACGACATGGCCTTCAACCTCTACCCCACGGTCGTCGCCTTCGACCACCCGGCCGGGACCTGCCACCTGATCGCCACCGGCTTGCCGGAGACCGACCCGGACGCCCGCGCGCGGAAGGCCGAGGCCGACCTCGACGCCCTTGAGGCGGCCCTGGACCGGCCCGAGCCGAGGGTCGAGGCGGGCCCGGTCGCGAGCCTCGCCTGGCGCTCGAACTTCACGCCCGAGACCTACGCCCGGGCGGTCGAGCGGGTGCGGGACTACATCCGGGCCGGCGACATCTACCAGGCCAACATCGCCCAGCGCTTCGAGGCGGCCCTGCCGCCGGGCTTCGACGCCTTCGCGTTCTACCGCCGCCTGCGGGCGCGCAACCCGGCGCCCTTCGCGGCCTATCTCGAGTTCGGGGACCTCACGGTGGCCTCGTCCTCGCCCGAACGCTTCCTGCGCCTCGATGGACGACAGGTCGAGACCCGGCCGATCAAGGGCACGGCGCCGCGTTCCGCCGATCCGGACGAGGACCGGGCCCGGGCCGCGGCTCTGCTCGCCAGCGACAAGGAGCGGGCCGAGAACGTGATGATCGTCGACCTCCTGCGCAACGACCTGTCGCGGATCTGCGCAGCCCACAGCGTCGCGGTCCCGTCCTTGTGCGGGCTCGAGACCTATGCGGGGGTCCACCACCTCGTCTCGGCGGTCACCGGCACCCTGCGGGAGGGGGCGGACGGACTCGACCTCCTGGCTGCGACCTTCCCGGGCGGCTCGATCACCGGGGCGCCGAAGCTGCGCGCGATGGACATCATCACGGAGATCGAGGGAGACGCCCGCGAGCTCTATTGCGGGGCGATCGGCTGGATCGGCTTCGACGGCAGCCTCGACACCAGCATCGCCATCCGCACGGTGCTGATGGACGGCAGGCGCGCCGTGCTCCAGGCCGGGGGCGGGATCACCCTGCTGTCGGACCCGCAGGCCGAGTACCGCGAGACCCTGACCAAGGCCGAGCGGATCTTCGCGGCCTTCGCGAGCGGCGACCCCACATAGGTCCTATCCCCGTCGGCCCGCCGGCGGATCATGCTGCCCGCGAGGCCCTGCGGACGACGCCGGATGATCCTGGTCATCGACAATTACGACTCCTTCGTCTTCAACGTGGTGCGCTACCTCGAGGAGCTCGGCGCGCCGGTCCGGGTCGCCCGCAACGACGCCCTCGACGTCGCGGGCATCCGGGCGGCGAACCCGGAGGCGGTGGTGATCTCGCCCGGGCCCTGCAGCCCGACGGAGGCCGGGGTGTCGCTCGCGGCGATCCGCGGGCTCTCGGGAGAGGTGCCCCTGCTCGGGGTCTGCCTCGGGCACCAGTGCATCGGGGCGGCCTTCGGCGGCCGGATCGAGCGCGCCGCTCGCCCGCTCCACGGCCAGGCGACGGCGATCGCCCATGACGGCACGGGCCTGTTCCGCGGCCTGCCGGCGCCGCTCAGGGTCGGGCGCTACCACTCGCTGATCGTGGCGCCGGAGGCGGGCATGGAGCCGCACCTCGCGGTCGACGCGGTCTCGCCGGAGGGGGAGGTGATGGCGCTCTCCCACCGCCGGCACCCGACCTACGGCGTGCAGTTCCACCCGGAATCGGTGCTGACCGAGCACGGCCACGCCCTGTTCGGCAATTTCCTGGAGCTGGCGCGGCGCTGGCACGAGGAGGGAGGGGCGCGCCGTGCTGTGGCGTGACGGCAGGCTGCACGAGGGCACGGTCGCCTCCTTCGACCTCGCCGACCGCGGCCTGCTGCTGGGCGACGGCGTGTTCGACACCGCGATGGCGCTCGGCGGCACGGTGGTGCAGGAGGACGCACACCTGGCGCGCCTCGCTGACGCTGCGACGGCCCTCGGCTTCGCGGTCGACCTCGGCGAGGCCCGCACGGCTATGCGGGCGGTGGCGGGCGGCTCCGCGCGGGCGGCGATCCGCACCACCGCGACCCGCGGGCCCGGCCCGCGCGGCCTGCGCCCGCCGGCCGATCCCCGCCCGGTCCTGTGGGCCAGCGCCGCGCCGCTGCGGCCCGGCACGGTCTTCGCGGACCTCTCCCTCGGCTGGAGCGCGATCCGCCGCAACGAGACCTCGCCGGCCTCGCGCCACAAGACGCTAGGCTACCTCGACGCGGTCCTCGCCGCCGAGGCGGCGGCGCGGGACGGCCACGACGAGGCGTTGTTCCTCAACATGCAGGGGCGGGTGGCCTGCGCCGGCACCGGCACCCTGTTCGCGGTGTTCGGCCGCGAGGTCGTCACGCCGCCGGCGCGTGAGGGGGTGCTCGCCGGGATCGTGCGCGCGCGGGTTCTCGCCCTCGCCTCCGGCCTCGATCTCACGGCCGCCGAACGACCGGTGGCGCCGGAGGAGCTGTCAGCGGCGGAGGCCGTCTTCCTGACCAACTCCCTGCGCCTGATCGCGCCGGTGCGGCGGATCGGGGAGCGGAGCTACGCCAGCGACGGGCATCCGGCGGTGCGGGCTCTGCGCACGGCGCTGGTGCGGGAGATCGTCGCGGCGTGCGGGGTGGCGCCGGAGGGATGACCGCCCGGCCGGGCGACGGACGTGCCGCACCCGAGCCCTCTCCCCATCCTGCCCCACAGCAGGGGGGTCGGGCGTGAGCCTTGGATCGATGGACTCTCATCGCGTCACACGATGCCGCAGCTCCGCCACATGCACCGCCTCGCGGGCGTAAGCCAGGCCGAGATCGATCCGCAAGGCGCGCAGGGCCTCCTCCTCGGACCCTGTCGGCAGACCCCGGCGCCGGCGCTCGTCCAGCAGGGAGAGGTGCCGCGCGACGCGGCGACAGGCCTCCGCGACCGTCGGCGCGGACCTCGATGGCGTGACCTCCGGATCCATCCTGCCTCCACCCCGCCGTGCCCAGGGACATCGGCCTTTCTGTCTGGAATCAGACACGCCGCGGCGCGAGACTCAAGACCTAACAGGGTTATGCGGCTGTGCGTCGAATGCGTCGAGGCCTTACGGAGGAGGGGCAAGAGCCGTTAGTACTAGCGCCACCAGAGGGCCAGCGGCCCTGTCCGGGCGCGCCCGCCCGCGAGGAGTGGAGAGCAGAGCATGAAGCGCGCGTCCCTGGCGGTGGTTCTCGGTGCCGCGACCGCCCTGGCGGCAAGCCTGCCGGCCGGCGCCAAGACGCTGGTCTACTGCTCGGAGGGCAGCCCGGAGAACTTCTACCCGGCGGTCAACACCACCGGCACCTCGTTCGACGCCGGCTCCCAGATCTACTCGAACATCGTCAATTTCGAGCGCGGCACCACCAACGTGGTGCCGGACCTCGCCGAGAAGTGGGACGTCTCGGAGGACGGCAAGGTCTACACCTTCTCCTTACGCAAGGGCGTGAAGTGGCACTCCAACAAGACCTTCAAGCCGACCCGTGACTTCAACGCCGACGACGTGATCTTCTCGTTCGAGCGGCAGTGGAAGGAGAGCCACCCGTTCTTCCGGGTGACCAGCGCCAACCACACCTACTTCAACGACATGGGGCTGCCGAAGCTCCTCTCCTCGGTCGACAAGGTGGACGACTACACGGTCCGCTTCACCCTGACCCAGCCCGAGGCGCCGTTCCTCGCCGACCTCGCGATGCCCTTCGCGGCGATCCAGTCCAAGGAATACGCCGACGCGATGCTGAAGGCCGGCACGCCGGACAAGCTCGACCAGGATCCGATCGGCACCGGGCCGTTCTACCTGCTGCAGTACCAGAAGGACGCGATCGTCCGGTACCGCGCCTTCCCGCAATACTATGCCGGCAAGGCCGCCCTCGACGACCTCGTCTTCGCCATCACGCCGGATGCCTCGGTGCGCTGGGCCAAGCTCCAGAAGGGCGAGTGCCACGTCATGCCGTACCCGAACCCGGCCGACGTCGACGCGATGCGCAAGGACCCGAATGTCCAGGTGCTGGAGCAGCCCGGCCTCAACATCGGCTACCTCGCCTACAACACCCAGAAGAAGCCGTTCGACGACGTGCGCGTGCGCAAGGCGCTGAACATGGCGATCAACAAGAAGGCGATCATCGACGCGGTCTACCTCTCGACCGGCATCGCCGCCAAGAACCCGATCCCGCCGACCCTGTGGTCCTACAACGACGCGATCAAGGACGACGCTTACGACCAGGACGCCGCCAAGAAGCTGCTCGCCGAGGCGGGGCTCGGCAGCGGCTTCACGATGGACCTGTGGGCGATGCCGGTGCAGCGGCCCTACAACCCGAACGCCCGCCGCATCGCCGAGCTGATGCAGGCCGACCTCGCCAAGGTCGGGGTGAAGGCCGAGATCAAGTCCTACGAGTGGGGCGAGTACCGCAAGCGCATCCAGGACGGCGAGCACCAGACCGCGATGTTCGGCTGGACCGGCGACAACGGCGATCCGGACAACTTCCTCCACACCCTGCTCGGCTGCGCCGCGGCGCAGAAAGGCGGCGGCAACGCCGCCAAGTGGTGCGACAAGACCTACGACGACCTCGTGAATAAGGCCAAGTCCATCACCGACAAGGCCGAGCGCACCAAGCTCTACGAGCAGGCGCAAGTCGTGTTCAAGGAGCAGGCGCCGTGGTTCACCATCGCGCACGCGGTGCAGCTGAAGCCGGTGCGCAAGGAGGTGGTGGACTTCAAGCTGTCGCCGTTCGGCCGCCACACCTTCTACGGCGTCAGCCTGAAGTAGCAGCCTGATCGACGTGAGACTCTTCGGGTTTCCTCGACGACGTTGACACCCACAGGGTCATCCCGGGGCTCGCCGAAGGCGAGAGCCCGGGATCCAGAACCGCAGGTGATGCCGGACGAGGCGATACGCAATCCGCTTCATCCTGAACGTCCTCCGGTTCTGGATTCCGGGCTCCGCTCCCGCGGCCCCGGAATGACCAGGAGGGTGGAAAGTCCGTAGGCCAGACCTAAAGAACCCCGACATCAACACTCACTCGCAAGCGTTCGTCGATGCGTAGCATCCTGAGCCGTTCAGAGAAGGCGCATCCGTGCTCCGCTTCCTCCTGACCCGCGCGTCCCTGGTGATCCCGACCTTCCTCGGGATCACCCTGGTGGCGTTCTTCCTGATCCGCCTGGTGCCCGGCGACCCGATCGAGACGATGGCGGGGGAGCGGGGCATCGATCCCGCGCGGCACGCGGCGTTGCGCGCCGAGTACGGCTTCGACAAGCCCTTGCTCGTGCAGTACGGCATCTACCTCGAGCGCCTCGCCCACGGCGATCTCGGCCGGTCGATCAGCACCAAGGAGCCCGTGATCGCCGAGTTCGCCAGCCTGTTTCCGGCGACGATCGAGCTCGGCGTCTGCGCGATCCTGTTCGCGCTCCTCATAGGATTGCCGGCCGGCATCCTGGCGGCGCTCAAGCGCAACTCGGTCTTCGACCACGGGGTGATGGGGCTCTCGCTCACCGGCTACTCGATGCCGATCTTCTGGTGGGGTCTGCTCCTGATCCTGCTGTTCTCGGTCCAGCTCGGCTGGACGCCGGTCTCGGGCCGCATCGACGTGCAGTACTTCATCGAGCCGGTGACCGGCTTCCTGCTGATCGATTCGCTCCTCTCCGACGAATCCGGCGCCTTCCGGTCGGCCCTGTCGCACCTCGTCCTGCCGGCGGTGGTGCTCGGCACGGTGCCGCTCGCGGTCATCGCCCGCATGACCCGCTCGGCGATGCTGGAGGTGCTGGGCGAGGACTACATGCGCACTGCCCGCGCCAAGGGCCTGCCGGCCTGGCGCATCGTCGGGCTGCATGCCCTGCGCAACGCCCTGATCCCGGTCGTCACGGTGATCGGCCTCCAGGTCGGCGTGCTGTTCACCGGCGCGATCCTGACTGAGACGATCTTCTCCTGGCCCGGCATCGGCAAGTGGCTGATCGAGGCGATCGGCCGGCGCGACTATCCCGTCCTCCAGGGCGGCATCCTCTTGATCGGCGCGGTCGTGATGGCGGTGAACCTCATCGTCGACCTCGCCTACGGCCTCGTGAACCCCCGCATCCGGCACGCCCGATGAGCGCCGAACTCCTCGACACGCCCGCCGCCGCCGCGTCCCCGGCCGGCCCGCCGCACCCGCTCGCCGAGTTCTGGGCGAGCTTTCGCGCCAATACCGGCGCGGTGATCGGCCTCGGGTTGATCGTCGCCGTGCTGCTGATGGCGGTCTTCGCCGACGTCATCGCCCCGCACCCGCCGAACCTCACCGACAACGCCGCCTTCCTCAAACCCCCGTTCTGGCAGGAGGGCGGCTCGCTCACCTATCCGCTCGGCACCGACGCGATCGGCCGCGACATCCTCTCGCGCCTGATCCACGGCGCCCGGCTGTCCTTGTCGATCGGCATCGCGGTCGTGGCGGTGTCGATCCTCGTCGGCACGATGCTGGGACTGATCGCGGGCTTCGTCGGCGGCGCCACCGGCATCGTCATCATGCGGGTGATGGACATCATCCTGACCCTGCCGTCGCTGCTGCTTGCCATCGTCATCGTGGCGATCCTCGGCCCCGGGCTGATGAACGCGATGCTGGCGGTCGCCGTGGTGGTGCTGCCGCACTACGTCCGCATCGCCCGCGCGGCGGTGATCGCGGAAAAATCGAAGGACTACGTCACCGCCGCCCGGGTCAGCGGGGCAGGGCCCCTGCGCCTGATGCTGTCCGAGGTGCTGCCGAACTGTGCAGCCCCCCTGATCGTCCAGGCCTCGCTCGGCGTCTCGACCGCGATCCTCGACGCGGCGGCCCTCGGCTTCCTGGGCCTCGGCGCCCAGCCGCCCTCGCCCGAATGGGGCACGATGCTCGCCGATGCCCGCGAGTTCGTGCTGCGCGCCTGGTGGGTGGTGACCTTCCCCGGCCTGATCATCCTGATCACGGTGCTCGCCTTCAACCTCGTCGGGGACGGCCTGCGCGACGCCCTCGACCCCAAGCTGAAGCGGTGAGGGCTCAAGTGCCGCTCCTCGAGATCCAGAACCTCTCCGTCGAGTTCCCGTCCGCCGGCGGCAGCTTGCGCGCCGTCGACGGCGTCAGCCTGACCCTGGAGGAGGGGGAAGTGCTCGGCGTCGTCGGCGAGTCGGGGTCCGGCAAGAGCGTCACCATGATGGCGCTGATGGGCCTCGTCGCCTATCCGGGCCGGGTCTCCGCCGACCGCCTCGCCTTCGCAGGGAGAGACCTGCTCGGCATGCCCGCCCGCGAGCGCCGCCGCCTCACCGGCCACGATGTGGCGATGATCTTCCAGGAGCCGACCACCAGCCTCAACCCGTGCTTCACGGTCGGCTTCCAGATCACCGAGAGCTTGCGCCAGCATCTCGGCCTCGACCGCAAGGCGGCGAAACGCCGGGCGATCGAGCTCCTGGAGCAGGTCGGCATCCCGGCGGCCGAGAGCCGGCTCTCGGCCTACCCGCACCAGCTCTCCGGCGGCATGAACCAGCGGGTGATGATCGCCATGGCGATCGCCTGCAACCCGCGCCTGCTCATCGCCGACGAGCCGACGACGGCGCTGGACGTCACCATCCAGGCGCAGATCCTCGACCTGCTGCTCTCGCTCCAGCGCGAGCGCGGCATGGCACTCGTGCTCATCACCCACAACATGGGCGTGGTCGCCGAGACCGCCGACCGAATGATGGTGATGTATGCCGGCCAGGTGATGGAGGAGCGGCGCGCCGACGCGCTGTTCGCCGCACCCCAGCACCCCTACACCGCGGCCCTGCTGGCGGCCCTGCCGGAGCGCAGCGAGGGCGGGCGCCTCGCCACCATCCCGGGCGTGGTGCCGGGGCTCTACGACCGCCCGCGCGGCTGCCTGTTCTCGCCGCGCTGCGCCTACGCCACCGCGCATTCCCGTGAGCAGCGTCCCGCCCTGCGGCCCTGGCAGGAGGGCGTCGTGCGCTGCCACTACCCCCTGGGCGATCCCTCGCGCGAGGCCCGCATCCGCCAGGACCACCCGGTCGGCGCAAGCGCCGAAACGGGCGCGAGCGCCGAGGCGTCCGCCACCGCGGAGGCGACCCCGTGAGCGCCCCCGTCGTCGTCGCCGACGCCTTGCGCCAGACCTACGAGATCCGCCGCGGGCTGTTTCGCCAGCCCGCGCGGCTCCAGGCGGTCGGCGGCATCTCGTTCTCGATCGAGCCCGGCCGGACGCTCGCGGTGGTGGGCGAGTCCGGCTGCGGCAAGTCGACCCTCGCCCGCATGGTGACGCTGATCGAGCCGCCGACCGACGGGAGCCTGACCCTCGACGGGATCGACGCCGTCGACCCGCCGGCCCCCGAGCGCCGCCGCCTGCGCCGCACCGTGCAGCTGGTGTTCCAGAACCCCTACGGCTCGCTCAACCCGCGCAAGCGCATCGGGGCGATCCTGGAGCAGCCGCTCGCGATCAATACCGGCCTGTCGGCGAGTGAGCGCCGGGAGCGGGTGCGGGCGATGATGGCCAAGGTCGGCCTGCGCCCGGAGCACGACGCGCGCTACCCCCACATGTTCTCCGGCGGCCAGCGCCAGCGCATCGCCATCGCGCGCGCCCTGATGCTGTCGCCGAAGCTGGTGGTGGCCGACGAGCCGGTCTCGGCCCTCGACGTCTCGATCCAGGCCCAGGTGCTGAACCTGCTGGCCGACCTCCAGGAAGAGCTGGGGCTCGCCTACCTGTTCATCTCCCACGACCTCGGCGTCGTGCGCCACATCGCCCACGAGGTGCTGGTGATGTATCTCGGCCTGGCGATGGAGCAGGGGCCGAAGGAGGCGATCTTCGCGCGCCCCCTCCACCCCTACACCCAGGCCCTGATGGCGGCGACGCCCGGCATCGGCCTGCGCAGCCGGGAGCGGATCGTGCTGCGGGGCGAGCTGCCCTCGCCGCTCAATCCCCCGCAGGGCTGCGTGTTCTCGACCCGCTGCCCCCACGCCTCCGACCGCTGCCGGGAGGAGCGCCCGCAGCCGCGGCCGCTCGCCGGCCGGGCGGTGGCCTGCCACTACGCCGAGGATTTCCTGGAGGGCGCGCCGGCCCGGGGACGGGCCGTGGCCGGCTGATGCCGTCCGGGCCGTTTCCCGCCGGCGCTCACGGGGTGTTCAACCCCGGGGGGCTTCGCCGTGCGGCGATCCGGACTACCATGGCGGGGGCAGCGGGAGGCCAGTGACCGGATCCGTGACTGAGCACGCCGCGGCGGCCGAGCCGCCTCGACCGAGAGCACCGGGCACCGCCGCCGGCGCGGGTTTCGCCCGCGTCGGCCTCGCCCGCGCCCTGGCCTTCCGGGCCGGCCTCCGGGCCGCGCGCCTGCGCCACTGGATCGCCGGCCGGCTGCCGCCCCGGGCCCGCGGGCGGCTGGCCGAGAACGTCCGCGCCGCCGAGCTCGCCGGCCTCGCCTTCGCGTTCCGGGCCCGGGCCGTCGCGATCGTGGTGGTGTCGCTCTGGCTGCTCGTTCTGGTGCCCTGGCCGCGGGACCTCTACTACCTCGCCGCCGCCGGCCTGTTCTTCATCCTCGGCTACGTGCCCTACGCCCTGCGCCGCCACGCCAGGGCGGGGGCGATCAAGCTCGCCTTCACGGTGCTCGACATCGCGCTGATGACCACCGTGATCATCATGCCGCCGCCCGCCGGCCTCGGGGTCGACTGGCCGATCCAGACCCGGCTGCGCACCCCCGAATTCCTCTACGTGCTCCTCCTGCTCGGGGAGGCGGCGCTGACCTACTGGCCGGTGGCGGTGCTGTGGACCGGCGCCTGGACGGCGCTGATCTGGTCCACCGGCGTCTGGCTGGTCTACGGCCGTGACGACACCGTGCGCTTCGCCGACGTCGCCCGCGACGGGCGCCTGAGCGCCGAGGCTTCCCTGCGGGTCTTCCTCGACCCCGCCTATGTCGGCCTGACCCAGCTCTGGACGCAGGTGATCGTCACCGGCCTGTTCACGCTGCTGCTCGCGATCGCGGTGTGGCGGGGCCGGGGCACGATGCTGGCGCAGGTGCGCGCCGAGGTGGTGCGGGCCGACCTCTCCCGCTACGTCTCGCCCGACGTCGCCGACGCGCTGACGGCGCGGGCCCATGCGGGTTTCGGGGCGCCGCAGACCCGGGTGGTGGCGGTGCTGTTCGCCGATGTCGTCGGCTTCACCGGCATGAGCGAGGGCTTAGGCCCGGAGCGCGCCTTCGCGCTCCTGCGGGGGTTTCGCGAGCGCAGCTGCAAGGTGGTCTTCCGCCACGCCGGCACCCTCGACAAGTTCCTCGGCGACGGCTTCATGGCGACCTTCGGCGGCCTCGACGGGCGCGGCGACGGCGCCGCCCGGGCGATGGCCTGCGCCGTCGACCTCCAGCGCGAGGTCGACGCCTGGAACGCCAAACGCGTCGCCCGCGGGGCCGAGCCGGTGCGGGTCGCGGTCGGCGTGCATTGCGGCCCGGTGGTGATCGGCAACATCGGCGCCGACCAGCGGGTGGAGTTCACGGTGATCGGCGACGTCGTCAACGTCGCGAGCCGCCTCGAGGCCGCCACCCGCGAGGTCGGCGGCCGCATCGTCGCCTCGGATGGCTGCCTGACGGCCGCCGGGCCGGAGGTGGCGGAGCAGTTCACCCGCTCGCTCCCCCTGACCCTGCGCGGCCGCAGCCAGCCGATCCTGGTCCACGTCGCGGAGTAGGCCCGCTCAGCTCCGCTGCAGCACCTCGATGCGCACGCCGTCGGGCCCCTCGAAGAAGGCGATCCGCAGGCCCGGCCGTATGTCGGTGATACCGGAGACGAGCGGGATGCCGCGGGCGGCGAGGTCCGCCACCGTCGCCTCGATGTCCTCGACCCTGAGGCCGATATGCTCGATGCCGAGATTCGGCGGCACGGCGGCGGGCCCGGTGCCCTCGGGCGCCTGCTCGATGAACACCCGCACCCCGCCGAGATCGAGGATGATCCGGCTCGGCGTCTCCCCACCCTCGCGCCCGGTCTCCTGCGCCCCGAGCACCTCGACGTAGAACCGCGCCGCCGCCAGCGCGTCCCGGCTGCGCAGGTGGAGATGGTCGTAAGCGTACCTCATGCGGGCCTCCCTCCGGAGCGTCTCGTCCGCTCCCCGTTCCCGAGGCGCACGCTACGTCGCCCGCCCCGCCCGCGATAGGCGTCCGGCCGACCCGCAGCGGATGTCGGAGCCGCAGTTGACGCACCGCTCCACGCCACCCTACAGAAGGAGCATCCGGGTCCCGGTATCCGCGGCCGGTTCGGAAGGGTGGCCGAGTGGTTTAAGGCAGCGGTCTTGAAAACCGCCGTGGGGGCGACTCTACCGTGGGTTCGAATCCCACCCCTTCCGCCAAAATACCTGCCGAACCAGTTATTATATCAGTATTTTTGGCTTTGGTGATTTCTACGACCCTCAAAATACCCGACATTCTGAAGCGGATTGTACCGGCTTGCACTGGACGTGTTTGGGCGGTCCGCGGCAGCCACATGGCTGAGGGTGCCAGAGAGGTCGAGTGCACTTCAGGGTCGAGAGTGACGGTGAGCACTGATGGTGGGGGCTGGCAAAGCCTACGCTGAGGGCCGGCTGGATGAGCAACTGGCGCATGATGCCAAACCATGTAGCCGCCCCGGCTCAGCCGCAGTTGTGATGCAATCTTAGCAGGTGAACGTGGTACCTGCACGGGCTCGCGACTTTGCACGAGACGCAGCAGCGTGCCGGGGATGATAGGGAGACCGACCCGTTCGACGAAGGGACCGGCAGGGACGAGGGAAAATGGGCGTTTGTACACCTGCTCGGATGCACAGATGGTGATCCTCCGCCGTCTTCGCGGACACGAGGTTAACTTGCGTTCCGCTCGGCCTGCTGGGGCGTGATGTAGCCGAGAGCCGGCGGATGCGCTGTCGATTGGTCGTCGCCGTCGATGTCGGCGAACAGGTCGCGTCGGGCGCTCGCGGGATGTTCTGAAGCGCAGATCGCGACGCTCACCGGGCACTCGCTCCGGGACGTCCGCTCGATCCTTGATGCCCAACACCCGAACCGCGAGCCGAAGCTGGCTCTAGCGACGATCAGGATGCTCGAAGCGAGAACCAGTTCTCCCGACTGGGATCAAACGTTCTCGTTGCAGCAGAGGAAAAGCCTAGGGAAATCAAGTGGCTGGGGGACGTGGATTCGAACCACGACTAACGGAGTCAGAGTCCCATTTTAAATCAGATAGTGCAATGCCTTAGCATTTTGGAGGGCGTCTAACCGGAACCGTATCGATTGAGAAATTCAGGATTTTGTCTAACTCTCGGACCTATGAATCCGACCTCAGAAGCCATCCCGCCCACCGTCCTCACCTGGTCCCGCGGCTTCGCCAGCCTCTCCCCCGGCGTCCCTCCCTGTCCCGGCCTCCGCCCCGACGAATGGGCCGAGACGCATCGGCGCTGCGGCGAGTTCATCGAGCGCTGGGGCATGCAGGCTCACGCGGCGGGGTGGGACACGCTGCGATTATTCGGGGTGAACCCCAAGGACGGCGCGGTTCGCGGGGATTGGTCCGGTGTCCTGATCCCGTGCACCCGCGACGTGACCGAGGTCACCGACGAGTGGATCCGGATCGGGCGGGGGCGGGCCTACCGGGCGCATCCGATCAAGCAGGAGGGCATGGTCCCGGTGTGGGAGTTCAAACGATGACCGGCGGCGAGGCCTACAAGGCGAAGCTCCTCACCGATGACGCGCTCGACGCGGCGATCACGGCCTACCTCGCCGATCCGTCGAAGCCGGTGGCGCTCGAGATCGCCGGCAAGAGCCTCGACGTCGCGGCGGCAGTCCTGGCGAACACCTACAGCACGGAGGTGCTGGCCCGGGAGGATGGCACGCCTGGGCAGCGGCGGCAGGCGGTGAAGACGGCGATCCTGCTGGCGCCAGTCTGATCCAGACGGCCCATAGACGGGCCGAGACGAACTAAAGTCCTACGCTGAAAAAAGTGAAGCCGGGCGCTTGTGCAAGCGGCCCGGCTTCGTCCACCATCGGAGATGCGACTCAACCGATGGATCTCACAAAAATGCCGATCCGTTCTACTGACAGCAGGAGCTTGTCAGTGACCCCTTCCCTGCCGAATAAACTTGCGGGTTTGAAATACCGCAAAGCCGACAAAGCCGGCGCAAGCGACCACCCCGATCGCCACTCCAATCAGCATCACGGTTAAGGGGGCGGTCATGCTGTGGGGCTTTTCCCTTCAATTCTGGCAGGTCGTTGTGTTCTGGCTCTGGGCAGCATCCGCTGTAGGGGGCGGCGTGGCCGTTGTCGCCGCCTTGGGGTCATCGGTGATTTCATACTACATAAGCGATGAGACCCAAAGGGTGGCAGACAGGCAGATTGCTGCTGCTAACGAGTCTGCCGGCAAAGCAAACGAAAGAGCAGCGACTCTGGAGGTGAAAGCCGCAGAGTCAAGCGAACGCGCTGCCAAATCCGAACAAAATGTCGCTCAGTTAAATTTGCATATAGAAAAAATGCGCTTGCCAAGGACTTTTGATGAGCCGCAAAGAAAAAATATTGCTCGCGCATGCTCGGTTCATCCAAATATTTCATATAGTATGGCCTCAGTTCAAGGAAATCAAGAAAGTGTAATGTTTATGATGCAAATGCATGATGTGCTAAAACAATCAGGATGGCGACAAATCGACTGGACTGGATATGGCTTTAATGGAAAGCCTAGGAACGACATGCAGATTACTGGAACGATAACCGCCACCGGGGTCGTAGTTGGCTATCACAAGGAAGCTAGTGAAGCTGCGAAATCTGCTGCGCAGGATTTAGCGCAATCATTGCATGATGCCGGCTTTATTGCCAGCCACGAAGAAGTAGGAGACGAAGGCAATTATTTTCAAAATAATAACAATTCCGTCGTGATCGCCGTTGGAAATAAAAGCTATTAGACGAGAGCGAATTGATTGCATCTCTCATTGCCCCTATCTCCTACACGTCAGCCTTGGTCCTATCCTGCACCTGGGGCGCGATGCTGGGGCTGGAGCGCGCGGCTCGGCAGTTGGATGAGAAGGCGGAGCGGTGACCGCCAACCCGATCACCTGGCGCCACACCTGGCCCGAGCGCGGCCCGGACTTCGTCGCCGTGGTCGCCGGCGGGAGATTTGGCCGGATCCACAAGACCCATCCCGGCCGCCTTCAGGGCTATGAGTGGGTATGGTCGCTGACCTATCCGGCCGTGACCGGGCTGCCGAAACAAGGGCGTGCCAAGACCAAGCAGGATGCCGCCGACGCCGTCCGTGCGGGGCTCAACGATGCCCTACGCTGGCACGCCGAGCGCGGAGAGCCTTTGCTGCTCAATCGTGCCGACGCCGGGCCCGACCCGAGGCGCGACTGGATGCGCCCGCCAGTGCGGATCGTCGTCGGGCAGGACGTGCCGTGGCCGGAAGGGTGGGATGCAGGGGGCTGAAACGAAGAACCCCGCGCGGCGGCTGCCGGCGGGGCTGAAGGTCGGGCCTCGGGTCCTGAAGATCCGCTGAGCTAACGGGCAGGCGCTGGGGTGGTTCCGGATCAGGGGTGTCTCGTTCGTCCCTGCACGTCCTGCTCGCGTTCGATCCGCTCCAGGATCTCGGTCTGCTTCCGGGTCTCCTCGCGCATGATCCTCACGCACTCGGCGATCCGGCGCTGCAGCTCGACGCACTCGCGGAGGATGTCGCGGATCTCCCTGGTCATATCGACATAGGCGACGGTGCCCTGCAGGTGCATGGCGCCATCAGGGGCTGCCAATGTGGCCCCGGCCGGCGCTGCCGGTGCGGCAGCGGCATCCTTCGCCTTGTCGGCCTTGAGCATGAGCCTGAGGCCGAAGATCACGATCAGCGCTCCGACCGCCGCTTGCAGAACCGGAAACCCGGCCAGACTGTCGTAGACCCCCTTCAGAAACCCGGCCTCAAGCATCGGTCGCCTCTCCCCTGTGAGCCCGTGGCTTGGGCGTCAGCACCAGCCCGCTTGCAGCGGCCGAGGCTTTCAGGTCTTCGATCTGGCCCTCCAGGGTGTCCTTGCGCCGGACCGCGTCGCGCCGAGCGATGTAGCAGGACAGCAGCTCGAACATCGTCAGCGTGCCGAAGACCGGGATGTTGAGCGAGGGGGAGTTGGCGTGGAAGGCGTCCATGAACAGCGCCAGGGTGAGCTGCCCCCAGACCACGGCGCTGAACAGCGCGCACCAGCCGCGGATGTAGGCCCCGGAGGGGAAGACCCGGCCGTTGTTGATGTGGCCGTTCATATAGAGGGCGAAGCCCCGGGCGATGCCGACCACGGCGTAGAAGGTCGCCATGTTCTCCTCGGTCGCGCCGAGGGCAGCGATCGGGCGGAGGGCGGTGCGCTCCAGCGTGTCTCCGGGCATCGCGAGGGTGAGAGCGATCATGATCATCATGACCGCCATGGCCCATTCGAAGAGGCGCTCCGAGCTGTAGGGGCCGGCCGGGCGGGTCGGGTCGGCCTCGAACAAGGGCATCAGCGCCTCCCCCAGCCGCAGACGGCGACGCCGCGCGCGTTGTGCGCCCGGACCTGCCGGCGGGTCTCCGGTGTGTCGCGGGTACTGTAAGTGATAGGCCGGGCGGTCTGGCAGAAGCGCGCCGCGTCGGCCTGGATCTCCGGGCTGGTGCAGGCGAACACGAAGAAGCCCGCGGCCGCACAGGTGAAGGTCATCGCCTCAGTCCTTTCGGAGGAAGGGGTCTGCGGGGTCCTCGAGCCCAGCCGCAGCGGCGTCGGCCGCGGCCTGGGCGGCAGCTTCCTGGCGCTCCGCTTCAGCCCGGGAGGAGGCAGCCTGCTGCGCTGCCCCCACCTCGCGTTGCGCCTCGGCCGCGCGCATCCCGTCGACCCACCGGATGAAGGCGTTCACTGCAGCTTCGCCGGCTGTTCGGGCGATCAGCCCAGCGAGGTAGGTGCCGATGGCCGAGAGGCTGATCATCAGCCCGCCTTGACGGTCGGCGCCGTCGTGGTCGGACCGGCCGCGGTCGGCGTGCTGGTGGCGAGCGAGGCGCCTTCCTCGACCGGCAGCAGGGCGATGATGTGGTCGCGGATCGCGTTGACGCCACCGGTCCAGGAGATGAGCCAGCCGGGGGCGTGCCGCACGACGTAGTTCAGCGCGTTGGCCAGGACGGCGTTGCCGACGTCGAACGAGAGCGCCTTGTCCTTGGTCGCGCCCGCCACCGTGTTCATGCCGAACGCGATCGCCTTCTCGACGAGCTGCTGGGTGACGATGCCCTTGACCAGGGCGCCGATCGTGGTGGGCAGCCGGCGGCAGGCGTAGGTGACCACCGCCATGATGATCGCCACTACGGCTTCCTGGAAGGCGGCGGCGTAGGAGGCGATCCAGGTGCCGAGCGGCACGGTGACCACGGCGGTGTCGGTCGCCGGCTGGGCGACGGTGGCGGTGGCCTGGGCGAGCGCGGGGTCGGCGTAGAGCGCCAGGGGCGCGGTGATGCAGAGCGCGCAGGCGAACGCCAGCGCCGCGCGGGAGAGCGTGCGGTTCATGGAATCCTCGTTGTCTTGGAAGGTGCGGGCCTACCTTGGATGGCGCGGCCGCTATCTTGGATGCTCGGCTGGCCCGGCCGGCGCGGGTCGTACCCCAGGAGATACCCGAGGGTGTCAGGCTGCTGCCTTGGCGCCGTCGATCGCCGCCCACGTGCCCGGCCCGGCGATTCCGTCTGGCACGAGGCCGTGCGCTCGCTGGTAGGCACGCAGGCTCGCCTCCGTCATGGCGCCGAAGCTGCCGTCAGCCTTCACGCCGATCGCCGCCTGCAGCGTCTTCACGTCATCGCCCTTGACGCCGCGCCGGAGCGTCGGGCGGCCGGTGGCGTCCTTCGCCGGCACGGGCGGCCGCACCGGCGCGCCGTTCATGATGCCTGCCACTCGGGCCCGGAACGCGGTCATGTCGATGCCGGCCGGGTCAATCTTCCGCCCCTTCGGCAGCGCCCATTCCCGGTGCGCGACCGCCATGATCGGCTTTGCGCCGACATGCGCCAGGACCGCGGCGCAGAGCCGGGCGTAGGCGTCCAGCTGCACCTCGGGCCAGGGCTCGCCGACGCCCGTGTTCTCGGCCTCGACGCCGATGCTCGAGCTATTGCCGGCGGTGACGCCTTCCCAGGCGCCGGCGCCGGCATGGTAGGCGAGACCGGCCGCCACGACGTAGCAGGTCCCGTCCCGGCCGAGCGCGACGTTGCAGAGCGGGCCGGCGAGATCCGGACGCCCCTTGGTGACGGTCGTGAGCGACGGCATGTTGCCGGTCGCCGGCCCGGCGGTGTGGTGCAGCATCACCATCCGGATGGTGCCGAGCTCTGCATGGCCGCGGGTCTTCCACCCGTCGACCTCGGCGACCTTGAGGCCGGCGGCGCGCAGGACGTCGGCGAGCCAGGTTGCGTTCGCCATCAGGCTTCTCCTGCGCTGGTACGGGTCGCGCGCCGGCGCGGCTTGCGCGCCGCCTCGACGCCGCCCTCGGCCGCCGGCAGGTCGTGATCGTGCGTCGCCTCGCCGTCGGCATGGTCGTGGCCGCAGAGGCAGCCGTCGGCGTGGTCGTGATCGTCGGGCGCGCGGGTGCGCTCCGCCGTGGGATGGGCGGTCATCGGGATCTCCGGATTGTCGAGAAGTGGGTCGCGGCGCGCCGGCTCAGTACCGGAGGATCAGGGGCAGGAGGTGCCCGTCGCCGCGTAGATCCTGCCGGCGGTGTTGACGCAGACCGCGCGGCTGCCCGTGCCCGCCAGGTCGCTCGAGGTGATGGCGCCCGTATTGGACACCGACCAGACCTTGGCCGTCGAGGCGCCCGCGGCGCCGGACCAGAATTCCAGGCCCGCCGCCGTGGCGTCGCCCGACCAGGCATGGATGCGGGCGGCGCGGTTGGTGCCGAAGTAGTCCAAAGCGCCCCGGGCCGTCTGGGTGCCCGCGATCGGGCCGCCGACGTAGGCCGCCCCGGCCATGGCG
>NZ_LABY01000156.1 GCF_001043975.1 Methylobacterium variabile
GGCGGGGCGCGGGCGGCCCCGGCAACGGATCTATGCGGCGGCCCGCCGGCTTCCAGGGTGCGCGCGTCAGCTGCCTTACCCGAACTGCTCGCGCAGGATGCGCTCCTCCATGCCCTGGCCGGGATCGTGCAGCATCACGAGGTCGGTCGAGCGGTCGAGCTGGGTCTCGACCCGGGCGACGCGGCGGAACTCGGTGTGGTCGGCCACCGCCGCGACCGGGCGGTACTCGGGGTCCTTCACCTCGATGCGGATGCGGACGTGGTTGGGCAGGAGCACGCTGCCCTGGCGCCGGGGCCGGAAGGCCGAGATCGGGGTCAGGGCGATGAGCTGCGACGAGACCGGCAGGATCGGCCCGCCGACCGAAAGGTTGTAGGCGGTGGAGCCGACCGGGGTCGCGGCCAGCACCCCGTCGGCGATCAGCTCGGGCAGGCGCACCTGGCCGTCGATCGAGATCTTCAGCTTGGCGGTCTGGTGGGTCTGGCGCAGCATGTAGACCTCGTTGACCGCCCGCGCCGTGTGGGTGAGGCCGACGACGTCGGTGGCGATCATCAGGAGCGGATGGACGATGCTGCGCTGGGCGACCTCGAGCCGCTCGATCAGATCGTCGAGGTGGAACTCGTTCATCAGGAAGCCGACGGTGCCGCGGTTCATGCCGTAGATCGGCTTGCCCGTGCCCATGAAGCGGTGCAGGGCCTGGAGCATCAGGCCGTCGCCGCCCAGGCCCACCACCACGTCGGCCTCCTCGGGCGGCACGTGGTCGTAGCGCTGCATCAGGAGCTCGGCCGCCTCGCGGGCGTCGGGCGTCGGGCTCGCGATGAAGGCGATCTGGTTGAAGCGCCGCGCCATGTGGGGTGTCCCGACCGCCTGAGCAGGTTTCGCAAAAGTGGTTGCCGGTTTTGCGATAAAAACCTGCGACAAAACAAGGATCTGAGCGGACGAAGCGTTGGCCTGCCAACGCGAGGCTGCTCAGGAGAGGTCCTGCCGCGCTTGCGTACCCGGGGCCGCGCCCCGAGCATGCCCGGGGAGCGAACGGCCGCCGGGCCGTCGCCGGCCGCGTCGCAGGAGGCATAGCATGGAGCGTCCACTTCTCGTCTACACCACCTTCCCGGATGCCGAGGCGGCGCTCGCGGTCGGCGAAGCCCTGGTGCGCGAGCGCCTCGCCGCGTGCCTCAACGTCCTGCCGGGGATGCGCTCGGTCTATGCCTGGAAGGGCGCGGTGGAGCGGGGCGAGGAGGTCGTCGCCCTGATCAAGTCCCGCGAGGCCCTGGCCGAGCCGCTCGTGGCGGCACTGAAGGCCCGGCACCCCTACGAGACGCCGGTGATCCTGACCCTGCCGGCGGGGGCCGACCCGGCGACCCTGGCCTGGCTCGTCGCCGAGACGGGTGGGACGAATCCGGCCTGAGCCCGCCTCACCAGAGCGAGAACTCCGTGGCGAAGTCCGTGGTGTGGAGCCGGCCGCAGGGCTTGGCCCGGCACTCGCCCTGCGGCCGGAGCGCGAGCCGTCCCGAGGCCTCGCGCTCCAGGCGCAGCCGCACCGGCGGGTCGTCCGCCTTGGTGTAGACGAGGCTGACCTCGAACCGGACGAAGTCGTAGGCCTTGGCGTCGGCGTAGACGATCGAGTCCCGCGAGACCGCCTCGCCGGGGTTGAGGTCCGAGGGCTCGCCCCCGTCCGTCGCGCCGGCGAAGAGCTTGCCCTGGCGCAGGATCACGGTGCCGGGCTCGTCGAGGGCGTAGGCACCGGCCGCCTCGCCCGACGACGCGGCATCCGCCCCGAACCGGACCCGGATGCCGCTGACGTTGTAGACGAGGCCGAGGACCCGCACGCCGGTCTCGCCGACGTTGCGGCGGGTCACGGTCGACCGGATCGCGACGTGCCCGTCGCGCTCGCCGGCCTTGGCAAGGCCGGTCGTGACCGACACCACCGGCGGCGCCAGCCCCGGCTTGATGCGCGCCTCGTACACGAAGGTGTAGACGCCCCAGGCCCCGGCACCCAGGATCGCCAGGGTCTGCACCAGCGTGTTGACGCGGTCGAGGTCGAGGCGGCGCGGGGCGCCGGCCATGCCGGGCGCGGCGCTCAGGCCGGGCCCAGGCCCCATTGCAGCGGCACGAACTCGTAAGTCCCGCCGGCCCGGGCGATGTGGCCGGCGGCCGGGAACGGGGCGTGGTAGAAGGCCACCGGCAGCCGCTCGTCGGCCGCCATCGCGAGCACCCGGTGGCGGGTGGCGCGGGCCTGGTCGGCGTCCATGTCGAACAGGGCCGACCAGTCGGGATGGCGCACGAACAGGGCCGGATGGTTGGTGATGTCGGAGGCGATCAGGAGCCGGCGCCCGCCGGAATCGAGCCGGAACGAGGTGTGGCCCGGGGTGTGGCCCGGCGTGCCGAGCGCCGTGAGGCCCGGAAGCACCTCCTTGTCCCAGGCGTAGCGCTCGACCTTGAGGCCGCTGCCGAAGGTCTTCTGCACGGCCCCGAGCGTGGCCTTCAGGGCCTCCGGCGGATTGGCCATCCGGCCGTCATCCATCCAGAAGCGCCACTCGGGCTCCGGCACCGCGACCACGGCGTTCGGGTAGGTCGGGGTACCGTCCTTGCGCTTGAGGCCGAGGATGTGGTCGGGGTGGAAGTGGCTGATCACCACCGCGTCGACCGAGCCCGGATCGATCCCGGCGAGCGCCAGACCGCGCAAGGTGCCCCCGGTGCCGGGCGGGCCGTTGTCGGCGAAGCCCGCATCGACCAGCACCCGCTTGCCCCCGAGGGTGAGGAGGAGCGGCGTGAAGGTGATCGGCAGGGCGTCGGTCGGCAGGAAGGCCTGCGCCAGGGCCGCCTGCACCTCGGGGAGGGCTGCGTTGCGCACGAAGCCGGCATCGAGGGGACGCCGCACCCCGCCCTCGTGCAGGGCCGTGACCGACGCCTCGCCCAGGGCGTAGCGGTAGACCCCCGGCAGGTCGGCGGCCGGAGCGCCGCCACCGGCGAGGCCCGGCGCGCTCGTCAGGGCGGGGCCGGCGAGGACGCCTCCGGCCATGAGGGTGCGGCGGGTCATCGACATGGTGGAGGCCTCCCTGTGCATCTGCCCTGCGCAGCTAGGGCGCGGTGCGCCGAAGTGGATGCCGGTCTGCCAAGTCCCGTCATTTTCGCCGGTCGGACCGGCCCCCTGACAGCGGGTCGCTCGGAAGCGCCATCGCCGCCCGAAGCGATCCGGCCCGTCCGGCGTCCAGACGAGGCTCGTTGCTGCCATGCGTCGATGTCCGCCCGACGATCGATCGCGCTTCCCGGCAGGAAGGCAAGTCGTTATGAGCGCCCCGTCGCCCGTCCGGCCCTGAAACAAGGTCCGGCGGACGGGGCGCGGTCCAGGGGAGGGGCGCTGCGAGACCGGCACGATGCGGGGCCCGCAGACGCCACGGCCGTCTCGAACCACGAAAGGCATGATGGCAATGCGCGCTAGGATCGTCTCGGTCACCATCAGTCTCGTCACGGCGCTTCTCGTCTCGACCGTCCCGCGAGAAGCCGCGGTCGCGGCCTCGCGGGCGCCGGTCGCCGCCGAGCACGGCATGGTCGCCACGGCGCAGCACTACGCGACGAAGGTCGGCGTCGACGTGCTGAAGCAGGGCGGCAACGCCGTCGATGCCGCGGTCGCGGTCGGCTACGCCCTCGCGGTGGTCTATCCGGCCGCCGGCAACCTGGGCGGCGGCGGATTTATGACCATCCAGCGGGCGGACGGCAGCCGGACGTTCCTGGACTTCCGCGAGAAGGCGCCCCTCGCCGCCACGCGGGACATGTTCCTCGGCAAGGACGGAAACGTCGTCAAGGGCTTGAGCACGAAGGGCTTCCTGGCGGTCGGCGTGCCCGGCACCGTGGCCGGGCTGGACTACGCGCTCGCCAAGTACGGGACGCTCCCCCGCGCCACGGTGATGGCGCCTTCCGTCGCGCTCGCCGAGGAGGGCTTCACCCTCGACCAGGGCGACGTGGACATGCTCAGCCTCGCCGCGGAGGATTTCGGCAGGGATCCCGCGTCCGCCAGGATCTTCCTCGACCAGGGACGGCCCTACGCGGTGGGCGAGAGGCTCGTCCAGAAGGATCTCGCCGGGACGCTGCGGGCGATCAGCGCGCGGGGGCGGGACGGATTCTACAAGGGGGCGGTCGGCGACGCCCTGACGGCGGCGAGCCGCGCGCAGGGAGGCCTCATCGTCCAGGCCGACCTCGACCGCTACACCACGCGGGAGCTGCCCCCGATCGAGTGCGACTACCGCGGCTACCGGGTGATCTCGGCCCCGCCGCCCAGCTCGGGCGGGGTGGTGATCTGCGAGATGCTGAACATCCTCGAAGGCTACGACCTGGCGGGGCTGGGCTGGGGCTCGGCGCAGGCGATCCACTACGAGATCGAGGCCATGCGCCACGCCTATATCGACCGCAACAGTTACCTGGGCGATCCCGATTTCGTGAAGAACCCGGTCGAGCGGCTGACCGACAAGGCCTACGCGGCGAAGATCCGGGCGTCGATCGACCCGCAGAAGGCCGGCGACTCCGCCGCCCTCAAGCCGGGCGTTCCGCCGCACGAGGGCAGCAACACGACCCACTACTCGATCGTCGACAGCCAGGGCAACGCCGTCTCGGTGACCTACACCCTCAACGACTGGTTCGGCACGCGGATCGTCGCGGAGGGGACCGGCGTCCTCCTGAACAACGAGATGGACGACTTCACCGCGAAGGTCGGCGTCCCGAACATCTACGGCCTGCTCCAGGGCGAGGCGAACGCCATCGCGCCCGGCAAGACGCCCTTGAGCTCGATGAGCCCAACCATCGTCACCAAGGACGGCAAGCCGGTCTTCGTCACCGGAACGCCCGGCGGCAGCCGGATCATCACGGTCGTCCTGCACAGCATCCTCAACGTGGTCGATTACGGGATGAACGTGCAGGAAGCCGCGGATGCGCCGCGCATCCACCACCAGTGGATGCCCGACGTGACCAACGTCGAGCGCTTCGCCCTCTCGCCGGACACCCGCAAGATTCTGGAAGGCATGGGCCACAGGTTCGGACCGCCCCAGCCGGCGAACCACCTCTCGGCGATCCTGATCGGCGCACCGACCCTCGGCGGCAAGCCGGTGGGGTCCTTCCGCTACTACGGCGCCAACGACCCGCGGCGGAACACCGGGAGCGCGCAGGGGTACTGAGCGCTGTCCGAGGCGGGCGCGTCGCGGGGGCCCGCTCTCCCGCGACGCACGGATGTCAGGCGCCGCGCCCGCCGGCCCGGCGGGCCGGGCGCATCGCCTCCTCCTCGCCGTCCTGGGGCGCGCCCCAGAACGCCGCCACGGTCGGCCCGTCCGCCACCCGGCGGTCGCGGAAGAGGAAGCTGCGGATCTCGTGGAACCAGACCCGCCGGCCCATGCGGGCGTACCAGCGCATGGCGTGGCGCAGGGCGGGATCGGGGTGGAAGAGGGTGCGGGCGAGCGCCCGCGGCCGGGCCTGGAGCACCACCTCGGCGAGCTTGACCCAGGCGAGGACCCGCCAGGGCGGCAGGTGGCGGGTCGCCAGCACCTGGTGCTTGTAGTCCCAGCGCCGCCGGTCGGTCTGGATCACCCGGCGCCCGGCGGCGAGGCGGAAGTAGGGCGTCCAGCGGTGCGGCGTGACGTAGAGCATCTGGATCTGGTCGGGATCGTACGACAGGAGCTGGCGCAGGCCGCGCCAGTGGTCGGCATCCGTCTCCTCCTCGAACCCCACCACCCAGGTCGCCATCGACAGGATACCGTGCCGGCGCAGCAGGCGGATCGCCTCCCGGTCCGTCGCGGTGGCCCCACCCTTGCGGATGAGCGCCAGCGTCGCGGCGTCGGTGCTCTCGAGCCCGAGGAGGAAGCGCTGCCAGCCGGCCTTCCGGTAGAGCGGCAGGAGGTCGGCGTCGCGCACGATGTCGTCGGCCCGGGTCGAGCCGACCAGGATCAGGTCGACCTCCTCGGCGACCAGAGCCTCCAGGAAGGCGCGCCAGGCCTTGGGCGAGGCGGTCGGGTTCTCGTCGGCGAAGTTGACGACCCGGACGCCGTGCTCCCGGTGCAGGCGGGCGAGCTCGCGGGCGAAGAGGATAGGGTTGCTGTGGCGCCAGCGGGTCCAGAAGCCGCGCTGGCCGCAATAGCTGCACGGGTGCGGGCAGCCGCGGGAGAACTGCACCACCACTGCCCGCAACCCGCCCCAGTAGGAGTAGCGGGCGTGGTCGATCAGCTCCCAGCCGACCCGGTAGGCGTCGAGATCCTGAATCGTCGGCGCGGGAGGCGTGGCGAAGGGCTCGCCCCCGCGCCGGATCGCCAGGCCGGGCACCGCGTCGAGGGGCGCGCCGGCGGCCAGCGCCGCCACGAGGCGCCTGGCGGTCTCCTCGCCCTCGCCGCGCACGATCGCGGTGAGGTGCGGCTCCTCGGCCAGGATCTCGCGCCAGTGATAGGTCGGGTAGACGCCGCCGTAGACGATCGCCGCAGCAGGCAGGCGGGCCGCAACGGCGCGGGCCACGGCGGCGATCACCGGATGGCCGGAGGTCGAGCCGGAATGGCCGAACAGCACCGCGTCCGGCGCCCAGGCGACCGCCGCGCGGATGAGGTCGGGGAGCGGCATCGGGCCGAACTCGCCGTCGATCAGCCGCACCGCATGGCCGTCGTCGAGGAGGGGACCGCCGACGGCGAGGAGGCCCAGCGGCGGCAGGTGATCGTCCGGGATGCGGCTGCCGATCGCCGGATGCGGCACGTTGACGAGGAGGACGCGCATGGCGGGGCTCACGCCGCCGCCGGCAGCCCGCCGAAGCGGCGCTGGCGCGAGCGGAAGGCGGCCATCGCGGCGGCGAGCTCCGCCTCGCCGAAATCCGGCCAGGTGCAGGGAGTGAAGTGCAGCTCGGCGTAGGCGCTCTCCCAGAGCAGGAAGTCGGAGAGGCGCTGCTCGCCGCTGGTGCGGATCACCAGGTCGACCTCCGGGGCGCCGTCGCCGGTGACGAGGCGGGCGAAGTCCTCGCGGGTGACAGCGGGGTCCGCGGCGCGGGCGGCGGCCAGGATCGCGTCGCGGGCCGAGTAGTCGAGGGCGATGCGCAGGTGCAAGCGGGGACCGTCCCGGGTCGCGGCCTCGGCGGCGGCGATCGCTTGGGCCAAGCCCGCCGGCAGACGGTCGCGCCGGCCGATCGCGGTGAGGCGCACGCCGTCGCGGCGCAACCGCTCGACCTCGCGCGTCAGGTAGAGGCGCAGCAGGGCCATCAGCCCGGCGACCTCGGCCGGCGGACGGCGCCAGTTGTCGGAGGAGAAGGCGTAGAGCGTCAGCGTGCCGATGCCCTGGCCCGGCGCGGCCTGCGCCACCCGCCGCACCGTCGCGACGCCGGCCTCGTGCCCGACGCTCCGGGGCAGGCCGCGCGTCTCAGCCCAGCGGCCGTTGCCGTCCATGATGAGGCCGACATGGAGCCTCGCTTCCTGGAGCCGGGCTTCCTGGAGCTTGTCTTGCTGGATAGAAGCGCTTTGCATTGCAAAGTCTCCGGTCAAATAAAAGAGGGAGATCACGCGGGGAGGGGGTCGGGGTCGCGGTTGTCCTGACCTTGACCGTCGCCTTGACCTTGGCGGGCGGCCTCGGCGGCGTCGCGGACCACGCGCTCCAGCACCGCGAGGTAGTCGACGAAGCGCTGCCGCCCGGCGGGCGTGAGGCGGCAGGTGGTCAGCGGGCGCCGCCCCTCGTAGCCCTTGCGGATCTCCACCAGCCCGGCCTCCTCCAGCACCCCGAGGTGGCGGCTGAGGTTCCCGTCGGTCAGGCCGCAGAGCTGCTTGAGGTCGGAAAAGGCCAGGGGCTTCGGGTGGGAGGCGAGCGCGGTGAGCAGGCTGAGCCGCGCCCGCTCGTGCATCACCCGGTCGAGCCCGTCATAGGCGAACGGTGCGGGGTCACGCATCGACGTCACCTCCGGGGGCGAGGTGGAGGATGATGGCCAGCAGGGCCTGGCCGCCCGCGAAGGGCAAGCCCATGGTCCAGGGCGAGAGGGCGTGCCCGTCGGCGGCGACCGCGATGGCGCCGAGGCCGGCCACGACGTACCAGGCCGCCCCCCAGGCGACCGGCCGCGGCAGGGCCCGCAGGGAGGCGAACAGTCCGAGGCCGACCAGGATCTGCCACAGGCCCGGCAGCAGCCATAAGGCCTCCGGGGCGAGGCGCGCCAGCACCAGGAGGAGCAGCGCCCCGGCGGCGCCCGCCGGCAGGAAGGCCTCGACGGCGTTGAGGATCATCGCGTCGGCGAGGCCCGAATGGTGCCGGCGGCTGCGCGCCAGCATCTCGGCCCCGACCAACGCCACGGCGACCACCGCCGTGGCGATCCAGCCGAACAGGAAGGCGAGGGGCTGGGCGGTCGGATCGTCGAGGAGGAGCGCCTGCAGGATCGCGGTCGCGAGCGCCAGGGCGCCGGTGACCGCGAGCGCGGAGGGGCCGTAGCCCTGGAAGGCGGTGCCGGCGGCAACCTGGCTGCGGATCGCCACGATGTCGGCCAGCACCCGGTCGAGATCGGCCCTGTCGAGGTCGCGCATCGGGGGTCTCGCATCAACTTTCTGATGCAAAGTACATCGATGCGCAAAGTCGCGCAAGCGGATTCGGGCGGACTTGACGCCGCCCGGCCGCGCTACCGGTTGGCCCGCGCCAGGGCGGCATGGAGCAGCAGGTTCACGCCCGGCAGGGTCGGCTCCAGGGCGATGTCCTCGGCCTCGTTGTGGGTGATGCCGTCTCGGCAGGGGGTGAAGATCATGCAGGCCGGGGCGACGCGGGCGACGTGGTAGGCGTCGTGGCCGGCCTGGGAGCGCAGGTCCATGGTCGGGATCGCGAGGCGCTCCGCCGTCTCCCGCAGGAGGCCGATCAGCCCGTCATCGAAGGAGAAGACCCCGAATCCCCACTCCTCGGCGATCTTGATCTCGGTGAGCGAGCGGGTGGCGCAGTCGGGCAGGGCGGCGCGCAGGGACGCCTTCATGGTCTCGAGGGTCTCGAGCTTGGGCGCCCGCATGTCGATGAAGAGCTCGGCGTATTCCGAGAGCGTGCCGGGAAGGTTCGGCACCAGGTCGAGCCGGGCGGCGGTGGCCTTGGCGTCGGTGTCGGCATGCGCCCAGCCGATGTCGTTGACCGCCACCGCCACCATGGCGGCGCCGACCAGCGCATTGTGGCGCTCGGCCATCGGGGTCGGGCCGGTATGGGCGGTGGCGCCCTCGACGGCGATGCGCATGCCGCAGCTCGGATAGCCGCCGGTGACGATGCCGACCGGCACGCCGGCCCGGTCGAGGGCCGGGCCCTGCTCGATGTGCAGTTCGAAATAGGCGTCGATCGTCCGGCCGCCGACCGGCTCGGACCCGCGATAGCCGATGCCGTCGAGGGCGTCGCCGAAGCGCACCCCGTCGCGGTCGCGCCGGTTCTCGACCCAGTCCGGCGTCGCCTGGCCGGACCAGGCGAGCGAGCACAGCATCGGCGGCGAGAACCGCGCGCCCTCCTCGTTGGTCCAGTTCACCACCTCGATGCTGCGCCGCGTGGCGATTCCGAGATCGTCGAGGGTGCGCAGGACCTCGAGCCCGGCGAGCACGCCGAGGATGCCGTCGAAGCGCCCGCCGGCCCACTGGGTGTCGAGGTGGCTGCCGATCACCACCGGCGGCAGGCCGGGCTCGGTGCCCTCGCGCCGCAGAACCATGTTGCCGAGCCCGTCGACGGTGAGCGGATAGCCGCCCTCCGCCGCCCAGGCTCTGAGCTGGTCGCGCATCACCCGGTCGGGCTCGGTCAGGGTCAGGCGCCGCAGGCCGCCCCGGGGCCCGGTGCCGATGCCCGCCGACACCATCAGGGTGTCCCAGAGCCGGTTGCCGTTCACGGAGAGGTTGGTGGTCATGGCGGGGCCTTGCGCTCGCGTCGAGGGAGATGCGCGCTCCAGGATGCGAGGGCCGTGCCGAGCCGGCAAGCGCCGGGCGCGGGGGTGGGGTGTGCGGCGGAATGGATGGGTTCGTCGGGTGGAGCGACGCTCCCAGAACGACCCCAACCCTTTCCCGGGTCTCCTTCCGCTGACGCCGCAGTCGTGCAGGCCCGTTCCGGGCCCGGAAAGGCGAGGCTGGCGCGAAGCGTCGCGCCAGCCCTCGATCCACCTTACGATAGCCGCGCCCGCGCCGCCGCGTATTCCGCCTTCAGCCGGTCGATCACCACGGCGGTCGCGGGCGCGTCGTCGATGGTGCCGACGCCCTGGCCGGCGCCCCAGATGTCGCGCCAGGCCTTGGTGGTGCCCGAGCCGAAGTTCATCTTGGTCTTGTCGACCTCCGGGAGCGCATTGGGGTCGAGGCCGGCGGCGGTCACGCTCGGGCGCAGGTAGTTGCCGGGCACGCCGGTGAAGTAGGGCGTGTACATCACGTCCGCGGCCGTCGTGCCGACGATCATCTCCTTGTAGGCCGGGGCGGCGTTGGCCTCCTGCGTGGCGATGAAGCGGGTGCCCATGTAGGCGAGGTCGGCGCCCATCGCCTGGGCGGCGAGGATCGAGGCGCCGGTGGTGATCGCGCCCGACAGGATCAGCGGCCCGTCGTAGAAGCGCCGCATCTCGCTCACCAGGGCGAAGGGCGAGAGCGTGCCGGCGTGCCCCCCGGCCCCGGCGCAGACCAGGATCAGCCCGTCGACGCCGGCCTCCAGCGCCTTCTCGGCGTGGCGCACCGTGGTGACGTCGTGGAAGACGAGGCCGCCCCAGCCATGCGCCGCCGAGACCACCGCATCGGGGGCCCTGAGCGACGTGATGATGATCGGCACCTTGTGCTTGGCGCAGACCATCATGTCGTGCTCGAGCCGGTCGTTCGAGGCGTGGACGATCTGGTTGACGGCGTAGGGCGCGACGATCCGGTCGGGCTCGGCCGCCTTGGCTTGCTCGAGCGCCCCGGTGATCTGCGTCAGCCAGGCGTCGAGGGCCTCCTTCGGCCGGGCGTTGAGGGCCGGGAACGAGCCGACGACGCCGTTGACGCACTGCGCGATCACGAGGTCCGGCCCCGAGACGATGAACATCGGCGAGGCGATCACCGGCAGGGCGAGGGCGTGGCTGAGGCTGTCGGGCAGGGACATCGGCGGCGTTGCTCCCGGGGCGTCGTTCGCGGTCTCGTTACGCTCCCGCATCGCACCGGCTCCCGGGTGCGGTCAACGGGCGGCTTGACGGGCGCGCGCGCCGGCTCTCCTCTTCGCGCCTCCACTGGCGACCAGGAGTCACGGCGTGCAGGCTGAGATCGGAACCCCGGAGGCGGTCGGCCTCTCGTCGGAGCGGCTGGAACGGATCGTCCCGTGGATGCGGGGCTACGTCGCGGCCGGCAAGCTGCCGGGCCTGTCGGTGACCGTGGCCCGGCGCGGCCAGGTGGTCTTCTCCCGCTCGGAGGGCCTGCGCGACCTCGCCCGCGGCCTGCCGATGGAGGACGACACCATCGTGCGCATCTACTCGATGACGAAGCCGCTCACCTCGACGGCGATCCTGATGCTGTACGAGGAAGGCCTGTTTCAGCTCGACGATCCCATCACCCGCTTCCTGCCGGAGTTCCGGGACATGCGGGTGCTCGTCGGCGGCAGCCGGCTGCGTCCCGAGACGGTGCCGGCGGAGCGCGACATCACCTTTCGTGATCTCCTCACCCACACCTCGGGCCTGACCTACGGCTTCATGGACGCGACGCTCGTCGACCGGATGTACCGGGAGGAGGGCGTCGACTTCCAGACCGCCGAGACCACGCTCGCCGAGATCGTGGCGAGGGCCGCGCGCCAGCCGCTGCTCGCCCAGCCCGGGGCGGAGTGGAACTACAGCATCGCCACCGACGTGCTGGGCCACCTCGTGGCGGTGATCTCAGGGATGCCCTTCGACGACTTCCTGCGCGAGCGGATCATCCGGCCGCTCGGCATGGTCGACACCGACTTCCACGTGCCGCCTGAGAAGCTCTCACGGTTCGCCTCGAACTACGCGCTGGGCGAGGGCGGCCGGCTGACCCTGATCGACGACGCCCGAGAGGGCCGCTACGCGCGGCCCCGCACCGCGCCCTCCGGCGGCGGCGGCCTCGTCTCGACGGCGTCCGACTACGCCCGGTTCTGCCGCTTCATCCTCGGCGGCGGGGCGCTCGACGGCGTGAGGCTGCTGGGCCGCAAGACCGTGGCGCTGATGACCGCCAACCACCTGCGCGGCGACCTCGCCGACATGGGCCAGCCGCGGTTCTCGGAATCGAGCTACAGCGGCATCGGCTTCGGCCTCGGCTTCTCGGTGATGCTCGATCCGGCGAAGGCGCAGATCCTCGGCACCCCGGGCGAGGTCGCCTGGGGCGGGGCCGCCTCGACGGCGTTCTGGATCGACCCCGCCGAGGACCTGTTCGTGATCCTGCTGACGCAGCTCATGCCGTCCTCGACCTGGCCGATCCGGCGCGAGCTGCGGGTGCTGACCTACGCGGCGCTCACCGAGTGACCGCCGCGCGACCGGGCGGGCGTCAGGGCGCCACCGACCGGCGGTAGAGGTGCCAGGTGGCGTGGCCGAGCACCGGCATCACCACCGCGAGCCCGACGAACAGCGACAGCATGCCGATGACGAGCAGTCCCGCCACGATGGCGCCCCAGGCGAGCATCGTGACGGGGTTCTCCCGCATCAGCGCCAGCGAGGTCTCGATCGCGGTGCCCGCATCGGTGTCCTGGTCGATGATGAGCGGGATCGAGACCGCGCTCACCGCCAGCGCCAGCAGCGAGAACGCCGCGCCCACGAGGTTGCCGGTGAGGATCAGCATCCAGCCCCGGGGCGTGGTCAGCACGTCGTCCAGGAAGGCGAGGAGCGAAGGGTCCGCGATCCCGCCGTAGAGCGCCCAGTACAGCCCCATGGCGGCGCAGAGCCAGGCGAGGAAGATCAGCGCCAGCACCACGCCGACCGCCAGGACCGCCCTGGCCGAGTGGCCGCGCAAGGGGGTGTAGGCGTCGGTCCAGGACGCGGGCAGGCCCCATTCCCGCCGCCGGCTGAGCTCGTACAGGCCGAGCGCCGCGAAGGGCCCGATCAGCGCGAAGCCGGAGGCGAGGGGAAAGAGGATCGGGATCAGGTCCTGCTCGAAGGTCGCCGCCGCGATGATCACGCCGGCGACCGGATAGATCAGCACCACGAACAGCACGTGGGTCGGCATCGCCAGGAAATCGTCGAAGCCCCGCGACAGGGCGGCCTTGAGGTCCTGGAAGCCGATCTGCCGCACGGCCGGGCGGGCGGCGGCGTAGCCGCGGGCGGGGGTGGACAAGCTCGTCATCGCGTCTCCTCCGGTCGTTTCGGAGGCGCCCACGACGGGCAGGCCGGGCCGTGCGATGGCCGTCTGGCGGCGGTCTTGTCGTCACGGATCCGGTCCGGTCCGCGAAAGGGCGCCGGACGAGTGGATCGCAAGCAGTTCCGGCCCCGGATCGTGATCCCGGTCCGCCGGACCGGGCATTCCGCCCGGTGAGGCCCCCGCCTCTCACCCAGAGGTAGCGCGGCCCCGGCGCGTCCACCAGGGGCCGGCCGCGCACGATCACGCGACGGAAGCCGTCGGGCGGACGCGGCCCGGGGCGCCGCCCGCCTCGCCATCGCGCCGGGCCGGCCCGGAACCGGCCCGGCGCCGGTCCGTTCGCCTCCTGTCCGGGACGTGAGGGCCGACCAGGCGATGACCGACCTCTCGCAGCAGCGCGCCGCCTACGCGGCCCGCATCGCCGCCCGGGCCCGGACGGACGATCCGGCGCTGATCCGCGCCTTCGCGACGGTGCCGCGGGAGGCCTTCTGCGGCCCCGGTCCCTGGACCGTGCTCGGCGAGGACGGGGCCGGCACGGTGGAGGACCCCGCCGGGCTCTACCGGGACGTGCTGGTGGCCCTGCGCCCGGCGGCGGGCCTCAACAACGGCGAGCCGAGCCTGCACGCCCTCTGCCTCGCGGCGGCGCGGCCGCGGCCCGGCGAGCGGGCGGTGCAGGTGGGGGCGGGGGGCGGCTACTACACAGCCATCCTGGCCGAGCTGGTGGGACAAGCGGGCCGCGTCGACGCCTACGAGGTCGAGCCGAGCCTCGCCGCCGCGGCCCGGGCCGCCCTGGCGGGCTACGCCCAGGTGACCGTGCACGCGCGCTCCGGCGCCGAAGCGCCGCTGCCGCCGGCCGACCTCGTGACGGTGGCGGCCGGTGCCACGGCGCCGCTGCCCGTGTGGCTCGACGCCCTCGCCCCCGGCGGACGCCTGCTGGTGCCGCTGACCGCCGAGCGCGGCGGCGGCGGGATGCTGCTGGCGGCCCGGCCCGCAGGGGAGCCGGCGGAGGTCTGGCCGGCCCGCATCCTGTCGCCGGTGAGCTTCGTGCCCTGCGCCGGCGCCCGCCGGCCCGACGAGGCGGCCCGCCTCGCCGCCGCCTTCCGCGACCGGGACTGGCGGCGGGTGCACGCCCTGCACCGGAGCGGGGCGCCGGCACCGGGGGCGTTCGTCGCCGGCGAGGGCTGGTGGCTGGCCTGACGGGGACGGGCTGAGGCCCGGGGTGCCGCCCCGCCCGCATCCGGTCTACAAGGAGCGACGCATCCCCGCCTCCCATTATAAGGCCGATCATGCCGAGCACGCCCCGCGCCGCGATCATCCCGGTGACGCCGTTCCAGCAGAACTGCACCCTCCTGTGGTGCGAGGCGACGAAGCGGGCCGCGGTGGTCGATCCCGGCGGCGACCTCGAGCGCATCCAGGCGGCGATCGCCAAGGCCGGGGTCACGGTCGAGAAGATCCTGCTCACCCACGGCCACATCGACCATGCCGGCGGCGCCGCCGACCTGCGCGACGCCCTCAAGGTGCCGGTCGAGGGGCCGCACCTCGCCGACAAGCCGCTCCTCGACAGCCTGCCCGAGACCGGGGCGGCCTACGGCATCGACGGTGCGAAGGTCATCACGCCCGACCGCTGGCTCTCCGAGGGCGACACCGTCACGGTGGGCGAGCTGACCTTCGACGTGCTGCACTGCCCCGGCCATTCCCCGGGCAGCGTGGTGCTAGTGAGCCGGGACGCCCGCTTCGCCCAGGTCGGCGACGTGCTGTTCCGGGGCTCGGTCGGCCGCACCGACCTGCCGGGGGGCGACCACGCCGCCCTGATCGCCTCGATCAAGACCAAGCTCCTGCCGCTCGGCGACGACGTCGCCTTCATCCCCGGCCACGGCCCGACCGGCACGATCGGGCAGGAGCGGCTGTCGAACCCGTTTCTGCAGTAGGATCGTCGCCATGGACCTGCGTCCCCTCGGCCGCTCCGGCCTCTCCGTCCCGCCGTTCTGCTTCGGCGGCAACGTCTTCGGCTGGACCGCCGACGAGGCGACCTCGTTCGCGCTGCTCGACCGCCTGCTCGAGGCCGGCTTCACCTTCGTCGATACCGCCGACGTCTACTCGCGCTGGGCGCCGGGTCATCAGGGGGGCGAGTCCGAGGCGGTGATCGGGCGCTGGCTCAAGGCGAGCAGAGCCCGCGACCGCATGACCATCGCCACCAAGGTCGGCATGGACATGGGGGACGGCCGCAAGGGCCTCAAGGCGTCCTACATCGAGCGGGCGGTGGAGGACTCGCTGCGCCGGCTCCAGACCGACCGGATCGACCTCTACCAGTCCCACACCGACGATGCCGAGACGCCGCTGGAGGAGACGCTGTCGGCCTACGACCGGCTGATCCGCGCCGGCAAGGTGCGGGCGATCGGCGCCTCGAACTACGCCGCCGCCCGCCTGCGCGAGGCGCTGGCGGTGGCCGAGCGCGAGGGCCTTCCCCGCTACGAGTGCCTGCAACCGGGCTACAGCCTGGCCGACCGGGAGGATTACGAGGCGGAGCTCGAGCCCCTGTGCCGGGAGGAGGGGCTCGGGGTGATCTCCTACTTCTCCCTCGCGGCGGGCTTCCTCACGGGCAAGTACCGCCATGCCGGTGCCGCCGCCGGCCGTGCCCGGGAGGCCCGGGTCTCGGCCTACCTCAACCCGCGCGGCCTCGCCTTCCTCGACCTCCTCGACGCGGTCGCCCGGGAGCACGGGGCCACCCCGGCCCAGGTCGCCATCGCCTGGCTGGTGGCGCGGCCCGGCCTCACCGCGCCGATCGCCAGCGCCACCTCGGTGGCGCAGCTCGACGAGCTGCTGGGCGGCGTGCGCCTCGCCCTCGACCCGGCGGCCTCCGCCCGGCTCGAAGAGGCGAGCCGGGGCTCGCTCAGGGGCTGACAGGCGCCCGTTGGCGGATCCTTAACGGGGTGCGGCGAAACGTAACCTCGGTTATCGTCCGGCAGGGGTGGACAGGGCTCCCGGCCCACCTCCGCCGGGCTCCGAAAAGCGTCCGCTGCGGCGCCGAAAACCGATGCAATTTCAAGGCGGAATGCTTACATCAGGGACATGCCGGATCGTGGCCACCACGGCCCGGGATCCTTGAGACACGAAGAGACCCAGACGGTGCCGGATCTCGAACCGGCGCCGGCGCGGGCCGCGCACCCCGCGACGCGCGCCCGCCCGCACCAGGAAACGACATGGCCGAACCCGCCCGCGATCTGACCCCCGACACCTACGGCGCCGACTCGATCAAGGTCCTCAAGGGCCTCGACGCGGTGCGCAAGCGGCCGGGCATGTATATCGGCGACACCGACGACGGCTCGGGCCTGCACCACATGGTGTACGAGGTCGTCGACAACGCCATCGACGAGGCGCTGGCCGGCCACGCGACGCTCGTCACCGTCACCCTCAACCCGGACGGCTCGTGCACGGTCTCCGACAACGGCCGCGGCATCCCGACCGACATCCACCCGGAGGAGGGCGTCTCGGCGGCCGAGGTCATCATGACCCAGCTGCACGCCGGCGGTAAGTTCGACCAGAACTCCTACAAGGTCTCGGGCGGCCTGCACGGCGTCGGCGTCTCGGTGGTGAACGCCCTCTCGACCTGGCTGCGCCTGCGCATCTGGCGCGCCGGCCAGGAGCACGCGATGGAGTTCCGCCACGGCGACGCGGTCTCGCCGCTCGCGGTGGTCGGCCCGGCCGGCGACCGGCGCGGCACCGAGGTGACGTTCCTGCCCTCCACCGACACGTTCACGATGGTCGAGTTCGACTACGCGACGCTGGAGAAGCGCCTGCGCGAGCTCGCCTTCCTCAATTCCGGCGTGCGCATCGTGCTCACCGACGCCCGCCACGCCGAGCACAAGCGCGAGGAGCTGGTCTACGAGGGCGGCGTCGAGGCCTTCGTGCGCTACCTCGACCGGACCAAGACCCCGCTGGTCGACAAGCCGGTGGTGGTGCGCGCCGAGCGCGACGGCATCGGCGTCGAGGTCGCCCTGTGGTGGAACGACAGCTACCACGAGACGGTGCTGCCCTTCACTAACAACATCCCGCAGCGCGACGGCGGCACCCACATGGCGGGTTTCCGGGCGGCGCTCACCCGCCAGGTCACCGGCTACGCCGAGTCCTCCGGCATCGCCAAGCGCGAGAAGGTCTCGCTCACCGGCGACGATTGCCGCGAGGGCCTGACCGCGATCATCTCGGTCAAGGTGCCGGACCCCAAGTTCTCGTCGCAGACCAAGGACAAGCTGGTCTCGTCCGAGGTGCGCCCCGTCGTCGAGAACGTCCTCAACGAGGGCCTGTCGAACTGGCTCGAGGAGCACCCCGCCGAGGCCAAGACCATCGTCGGCAAGGTGGCGGAGGCGGCGGCCGCCCGCGAGGCCGCCCGCAAGGCCCGCGAGCTCACCCGCCGCAAGGGGGCGCTCGACATCGCCTCGCTCCCCGGCAAGCTCGCCGATTGCCAGGAGCGCGACCCATCGAAATGCGAGATCCTGCTGGTCGAGGGCGACTCGGCCGGCGGATCGGCCAAGCAGGGCCGCGACCGGACGTTCCAGGCGGTTCTGCCGCTTCGCGGCAAGATCCTCAACGTCGAGCGGGCGCGCTTCGACAAGATGCTGTCGAGCCAGGAGATCGGCACGCTGATCACCGCGCTCGGCACCGGCATCGGCCGCGAGGAGTTCAACCCCGACAAGCTGCGCTACCACCGCATCATCATCATGACCGATGCGGACGTCGACGGCTCGCACATCCGCACGCTGCTGCTGACGTTCTTCTTCCGCCAGATGCCGGAGCTGATCGACCGCGGCCACCTCTACATCGCCCAGCCGCCGCTCTACAAAGCCCAGAAGGGCAAGACCGCGATCTACCTCAAGGACGACCGGGCGCTCGAGGACTACCTGATCGACGGCGGCGTCGACGGGGCGGTGCTCAAGCTCGCCACCGGCACCGAGTTCGGCGGCGCCCAGCTCAAGGCCCTGGTCGACGAGGCCCGCGGCGTGCGCCAAGTCCTGCACGGCATGCATTCGCGCTACGACCGCGTCGTGGTCGAGCAGGCGGCGATCGCCGGGGCCTTGCGCCCCTCGGTGGCCGGCAACCCGGCCGAGGCCGAGGTGGTGGCCGACGAGATCGCCCGGCGCCTCAACGCCATCGCGGACGAGATCGAGCGCGGCTGGGAGGGCGAGGCGAAGGACGGCGGTTACGTGTTGTCGCGGACGCTGCGCGGCGTGCGCCAGGTCGCGGTGCTCGACGAGGCCCTGATCCACTCGCAGGAGGCGCGCCGCCTCGACGAGCGGGCCGAGACCCTGAGCGAGATCTACGGCGCCCCCGTCACCCTGGTGCGCCGGGGCGACGCGACGGTGCTGCACGGCCCGGTCGCCCTGTTCGAGGGCATGATGGCGCTCGGCCGCAAGGGCCTGCAGTTGCAGCGCTACAAGGGCCTCGGTGAGATGACCGCCCAGCAGCTCTGGGAGACCACCCTCGACCGCGACGTGCGCTCGCTCCTCCAGGTGAAGGTCAAGGACACGACCGACGCCGACGACCTGTTCGTCAAGCTGATGGGCGACGTGGTCGAGCCGCGCCGGGAGTTCATCCAGGAGAACGCGCTGAACGTGGCCAATCTCGACGTGTGAGCGCGTTCGACAGCATCTACCCCGATTGAAACCCCCCGCATCATTCCGGGCTCCGCTCTCGCGGCTCCGGAGTGACGCGGTGGGTTTCAGCTTCGTCGAGCCGGTCGAACAGACCCGTTTTGCTGCGGAGCGGGGAGAGGTATCGCCCACCGCTTGATCGGGAACCGGAACCGACGATAGGCAGGGCCGCAAGCGCGCGGGTCCCGGGGCGCGAACGCGGAGTATGATCATGCAGGCGGCCGAGCTCGCGCCCTTTTCCGACTACGTCCTGCCCGAGGCGACCCTGCCGGAGCTGCCGGGACATTACCGCGGCAAGGTGCGGGACAATTACGACCTGGCCGACGGGCGGCGCATCCTGATCACCAGCGATCGGCTGAGCGCCTTCGACCGGGAGCTGGCGGCGATCCCGCTCAAGGGCCAGGTCCTGACCCAGACCGCGCGCTACTGGTTCGAGGCGACGCGCGACATCTGCGACAACCACGTCCTCGCCTACCCGGACCCGAACGTGGTGGTCGGCCGGCGGCTCACGATCCTGCCGGTCGAGATCGTGGTGCGCGGCTACCTCGCCGGCAGCACCGGGACCTCGATCCTGACCCTCTACAAGGCCGGTCAGCGGGAGATGTACGGCCACCGGCTGCCGGACGGGATGCGCCCGCACGAGAAGCTGCCGCAACCGATCATCACGCCGACCACCAAGGCTGGCCACGGCGACCACGACGCGCCGCTCTCCGAAGCCGAGATCCTGGAGCGGGGGCTGCTGACGCAAGACCAGTGGCGCACCCTGTCGGAGAAGGCGCTGGCCCTGTTCGCCCGCGGCCAGGCGATGGCGGCGGAGCGCGGCCTGATCCTCGCCGACACCAAGTACGAGTTCGGCCTTGATGCCGAGGGGCGGATCGTGCTCGCCGACGAGATCCACACCCCCGACAGCAGCCGCTACTGGTTCGCGCAAAGCTACCCCGAGCGCCTAGCGGCCGGCACCCTGCCGGAGAGCTTCGACAAGGACGTGGTGCGCAACTGGGTCGCGGCGCGCTGCGATCCCTACCGCGACCCCGTCCCGGAGATCCCGCCCGAGGTCGTGCTGCGCACCGCCGCCACTTATGTCAGCGCCTTCGAGACCATCACGGGCGAGCGCTTCCCCCTGCCGGACACGACGGAGCCACCGCTCGACCGCATCCGCCGCAACATCGCGGCCTACCTCTCGCGATAGGACGCGCATCTCCGCTCGATCCTGGATCGCCGGGGATCCGGGAGCCGTTCTGGCCGCCGTGGCGCGTCCCGAAGCCGGTCGCGCACGGCGAAACCCGCACCATAATGCCGAGTCCTGCCACGGCGCACGATAATGCTTGTCAGAATCGAGGCGCCTCGGGTATGAGCGCGCAACAGAAAAAAGGCCGCCCTTGCGAGGCGGCCCGAAGTCTAGGGAGGAAACGCCCAAAGAGGGCTGCACCGCCGCGACGCCATCGCTGCGGTGCAAAAACGTTTTCTCATGTTGCGGCGCACAACGCAATCGGCCGCTCCGCGGAACGGCCATGCTTGCGGCGCATGCCCGAGGCCGATCCCATCTCCATGGTCGCCCGCGCAGCGCTCCGGACGATCCACGGTCCAGGCGCAGCGCCCGGCAGGCAGCGCCCTTCGCCCTGGCGCGCCGGCCTTCCCCGTCGGCTGAGGGCTACCGCCGCAGGTCCATCTTCCGCAGGCCCCAGCGCGTGAGCAGGGCAGCCGCCAGGGCGAAGGGCGCCGCCCCGATCACCGCGGCGAGCGCCTCAGAGCCGAGCAGCGTGCCGAGGCCCTTCACGGCGGCCATCAGCAGCAGGAAGCCGCTGACGCAGGCGAGGAGCACGATCGTCCCGCCCCACAGGGTCCAGCCGGAGACGACGCGGGCGATCCGGTCGACCTCGCCGGAGAACAGCGCGATCTCCTTGACGGCCAGCGTGCTCGCGAGGCGGACGGCCTCGGCGACCAGCCTGATCGTGCTCACCTGCCGGTCGGACCGCACCGCCCATGCTCCCGCTGCGCCACCGCCCGATACCGCGGCGGCGAGCGGAAACGCCCGAGCTTGGCCGTCGTTCCCGGGCGATCAGGCCGGCTTGAGCGGGCAGCTCTGGCGGCCGAGCAGCCGCCAGTTGCCGCCATCCTTGAGCCAGACCTGCAGCACCGCGATGTAGGAGCGGCCGGTCTCGCCGTTGGGCAGGATGTCGGCACCGTCCCAGACGTGGCGGACGAGGGCATTGTCGCCGACGACCTGGATCCACTGCTCCGAGAACACCAGCGACTTGTAGTTGGTCTTGCCGGCGAGGCTGGCGATGAACTGGGGCTTGGTCTCGATCTTGCGGCCGCTCGAGTGGCCGTAGCTGAGCTGCGGATGGGTGAGGGCGTCGAGGGCCTTGGCGTCGCCCTCCACGATCGCGACGCGCAGGGTCTCGAGCTGCCGGGCCACCGCCTCGCTCTCGTCCGCGGCGAGCGCCGTCCCCGCTCCGGCCGCGATCGCCGGCGCGGCGAGGCCCGCCGTCAGGCCCGCCAGCAGGATCCGTCGCGAACAGGTCTCCGTCTGCCTCTCCACCATGGCTCTCCTCCCGTTCGTGTGGTCGCCGGCAGGGCGATCCCGCCGGCGCCGCGCCGTCTCGCGCTGTTCGAGCTTAGCCCGGGGACCAACCGCCCGTCACCGGCCCTGCATGCATTTCCGGCGGTACGCGACCCGCATCGCCCGCACCTCCTCGGCCCGCACGACCGCCCCTCGGCCGCCTCCGCCTCCGAGCATCGACGCCTCGGACCGGCACTTCGACGCGAGCGACGTGTCGCCCGGTGCAGGAACGAAATACGGCGACCGCGCCCGGGCCGGCGCAGCAATCAGACACGAACAAGAAAAGCATGCAACAGAAACGAGCAACGTGAGCGCAGAAGATGTCCGCATGGCACTGCTCCGGGGCGCGACGATTGCGCCACGACGGAGACTATCACAGTGAATGCGCGCCGTAACTCTTCGCCACTTCGGATCGACTCGGGCGAAGTCCGCAGAGGGCACCGGCACCCGGCGTCCCGGATGCCGTGCGAACGATCGGGCGGCGGGCCCTACGGATCGCCCCGCCGGCGGTCGCGCTGGCGGGGCGGCGGCCCGCGAAAACCCCTACCGCCCGTAACGGGCAGCCCCCATGGTGTCCGGGCTCGCCGCGGCGGTGCGCGCCGCATCCAGCACTCCCTGGCAGGGCGTGCTGATGCGGGCGTAGTTCCGGCGCAGGCAGAGCTCGATGCGCCGCGTGTTGGGCACGTCGCCTGCGCACAGCGTCATGGCGTCGGTCATGCAGGCCAGGCGCTGCTGCTCGGTGCCCTGGGCGCCCGCCGGCCCGGCGGGCGCGAGGAGCGCGACGGTTCCGGCCGCGGCCGTCAGGATGGCGCGGGTCAACGACATCGATAATCCACCTCTCCGGCTCGTTCGACCGGTCAACGCCAAGCCCGGCCGCCGGTTCGCCGGATGGCAGGGCTGCGCTGCCTGAAGGGCAGGTCCGGGGGCGGGAACCCGCGGGCCCGGGCCCACGTTGCCGGACCAGCAGCGGATTCCCCAATCCCCCACGCCAGCTCGCCCGCCAAGGTCCTAACCCTCCGGCGGGCGTTCTGCCGTCTGGACGCCCCTCCGCCGGCTTGCCGGTTTTTCCCCTCCGGCCGGCGCCGTGCTACCGCCCTCGCGTTGCATCGAGCATCGCCCCGCGATCTCGCGCGCGACAGGCAGGCCGGGCCGGCGCAGTCTGAACAGCTTCCCGCTGCGCCCTGGCCTGCCGCAGGATCGACCTGAATTTTCCATCGGTTGCATCGACGTTTTTACGGGTTGTACACCCTGATTCGCCAGCGCCGCGAACCTCGACCGATCGAAGCGCTTGTCCCTGCGGAGAACGGAGGGGCCGATGGCCATCATCTCGGCAGCATCGATCGGGAGCGGCATGGCGGTCGGCGCGTGGCTGGTGGACGGACCCTTGCCTGACGTCCTCCTCGGCGTGACCCTCGTCGGCGGCTTGGGCGGCCTCTGTGCCCGCTGCGTACTGTCCCTGGCAGGCCGCGCCCGCGCTTGAGAGCGTCGGCCTCCGGTCCCTGAGGCGAGGCCCCCGGTCGAGCGCACCATCGGCCCGGTCCCGCTTTCGGCGATACCGTTAAGCTGCCCTTCACCAGCCGCCGCCGGAGAAGCGAACCAGAACGGGCATTGACGGCTTTCCCTGGCGCACAAGGGAGAGCCAAGGTTGTTCTTCATCATGACAGCGGGAGTGGCGGGCGCCCTCGTGGCCGGTGCCTGGCTGCTCCCGCAAGAGCCCTCTCAATGGGTGACGGCTTCGATGTTCGCCGGCGCCGGCGCAGGGATACTGCTGGCCCGCCTGGCCTTGCGCCTATGGGACCGGGACTCACGCCGGCCGGACGCCGGTGCCGCCCCGCTCCAACTTGGAGCGAGGCCTCAGGCCGCCCCCACCGCATCCGGCAGCCCGGACGACGAGTGGTACAGCTCACGGCCGAGCCGGCAGAGGCGCAGCGGGCCGCGATGGCAGCTCCAGGAGAATGACGCCTGAGCGGACCGCATCGCGCAATTCTGCTCAGGCGTTCGTTTCTGCCTCGTCCGAACCGGTGACCACTCCGTCACCGGTCGGGGATGCCTCTGAGCATCGTCGGCCTCCGCCTGGAGCGGCGCCCGCCCGGCCCTCGTCCTACGGTGGGCGCTCCGCCGTCCCGGTGGACACGGGGTGGGCCAGCCGTCGCTTCCGTGCGCCATCGCACATCTCCGACGTCCCGTTGATCGTTAGACCATCACCACGCCCGCAGGCTCCGGCCTGCGCCGGCTCGGCGGCAGCCTGGTGCCCGTGTCATGCCCCCTCCGGGAGCCGGGCTGCCGCCTCTTCGTCCCTGCCGCCGTCCCGTTTGCCGCGCCAAAGCCGCCTTCCTCCGCCGCGCTCCCCTCGATGCGAGGGGCGTCGCGCCGGCTCAGGCCCGCCGCGGCCTCCTCACGAGCCACCCGCGGCCAGCGCCCTCTCTCACAGGATGTTCCGGCTTCCCTGCCGGACTACGCGTGGATCACCCGCCCATACGCATCGAGCACGCTCTCGTGCATCATCTCCGACAGGGTCGGGTGCGGGAAGACCGTGTGCATCAGCTCTTCCTCGGTGGTCTCGAGGGTCATCGCCACGACGTAGCCCTGGATCAGCTCCGTCACCTCGGCCCCGACCATGTGGGCGCCCAGCAGCTGGCCGGTCTTGCGGTCGAAGATCGTCTTCACCAGCCCGTCGGGCTCGCCGAGCGCGATCGCCTTGCCGTTGCCCGCGAAGGGGAAGCGGCCGACCCGCACGTCGAATCCCTGCTCCTTGGCCTTCGCCTCGGTGAGGCCGACCGAGGCGATCTGCGGCTGGCAGTAGGTGCAGCCCGGGATCTTGCCCTTGTCCATCGGGTGGGTGTGCAGGCCCTTGATGGTCTCGACGCAGATCACGCCCTCGTGCTCGGCCTTGTGGGCCAGCATCGGCGGACCGGCGACGTCGCCGATGGCGTAGATCCCCGGCACGTTGGTGCGCCCGAGCCCGTCGGTGGCGACGATGCCGCGCTCGATGGTGACGCCGAGCTTCTCGAGCCCGAGATTCTCGATGTTGCCGACGACGCCGACCGCCGAGATCAGCTTCTCCGCCGTGATCTCCTGCGTCTTGCCGCCCTCGGCCTCGATCGTGGCGGTGACCGCGTCGCCGCCCTTCACGACCTTGGTCACCTTGGCGCCGGTGAGGATCTTGATGCCCTGCTTCTCGAAGCGCTTGCGGGCATGGGCTGCGATCTCATGGTCCTCCACCGGCAGGATCTGCGGCAGGAGCTCGACCACCGTCACCTCGGCCCCCATGGTGCGGTAGAACGAGGCGAACTCGATGCCGATCGCGCCCGAGCCCATCACCAGCAGGCTCTTGGGCATTTTTTCCGGGACCATGGCCTCGTAGTAGGTCCAGATCTGCTTCCTGTCCGGCTCGATGCCCGGAATCGCCCGCGGCCGGGCGCCGGTCGCCACGACGATGTGCTTGGCCTGGTAGGTGCCCGCGGCCTTGGTGCCCTTCGGCGCCTCGGCGCGCTTCGTCTCCTTGACCTGGACCCGGCCGGGCTCGTTGCCCTTCGGCGCCGCCTCGATCGCGGCCTCGCCCCAGATCACGTCGACCTTGTTCTTCTTCAAGAGCATGCCGACGCCGCCGTTGAGCCGGCCCGAGACGCCGCGCGAGCGCTTGACGATGGCAGCAACGTCGAAGCCGACATTGTCCGCCGACAGGCCGTAATCCTTGGCGTGCTGCATGTAATGGTAGATCTCGGCCGAGCGCAGCAGCGCCTTCGTCGGGATGCAGCCCCAGTTGAGGCAGATGCCGCCCAGGTGCTCGCGGTCCACCACCGCCGTCTTGAAGCCGAGCTGCGCGGCCCGGATCGCCGCCACGTAGCCGCCGGGGCCGGCGCCGATGATGAGGACGTCGTAGGTGTCGGACATTCAGGTCTCCGGGGAGGGCGGGGCGGCGGCGAGGGCCGCCATGATCGTGTCGAGCGTGCCGTCGCTCGCGCGCATTGCGTCGGCATTGGAGAAGGGCAGGACCCGGACGCCGCGCGCCTCGCGAGCGGCCGTGCGCGCGGCGTCGTAGGCCCGCTGACCGGGGCCGTGCTGGCCGCCCTCGACCTCGCCGATCGGCTGCGCGCCGGGACAGCAGAAATCGGCGGCGTAGGGTCCGAGCGCGACCTGCCGACGGAAACCGAAGCCCTCGACCGGCAATCGCTGGCGCAGATGCCACCACAGGCGCGTCTCCGCCGGGGTGAGGGAGTGCCGCATGACCTCGGCGCGTGCCCGGGCTCGCGGTGATGCCGACCGATCGGGCGATCCGTTCCAGGGCACCAGCAGTCCCTTCTCTCGATCGGCAATCAGGCAGGGCGCCGTCCCCTCCCCACAAGGGGGAGGGGACAGTGCTAGACCAGCATCCCCATCGGGCTCTCGATCAGGCCCTTGAAGGCCGCGAGCAGCTCGGCGCCGAGCGCCCCGTCGACCACCCGGTGGTCGCAGGAGAGCGTCACTGTCATCGCCTGGACCACGGCCGGGGCGCCGTTCTTGGCCACCACCCGGGCCTCGCCGGCGCCGACCGCCAGGATGGTGCCGTGGGGCGGGTTGATGACCGCGCCGAACGACTTGATGCCGAACATGCCGAGGTTCGACACCGCGGTGGTGCCGCCCTGGTACTCCTCAGGCTTGAGCTTCTTGGTGCGGGCGCGGGCGGCCAAGTCCTTCATCTCGGCCGAGATGGTCGAGAGGGTCTTCTGCTCCGCCTTTCGGATCACCGGGGTGAACAGCCCGCCCTCGATCGCCACCGCGACGCCGACGTCCGAGTGGCGGAAGCGCAGGATCCGGTCCTCGGCCCAGACGGAATTCGCCGCCGGCACCCGCTGGAGCGCCAGCGCCAGCGCCTTGATGACGAAGTCGTTGACCGAGAGCTTGAAGGCCGGCTTGCCGTCCTTGTCCTTGGTCGCCCCCGCATTGACCTGCTCGCGAAGGCTGAGCAGCGCGTCGAGCTCGACGTCGAGGGAGAGGTAGAAGTGCGGGACGGTCTGCTTCGACTCGACCAGGCGCTTGGCGATGGTCTTGCGCATGCCGTCGAGGGGCACCTCCTCGAAGGAGCCCGGCTCGAACATCCCCATCACCTGCTTGGCCGAGAGGCCGGAGGGCGGAGCGGCGGCAGCGGGCTTGGCCGGCGCTCCCTGGTCGGGCTTCGCGTCGGGGGCGGACTTGGCGGGCTTCGCCTCCTCGGCGGACCGGGCCGCCGGCTTGGCCGTGCCGCCCTCCAGGGCCGCGCGGACGTCGCGCTCGATGATCCGGCCGTGCGGGCCCGAGCCCGTCACCGCGCCGAGGTCGAGGCCTTCCTGCTTGGCGATGCGGCGGGCGAGCGGCGAGGCGAACAGGCGGCCGCCGGCCGGCTGCCCGGCCGCGCCGTTCGGCTTGCCGGCGGACTTGTCGCCCGCCGGTCGCGCGCCCTCCGGCGCGGTGTCGACCCGCTCGTAGGACATCGTGCCGCCGCCGGGCGTCTCGTTGCCCGCGGGCGCCTGGGGCTTCCCGCTCTCGGCCCTGCCGGCCGCGGGCTTCTCGGCCGGCGCCTCCGCCTTCTTCTCCTGCCCGTTGCCGCCGGCCTGCACGCTCGCCGGATCCTCGCCCTCCTCGGCGATGAGGGCGATCAGGTCGTTGACCGGCACGTCGGCGGTGCCCTCCGGCACCACGATCTTGGCGAGCACGCCCTCGTCGACCGCCTCGACCTCCATGGTCGCCTTGTCGGTCTCGATCTCTGCGAGCACGTCGCCCGACTTGACGGTATCGCCCTCCTTCTTGAGCCACTTGGCGAGGTTGCCCTTCTCCATGGTCGGCGAGAGGGCGGGCATCAGGACGTTGATCGGCATGGATTCAGGTCTCGGCGGGAGGAGGGGCGGCCGGATCGTCAGGAGGCAAAGCCTCGATAGGGAACAGATCGTCGAGCGGGAACGGAACGGCATCGAAGGGTGGCAGGACCACCTCCTCGCCGCGCTCCACGGTGCCGAGGAGCAGCCAGCGGTCGCCGACGAGCACGAAGCCCTCGAGCACGCCAATGGCGGGATCGAGCAGCCAGAGGTGACCGACACCGAACTCGGCGTAGATCCGCCGCTTCGGCCCGCGGTCGAGCCGGGTGGTGGAAGGGGATAGGATCTCGCAGACCCAGTCGGGCGACGTCTCGATGAAGGCGGTCTTCGGAATGGCCGGCAGGCGTTCGAGGCGCCAGCCGGCGAGGTCGGGCACGACCACGTGCGACCCGAGATGAAGCTCGGGCTCGATCATGAAGATCCAGCCGCCCGGACCACCGCGCCCACGGGAGAACGGGCGATCCAGCTCACCCGAGAGCCGCGCCGACGCAATGCTGTGCAGCGGCCGCGGCCGCGGATGGGTCTCCAGCACCCCGTCGACGATCTCGGCCACGAGGTGGTCCGGCACCGCCTCGAGGTCGGCGTAGGTGGCCCTGCGCGGCGCGGCCTCGGCCATGAGGAGGCTCAGTTGAAGCTCTCGGGATCGAGGCTCTCGGCCTCCATCCCGGCGCGGATGCGCGCGAAGGCCTCCTCCTCGGAGATCTCGGTCTCCCGGGCGTAGACCCGCGCCGCCTGGCGGGCGAGGTCGATCAGCAGGCGGCCCCAGGTGGCCGGATCCTCGAACGAGCGGCGCAGCGCGAAGCTCACCGCGCCGTCGACCACGGCGGCACGCAGCACCTCGATGCCGCCGTGCTCCTGCGCGTCGGGCGGGACGCCCAGGGCCTCGAAGCGGGGATCGTCCTCTGCCATGGGATCCTCCGGCCTGCCGCTCACCGGTAGCAGACGGCCTTGGCCGCCTCGATCACCTCGGCGACGTTCGGCAGGGCGAGCTTCTCCAGGTTGGCGGCGTAGGGCATCGGCACGTCCTTGCCGGTGATGCGCAGGACCGGGGCGTCGAGGTAGTCGAAGGCGTCGACCATCAGGCGCGCGGCGATCTCGGCGCCGACGCCGGATTGCGGGAAACCTTCCTCGACGGTGACGCAGCGGCCGGTCTTCTTCACCGATTCCACCACCGTCTCTGAATCCATCGGCCGGATGGTGCGCAGGTCGATCACCTCGGCGCTGATCCCGGCCTCGGCGAGCTCGTGGGCGGCCTTGAGGGCGTAGGTCATGCCGATGCCGAACGACACGATGGTGACGTCCTTACCCTCGCGGTGGACCTTGGCCTTGCCGATCGGCACCGTGAAGTCGTCGAGCTTCGGCACCGGGAAGGACTGGCCGTACAGGATCTCGTTCTCGAGAAAGATCACCGGGTTCGGGTCGCGGATGGCGCTCTTCAGCAGGCCCTTCGCGTCCGAGGCGGTGTAGGGCATCACGACCTTCAGGCCCGGCACGTTGGAGTACCAGGCGGCGTAGTCGTGGCTGTGCTGGGCCGCGACCCGGGCCGCCGCGCCGTTGGGGCCGCGAAACACGATCGGGCAGCCGAGCTGCCCGCCCGACATGTAGAGGGTCTTCGCCGCCGAGTTGATGATCTGGTCGATCGCCTGCATGGCGAAGTTGAAGGTCATGAACTCGACGATGGGCTTGAGGCCCGTGAACGCAGCGCCGACGCCGACGCCGGCGAAGCCGTGCTCGGTGATCGGGGTGTCGACGACGCGCTTCGCGCCGAATTCCTGCAAGAGCCCCTGCGTGATCTTGTAGGCGCCCTGATACTCGGCGACCTCCTCGCCCATCACGAACACGTTGTCGTCGCGGCGCATCTCCTCGGCCATCGCGTCGCGCAGGGCCTCGCGGACGGTCTGGGTCACCATCTCGGTGCCCTCCGGGATCTCGGCCATCGCCGGGTCCTGGCCGCGGTTGGTGATCACCGCGGGGGAGGCGGGCTTCTCGACCGGCTTGTCGTCGTCGGTCTTGGCCGCCGGGGCGGGGCGCTCGGCCTGGCCCTCGGCCTGCATGTCGGGGGCCGGCGCCTTCTGGCCCTTCTCGCCCTCGCCCTCGCCCTTGCCGTTGGGCTTGCCCCCGGCCTGGACGCCCTTCGGGTCCTCGCCTTCCTCGGCGAGCACCGCGATCGGCGTGTTGACCGCGACGTTGTCGGTGCCGTCGGCGACCAGGATCTTGGCGAGCACGCCCTCGTCGACCGCCTCGACCTCCATGGTCGCCTTGTCGGTCTCGATCTCGGCCAGGATGTCGCCGGCCTTGACCGGGTCGCCCTCCTTCTTGAGCCACTTCGCGAGCTTGCCCTGCTCCATCGTCGGCGAGAGGGCGGGCATCAGGATGTCGGTCGCCATGGGGTACTCTGTCGATCCGGGAGAGGGGCGGGCGCGGGGGAGCCGTCCGCGCCGCCGCGGACGGCCGGAGGCACCAGAGCCGTGGCGCTAGAGCAGGATGTCGGTCCAGAGCTCGGACGGATCGGGCTCGGGATCGCTGGTGGCGAACTCGGCCGACTCGTTCACGATCTCCCGCACCTTGGCGTCGACCGCCTTGATCTCGTCCTCCGCCACCTTGTGCGGCCCGAGCAGGCGCTTGCGCACCTGCTCGATCGGGTCGGATTCCTCGCGCATGCGGGCGACCTCGTCCTTGGTCCGGTACTTGGCCGGGTCGGACATCGAGTGGCCGCGGTAGCGGTAGGTCTGCATCTCGAGGATGTACGGGCCCTCGCCGTCGCGGGCATGCGCGATCGCCCGCGTCGCCGCCTCGCGCACGGCGCGCACGTCCATGCCGTCGACCTGCTCGCCCGGGATGCCGAAGGAGACGCCGCGCTTCGAGAAGTCGGTCTGGGCCGAGGCCCGCGAGACCGAGGTGCCCATGGCGTAGCGGTTGTTCTCGATCACGTAGACCACGGGCAGCTTCCACAGCTGCGCCATGTTGAAGCTCTCGTAGACCTGGCCCTGGTTGGCCGCGCCGTCGCCCATGTAGGTCAGGCTGACCGCACCGTCGTCGCGGTACTTGTTGGCGAAGCCGATCCCGGTGCCCAGCGACACCTGGGCGCCGACGATGCCGTGGCCGCCGTAAAAATTCTTCTCGCGGGAGAACATGTGCATCGAGCCGCCCTTGCCGCGGGAATAGCCTCCCTTGCGGCCGGTGAGCTCGGCCATCACGCCCTTCGGCTCCATGCCGCAGGCCAGCATGTGGCCGTGGTCGCGGTAGCCGGTGATGACCTGGTCGCCGTCCTTCGAGGCCATCTGGACCCCGATCACCACCGCCTCCTGGCCGATGTAGAGGTGGCAGAACCCGCCAATCAGGCCCATGCCGTAGAGCTGGCCGGCCTTCTCCTCGAAGCGGCGGATCAGCAGCATCTCGCGGTAGGCGTGCAGGTCCTCGTCCCGGCTGAAGGCCGGCACGTTCGAGGCCGAGGGCGGCGGGGCCGCCTTCTCGCGGGTCTTGTCGCTCCCGCGGCGCGCCTCTTTCGCGGCATCCATCGGCACCCTCCCGGCTGCTACCTTTGTGGGAGAGTTCTTAGGGCAGGCGAGGGCGCAAATCGAGCGGTTTGGGACCGAAAGCCGCTGCCGGGATGGGTTCAGGGGTTGATGACGACGACGTCGTTGGGGTGGACGCGGCCGAGCACCACCCGGGCCCGCTCCTCGAGGAGGTCGCGGTCGATCTGGTCGCTGCGCAGCAGCGCCACGCGGCGCTCCCACTCGGCCCGGTCGGCCTTGGTGGCGTCGAGCTCCTGCTGCAGGTTGTAGGCCTGGATCTTCAGGGCCCGCTTGGCCTCGAGGCCGCGATTCCCGCTCTCGGCCTCGTGCAGGAAGTAGCCGACCACGAGGATCGACACGGCGTAGAGGCCGAGCGGCAACAGGACGGCACGGGCGCGGCGACGGACTACCATGCGGGGGAGGATGGGGCGGGAGGGTTAAGGAAGGCTCCAGGGCGCAGGCTCCGGCCCGGTCCGCCGGCGGGCGGCACGCCCGGGGCGGCCCCCGCCGGGGGAAGGGCGTCCACTCGGACGGGCGGGCGACGCGGGGGGCGAAGCCAGGCCAAGACGCCGGGT
>NZ_LABY01000157.1 GCF_001043975.1 Methylobacterium variabile
GAGGTCGGCGAGCGCCGCCTTGGCCTGGTAGCCGGCGGCCTCGGCCTCGAGCTGGAAGGCGGCGATGTCGGGGTTGGCCCGGCGCACCAGCTCGGCGAAGGCGTCGGCGTGGCGCGGCAGCCCGTCGGGCAGGCGCGGCGGCAGCATCCGCTCGGGCTCCATCCGGGTCAGGCGGGTGAAGTCGAGCCGGGAGGCGGTCAGGTCCGCCTGCGCCCGCAGCCGCAGGGCCTCGGCCTCCTGCACCCGCGAGCGGGCGAGCGCCACGTCGGTGCGGGTCGCGTCGTTGAGCTCGAGCTGCTTCTCGGTGAAGGCCGCGATGCGCCGGATGGCCGCGAGCTGCGCCTCCCGGGCGGCCAGGATTCGGGTGTCGCGCAGGACCGCGATGTAGGCGAGCGCGGTGTCGAGCAGCACCTGCTGGCGTCGGCCGATCAGCAGCAGCCGGCCCGATTCGGCGAGCGTGCGAGCGGTCTGATAGGTGTTCCAGCGCCGGAAGCCGTCGAAGAGCGGCAGGCTCGCGGTGAGCCCGACCACCGTCGGCGCCCGGCGCGGCGTCGCATCGAGCCCGACCGTCGGCGGCGCCGCATCCGGCGCGTAGGTGATGCGGCTCCGCAGCGGCCGGTCGGCCGTGAAGGCGACGCTGGGCATGAAGGCGTCGATAGCGCCGCGGAGGCGCTCCTCGGCCCCGTCCTGGCGGGCCCGCTCGGCCCGCAGCACGAAGCTCGTCTCGAGCGCCGCGGCCGATGCCTCCTCGAGGCTCTGGGCCCGAGCCGACCCGGCCCCCGCCAGGACTGCGAGGATGCAGGTCAGCGTCTCCCACCGTGCGCGCCGCACCGGCATCCGATCTCCGAAAGTTCTGTGCCGGCGGCCGCGCCGGACCCCCCTAGGGTTCGGTCCGGCGATGACCTCGCGCGCCGTCGCCTGTTCTTCGCACAACACGGTGAACAAAGTCTTACCCTTGCGGACGGTCCCGTGCGTCAGGAAGAATCCCGCGAAATCGACTTCGTTCGCCCGGATAGTATTTGAAAGAAAACCGAGCGACGAGGCGTGCGTCTTCCGATCACCTGCGCCGATACGCCGCCGGCAACCGGACGTCGCGGGCAGAACCGCCCGCCAATTCTTGGGCTGCGATGCTCAGCCGATGTGACCGGTCCCGGGACCCGTGACCTGCCGGGCGGAGGCGGCCCGCGGCCGGCGGCTCGCGGGAGCAGGATCGGGCGGCGGCGATGACGGGCCGCTCAGGGGGCCGACCGCAATCGAGCGCAGCAGCGTCGCCCGGGCGGTGCGCAGGTGGGCGCGGCAGGTCTGGTCGATCAGGCGCAGATCGCGGGAGCGCAGGGCGGCGATGTAGTCCAGGTGCTCCTGCAGCGCCACGCGGTTGCGCTCCTTCTCGTCCGACTTGTCCCACTGATAGTGGTAGTGGAAGATGATCGAGATCACGTCGTAGAAGTCGCGGATGAACCGGTTGCGCGACGCGTCGTGGATCAGCCGGTGCAGCCGCTCGTCGAGGCGCGAGAAGTCGGAGTAGCGCGCGTCGATCTCGGCGAGCAGGACGTGGTGCTCGCGCGCGATGGCGTCGAGTTCGGTCCAGGCCGGCGAGTCCGGCGCCAGCTCGACGAAGCGCCGGGCCGAGCGCAGCTCGAACATCTCGCGGATCTCGTAGATCTCGGCGGCGAAGTCCGGCGTCACCCCGGCGAAGATCCAGCCGCTGTTCTCCCGCCGCTTCAGGAGGCCGAACTGGCTGAAGCGGGTCAGGTACTCCCGCACCGCCGTGGTCGAGGTGCCGAAGAGCCGCGCCAGCTCCGAGGTGTTGACCACTTGGCCCGGGCGGCAATCGCCCTGGAGCACCCACTGCATGAACTTGCGCTCGACGGCCTCAGCCACCGTCTCGGTCTCGAGACCCGGGAAGTAATCCTCCGGGACCGGGTGGCGGAGCAGGTGGCGCCGGGCCCCGTCGGTCCCGACGATGCCGGCGGCGGCGAGGCCCGCCAGCACGCCCCGCACCGTGGTGCGGCTGATCTCAAGCACCTCGGCCAGCTCGGCCTCGGAGGCCCCCCACGGCCCGAGCGGCCGCACCGCCAGTATCGACAGGCACTGGTTGTAGGCCCGCTTGAGGACCGTGTTCGCCCGCATCTCGCCGCTCCCCCCGCGGCCAATGCAGCACGTCGGCGGCGCCCCGTCCATCCAGCCTGTGCGGGTTCTTTGCGCATAAAAAACCGTTTGACAGAGCTTGGCCGCCGGTTCTTTATGCACGATAATACATAAGCCCCCCCCGGTGAGGACACGCCCTTGGCTCCGATCGGCAGCATCTCCGCCTGCGCGGCACCGGCCGCATGAACGCCGTCCCCGAGGGCCTCACCCGCCCGTCCCGGCGGGTCGTCCAGTTCGGCACCAGCCGCTTCCTGCAGGCCCATGCCGACCTCTTCCTCCACGAGGCCCGCGAGGCGGGCCAGGACGTCGGCCCGATCACGGTGGTGCAGACCTCCGGTGCGTCCGCCCGGGCCGGGCGCGTCGCCGCCTTCGGGGCGCCCGGCGGCTATCCGGTGATCATCCGCGGCATCGAGGCCGGCGCCCCGGTCGAGCGGCGGGTCACCGTCACCAGCATCGACCGGGGCCTGTCGGCCGCCACCGACTGGGACGCCGTCACCGCCCTGTTCGTCGCCGAGGCCGACATCGTCCTCTCCAACACCGGCGACACCGGCTACGTCATCGCCGAGGCCGATCGCGGCCCGGGCCTGATCGAGGCCCGGCCGCCGGCCTCCTTCCCGGGCAAGCTGGCCCAGCTCCTCCACCGCCGCTGGCAGGCGGGCGGGCGCTCCCTCACGGTGCTGCCCTGCGAGCTCGTCAACCGCAACGGCCGGGTGCTGCAGGGCCTCGTGCTCGACCTGGCGGCGGCGGCCGGCCTGCCGGAGGCCTTCCGGGCCTGGCTGCGCGACGGCGTGGTCTGGACCGACACGCTCGTCGACCGCATCGTCTCCGAGCCGCTGGAGCCGGTCGGCGCCGTGGCCGAGCCCTACGCCCTGTGGGCGATCGAGCGCCGGCCCGGCCTGGTTCTCCCCTGCGAGCACCCCTGCATCGTGCTCGCCGACGACCTCGAGCCGTTCGAGCGGCTGAAGCTCCACATCCTCAACCTCGGCCACACGGTGCTGGCGGAGATCTGGCAGCGGGAGGGCCGGCCTGCGGACGAGACCGTGCGCGAGATCCTGGCCGACCCCGCCATCCGCGCCCGGCTCGACGCGCTCTACCGCGACGAGGTGGTGCCGGGCTTCGCCGCCCGGGGCATGGAGGCGGACGCCGCGGCCTACGTCGCCGCGACCCTCGACCGCTTCCTCAACCCGTACCTGAACCACCGCCTCGCCGACATCGCCCAGAACCACGCCCAGAAGGTCGAGCGCCGGGTCGACGCCTTCCTGGCCTGGGTGGCGGAAGCGGCCCGGGATCCCCGGGACGTGCCGGCGGCACCGACCTTGCGCGCGCTCGCCGCCGCCTACCGCCAGGGCGCTGCATGACCTACCAGTTCGATTTCGCGGCCCTGCTGCCGTACTGGCGCGAGTTCGCCGCCGGCGTCTGGCTCACCCTGCAGCTCTCGGCGGTGGCGACGGTGCTCGGCTTCGTCGGCGGCGCCCTCTGCGCCATCGCCCGGGCCGACGGCCCGCCCTGGCTCAAGCGCGTCGTCGGCGCCTACGTCGAGGTGATCCGCAACACGCCGCTGCTCGTCCAGATCTTCCTGGTCTATTTCGGCATCGCGGTGCTGGGCCTGCGGGTCGACGCCACCATGGCGGCGGTGCTCGCGCTCGTCGTCAACGTCGTCGCCTATACCTGCGAGATCATGCGCGCCGGCATCGAGAGCATCCACAAGGCGCAGATCGAGGCCGGCGAGTGCCTGGGGCTGAACCGCCGCCAGATCTACTGGCACGTCGTGCTGCGCCCGGCGATCGAGCGGGTCTATCCCGCCCTCGTCAGCCAGTACGTCCTGCTGATGCTCGCCTCCTCGATCTGCTCGCAGATCTCGGCCGAGGAGCTGACGGCGGTGGCCAACCGCATCCAGTCCGACACCTTCCGCAGCTTCGAGACCTACATCGTCGTCGGCCTCGTCTACCTGGCGCTCTCCTTCGTCGTGCGCTGGGCATTCTGGGGCTTCGGCCTCCTCGTCTTCACCCGCCGGCGCAAGCTCGGCACGGCCCTCTAGAGGGGAGGGGAGTGATGCCGACCTTCGGACCCCAGCACCTCTGGTTCCTGCTCCATGCGGCGGGCTGGACCCTCGCGCTCTCCGCCATCGCCTTCCTGGGCGGCGGCCTCCTCGGCTTCGGGGTGGCGCTCGCCCGCATCTCCCGCAACCGGGTCCTGCGGGGCCTGGCCTCGGCCTACGTCCAGGTGGTGCAGGGCACGCCGCTCCTGATCCTGCTGTTCATGATCTATTTCGGCCTCGCCATCGCGGGCTTCGACCAGCTGCCGGCGCTGATCGCGGCGGGAGCGGGCTTGACGATCTACGCCTCGGGCTTCCTCGGCGAGATCTGGCGCGGCTGCATCGAGGCGGTGCCGAAGACCCAGTGGGAGGCGGCCGAGTGCCTGGCGATGTCGCCCTGGCAGCGCCTGACCAAGGTCGTGCTGCCCCAGGCGATGCGCATCGCCACCGCGCCCACCGTCGGCTTCCTAGTCCAGATCGTCAAGAACACCTCGCTCGCCTCGGTGATCGGCTTCGTTGAATTGTCCCAGGCCGGCAAGCTCATCAACAACTCGATCTTCCAGCCCTTCGTGATTTTCGTCACCGTGGCGATCTTCTACTTCGTCATCTGCTATCCACTGTCGGCCTGGAGCCGCGGTCTGGAGAGGAAGCTCAATGTCGGCCGTCGTTAAGCTTGCCAACGTCCACAAGAGCTTCGGCCCGCTGAAGGTCCTGGACGGCGTCTCGTTCGAGGTCGGCCGCGGCGAGGTGGTGGCGCTGATCGGCCAGTCGGGCTCGGGCAAGTCCACGGCGCTCCGCTGCATCAACGCCCTCGAGACGATCGAGGAGGGGGCGATCGAGGTCTGCGGCCACGCGATCCACGAGCCCACGCTCGACAGGCGGGCCCTGCGCCTCGCCGTCGGCATCGTCTTCCAGAGCTACAACCTCTTCCCGCACCTCACCGCCCTCCAGAACATCATGCTGGCGCCGACCTGCGTGAAGGGCGTGAAGCGCCGCGAGGCGCGGGAGCTGGCGCAGGACTGCCTCGCCCGGGTCGGCCTCGCCGAGAAGGCCGAGCATTATCCCGAGCAGCTCTCGGGCGGGCAGCAGCAGCGGGTCGCCATCGCCCGGTCGCTGGCCATGCAGCCGCAGGTGATGCTGTTCGACGAGGTCACCTCCGCCCTCGATCCGCAGCTCACCGGCGAGGTGCTCAAGGTCATGGAGGACCTCGCCCGCGGCGGCATGACCATGATCCTGGTCACCCACGAGATGGGCTTCGCCCGGCGGGTGGCCGGCACCGTCATCTACATGCGCCAGGGCCGGGTCTGGGAGGCCCTGCCGGGCCGCGACCTCGACCACCCGCGGACGCCCGAGCTGCGCGACTTCGTCGGCAGCGGGCTGTGAGTTCAACAAGGAGTATCGGGATGAAGCGCAGGACCTTCCTGGCGGGCGGCCTCGCGGCCACGGCGGCCTCCACCCTGGCGATGCCGGCCCTCGCCGACACGCTCGACACCATCAAGAGCCGCAAGAAGCTCCTCGTCGCCCTCGATCTCGGCTCGCCGCCCTTCGGCATGACCGACGCGGCGATGCAGCCGACCGGCTCCGACGTCGAGACCGCGCGGCTGCTCGCCGCCGAGTGGGAGCTGCCGCTCGAGATCGTCCAGGTCACGAGCCCGAACCGGGTGCCGTTCCTGCTCACCGGCAAGGCCGACATGGTGATCGCCTCGTTCAGCGTGAACGAGGAGCGCCAGAAGGTGATCGACTTCTCGGATCCCTACGGGGTGATCCAGGCGGTCATCGCCGGGCCGAAGGACCGCGAGGTCAAGGACTACGCGGCGGTCGTCGGCAAGCGCCTCGGCACCACCCGCGGCAGCACCAACGACAAGGAGGCGACCACCAAAGCCCAGGGCGCCCAGATGGTGCGCTACGACGACGACGCCACCCTCATCACCGCGATGGTCTCGGGCCAGGTCGACATGGTGGCGACCTCGCCGCAGGTGATGAACACCGCCAACAGCCGGAAGCCCCCTGTGCCGTTCGAGACCAAGATCGTGATGCGGACCTTCCCGTACGCGATCGGCATCCGCAAGGGCGAGGGCAAGCTCCAGACCGCTCTCAACGAGTGGGTGCGCAAGAACCTGCGCAACGGCCGGCTCAACACGATCTACAAGACGTACCACGGCAGCGACCTGCCGGCCGAGATGCTGGCATAGTCGAGGGGCAGGCGCGGAAAAACCCCCTCTCCCACACGGGAGAGGGGACCAGCGCCTGATCTTGTCGCCGCCAGCCCATCGTCACCCCATCCTCTCGAAAGACCCATCCCCATGAAGGTGCTCATCTGCGACGAGCCGGGCCGGCTGACGCTGGCCGAGCGGCCGGAGCCGGTCCCGGCCGAGGGCGAGGCGCTGGTGCGCATCCGCCGGGTCGGCATCTGCGGCACGGATTTCCACATCTACCAGGGCAAGCACCCGTTCCTGCAATACCCGCGGGTGATGGGTCACGAGCTGTCCGGCACGATCGAGCGGGCGCCCGCCGGCAGCGGGCTCGCGGCGGGCCAGAACTGCTACGTGGTCCCCTACCTCTCCTGCGGGGCCTGCGTCGCCTGCCGCAAGGGCGTGACCAATGCCTGCCAGAACATCCGCGTGCTCGGCGTCCATTGCGACGGCGGCATGGCCGAGCTGATCAGCGTGCCGGCGCGGAACGTCGTGCCGGTGGGCGACACGCTCCTCGACGACGCCGCGATGATCGAGTTCTTGGCGATCGGCGCCCACGGGGTGAAGCGGGGCGGCATCACGGCGGACGACCGGGTGCTGGTGGTCGGCTCGGGGCCGATCGGCATGTCGGCGGTGATCTTCGCCAAGGCGCGGGGCGCCCACGTGACCGTGATGGACCTGCGCGAGGACCGGCTCGCCTTCACGCAGGACGCCCTCGGGGCCGATGCCCTGCTGCGCGCCGACGACGAGGCCGAGGCGAAGGCCGCGACGGCCACCGCGAACGACTTCTACGACTGCGTCATCGACTGCACCGGCAACCGCGCCGCGATGCAGCGCGGCTTCGGCTTCGTCGGCCATGGCGGGCGCTACGTTCTGGTGAGCGTGGTGCGCGACGACATCGTGTTCTCGGACCCCGAGTTCCACAAGCGCGAGACCACCCTGTTCGCCAGCCGCAACGCGCAAGCGGACGACTTCGCCGAGGTGGTGCGGCAGATGCAGGCCGGGCGGGTGCCGACCAGGGCCCTGCGCACCCACACCGGGCCCCTCGCTGCAGGACCGGAGCTCTTCCGCGACTGGCTCCGGCCGGAGGCCGGCGTGATCAAGGCGATCCTGGAGCTCTAGACGCGTCCTCGGGACGCGCACGCGTCCTGCCACTCTCCATCAACGTCCCGGGGCCGCACTGCGGAGCCCGGGATGCCGCACGCGTGGCGGGAGCCGGCCGAGCACGCTGATGATCGCCGATCGGAGGGAATGGTGGGCGCGACAGGGATTGAACCTGTGACCCTTCGCATGTGAAGCGAATGCTCTCCCGCTGAGCTACGCGCCCAATGGCCGATCCCGTTGCGGGTTGACGCGGGGCGTTGAGCGCCGCGTCGCGGACCGAACCTTCTTTGACGGCGAGGCCGCGTGACGACGGGACGTCACGGGCTCAAGCCATCCGACAGTCGAAAGGGTGGTGGGCGCGACAGGGATTGAACCTGTGACCCTTCGCGTGTGAAGCGAATGCTCTCCCGCTGAGCTACGCGCCCTGTGAGCCGGCTTCTAGGCGGGGCGACGCAGCGCGTCAAGGCGCTTCGTCGGATCCCCGCCGGGAGACCGGTGCCGGCTACTGCGCCGGCACCGTGGCGACGAGCTCGGTCGGCACGTAGCGCCCGTCCTCGCGGCGGGTCATGTCGATCCGCCGGTCGTGGAAGGCGGTGAGCGTCGAGCGGTGCCCGATCGAGACGATCGTCGTGTTTGGCAGCTCGTGGCGCAGCATGCGGTAGAGCGCGGCCTCGGTCGGCTCGTCGAGGGCGGCGGTGGCCTCGTCGAGGAAGAGCCAGTCGGGCCTGGCCAGCAGCGCCCGCGCGATGGCGAGGCGCTGCTGCTCGCCGAGCGACAGCGCCTGGGCCCAGGGCGCCTCCTCGTCGAGGCGGGCGGCGAGGTGGGGCAGGCGGGCCGCCTCGAGAGCCGCGCGGATCGCCGCGTCGTCGTGGCTCCCGGCCGGCTCCGGATAGGTGGCGGCGGCGCGCAAGGTCCCCATCGGGAGGTAGGGCCGCTGCGGCAGCAGCATCAGGCGGGCGCCCTCCGGCGTCGTGACCACTCCCTCGCCGAAGGGCCAGATGCCCGCGATCGCGCGAAACAGCGTCGACTTGCCCGAGCCCGAGGGGCCGGTCAGCAGCGTCGTCTCGCCGGGCCGGAAGCTGAGGGCAGGGGCCTCGGCGATGCGCCGGCCGTCCGGCAGGTCGAGGGCGAGGCCCTTCAGGTGCAGGCCGGCGCCGCTCGCTGGCGCGACCGCGAGGGCGCTTCCCGCCGCCATCGCGTCGGCCCGGCCCATGGCGGCGTCGAAGGTGGTGAGCCGGTCGACCTGCGCCTTGTAGTCGGCGAGAGTCACGTAGAACGTGATGAAGAACGACATCGTGCTCTCGACCCGCGAGAACGCGCCGGCGGTCTGCGTCATCACCCCGAGCGGGATCTGCCCGGCGAAGTAGTAGGGCGCGACCAGGATATAGGGGATCACGACGTTGACCTGCTGGTAGCTGACCGTGAAGGCGGCGAGCTTCTTGCGGCGGTCGACGATGGCGTAGAAGTTCTGGATCAGCGCGCCGAAGCGCTCGCCCAGCGAGACCTTCTCGGCCCGGGCGCCGCCGAGCAGCGCCACCTGCTCGCCGTACTCGCGCAGGCGGGCAAGGGAGAAGCGGAAATCCGCCTCGCGGCGCTGCTGCTCGAAGTTGAGCCCGACCAGTGCCCGGCCGATGCGGTGGGTGATCCAGGTCACCAGGGCGGAGTAGATCAGCGCGCCCCAGACCAGGAAGCCCGGCACGTGCCAGTCGGTCCCCGGCACCGTGAAGGCGGACGAGATGTTCCACAGGATCACCGAGAAGGAGATCAGGTTCGAGACCGCCGACAGGAAGCTGATGGTGAGCGTCTGCGTCGTCTGGGTGAACTGGTCGATGTCGTCGGCGATGCGCTGGTCGGGGTTGTCGGCCTGGGCGCCGGAGAAGCCCATCCGGTAGTGGGTGTCCTGTCCGAGCCAGCGATCGACGTAGTGCCGGGTCATCCAGGCCCGCCAGCGGATGCGCAGGAACGACTGGATCACGTACTGGATGATCGCGCTCGCCACGTAGATCGCGGCCCAGAGGCAGAACACCGAGAACAGCAGCGACCAGAACGCCGTCGCGTCCTTGCTCTGGATGGCGTTGAACCAGTCGCGGTTGAAGTACGACAGCCGCACGTTGATGGCGACCTGGGCGAACTCGATGCCGATCACCAGGGCCGCCATGGTGAGCGCGACCCAGCGCTCCTGCATCTTGACCGCCGGCAGCGGCCACAGCCGCACCGTCGTGACCTCGCGGGTGGTGTAGTAGGGATAGGCTAGGCGCCAGATCTGCAGGAGGGCCTGCTTCAAGCCGTGCATCGCGGTCTCCGGGCCGCCCGGCGGGCCGGCCTTAGGCGGGCCCGCCCTGGGGCGAGCCGGTGAGTCGAGGGCGGTTCGAGCGCGCCGCGCTCCGCCGAGCGTTCGCCCCGCCATGGGTCAGCCCCATGGCAGGACCATGGCGCCGTCGCCGTTGCAAGTTAAACCGCGTTCACGCTGGGGCGAGCCGGCCCGGCCCGCTCGCCGGAACGTGAGCGGCCGGCGCGGGATTGGTCCTCGTCTTGCGCAATGCCGTAATGCGCAAGGGCCGCGGTGCCCCGCCGCCGCCGCAATCCGCCCCGATGGTCCGCCGGTTCCCGCGGCCCGGACACGGCCGCACGACCTGACGAGTGCGAGCATCCCATGTCGGCCCTCTCGATCATCAACGTCGATGCGGTGCGTGCGGCCCCCCTCGCGCACGATCCCTACCGGTACGTCCTGGGCGAGCAGGTGCTCCGCCCGGAGGCGATCGACGAGATCAAGCGCGACTTCCCGGCCATCGCCAAGCCGGGCTACCTCACGGTGGACGAGGTCCGGCTCACCGGCCGCTTCAAGGATCTGATCGACGAGCTCGAGAGCGACGATTTCTCGCGGGTGCTGGGCGAGAAGTTCGGCGTCGATCTCGTCTCCTGCCCGCGGCTCACCACGATCATGCGCCGCTCGCAGCCGAAATACGGCGCGATCCACACCGACGGCCCCTCGAAGGTCCTGACCCTTCTCGTCTACATGAACGACGCCTGGGACGCGCCGGAGGCCGGGCGGCTGCGGGTGCTCTACGACGGCGAGCGCTACGAGCCCTACGCGGTCGAGGTGCCTCCCACCATGGGGACGATGTTCGCCTTCCTGCGGGCCGACAATTCCTGGCACGGCCACCGGCCGTTCGAGGGCGAGCGCCGGGTGGTGCAGGTCGCCTGGGTGAAGGACGCCGCCGAGCTCGAACGCAAGCGCAAGCGCAACCGCACGGCCCAGTTCCTGAAGGGGATCTTCGGCCGCTGAGCGGAGCCGCGCGGCGCATCTCCGCTCACATCATCGCTCCGCACCATGGCTCTCGCCGACCCGGCCGGAGGCATGAGGCCCGGGGCATCCGTCGTCGGCGAGGACATCGGTTCGTCGCGAAAAATGCGGCAGAATCAAAGGCCTGGGGCGGTGCCCGATTGCACCGCGATCGGGCGCCGCTCTAAGACTTGACCACCGGCACCGGCCGGGGGACGCTGGGGGCATCATGAGGGCGTTACACCGTGCGGGCCTGTTCGCGGCCGGCCTGACCGTGCTGGCCGGCGCGGCCTGCATGCTCGGGCCCGGCCGGGCCGTCGCGCAGTCCGACCTCGAGATGCCCGCCGACCCGCCGGTCCTGTCGAAGCCCTACCGCTCTTCGGTCCCGATCTTCCGCCGCCGGCCGCCGCCGGACGCGGCGCCCGCGGATGTGGGCCCGGCGGCCAGCGGCTGGCGCGAGCCGCCGGGCCGCGTCGGCGACCGCGATGCCGGCCCGCCGGAGGGAGGCGCGGCGGCGCTGCGGGAATCGCCGCAGGATTCCGGCTTCGGTCCGGTGCAGGCCGGCCCCGTCCACGACCTCGCGCCCGACGAGGACGCGGAGGAGCGGCCGGCGGCCTCGTCCCGGGCCGCAGGGCCGCGGGGCAAGCCAGAGTTCCGCGCCGACGCGCCGCGGGACGACCGCGAGCGATCGCCGAAGGAGACGCCGCGCCCGGTCGAGCAGGCCGAGGCGGCGGAGGCTGTGCCCGCCTATGCGGGCGTGTGGGGGCCGAGCGCCGCGGCCTGCGCCGGCCGCCGCTCCGCCCGCCGCGGCTTCCTGCCGGCGGTGATCCGGCCGGGGAGCGCCCGGGCCGGCCAGACCCTGTGCCAGTTCCGGGACGCGCGGCGCGACGGACGGACCTGGACCATGGCTGCCTCCTGCCGCAGCGCCTCCCGCCGCTGGACCTCGCGGGTGCGCCTGACCGTCGTCGGCAATCGCCTGACCTGGGCGAGCGAGCGCGGTGCGACGACCTACACCCGCTGCTCCGGCGGCTGAGCGCGGCCCCTCGCGACGCCGGGCGTGCCGCGACGACCTCGCGGAAGGTCCGGTGCCGCGACCGGCCTTGACTCGCCTCGAAGGCCAGTGGTGGAAAGGGGGCCCGCGCTGAAGAGAGCCCCGATGGCCCCGTTCCGCCCGCCCGCCGTGGTTCCGCCGCGGAGCCGCGATCCCGTGAAGCGGCCGGAGGCGCGCCGATGACCGGCAAGCTCGTCGCGGTCGCCAACATGAAGGGCGGCGTCGGCAAGACCACCAGCGTGGTGATGCTGGCCGACGCCCTGGCGGCGGACGGCGCCTCGGTGCTGGTGGTCGACCTCGATCCCCAGGCCAGCGCCTCGGTGTGCTTTGCCGGCGACGAGGTCCTGGCCGAGATGATCACCGGGGGCCGCACCCTCGACTACTATCTCGGCTTGCGCATCGTCGACCGGGACAAGGCCGCCCTGCCGGACTTCATCCGCGGCTACGTCAGCAGCACGACGCATCTGGGCGAGCCGCTGCCGATCTCGCTCCTGCCCTCCGGCCCGTCGCTGCGCATCGTCGAGCGCGAGATCATCTACGCGCTCACCAAGCGCAAGTACTCGATGCACGCCATCGAGGGCCACCTGTGGAAGCTCTTCCAGGAGGACTTCGTCCCGCTGCGGGAGCAGTACGACTACGTGCTGTTCGACTGCGCACCGGGCATCTCGCCGATGACCGAGGTGGCGATCCGGGCGAGCGACCTCGTGGTGGTCGCCTGCATCTCGGACTTCCTGTCGACCTACGGCCTCAAGGCCTTCTACGAGACGGTCTGGGGCGTCGGCGGCGCCTCGGAGAGCATGCTGGCCCCCAGGCGTCCGCCCCACGTGCTGATCACCCGCTGGCAGAACACCAAGCAGCAGGCGGCCACCTACGCCACCCTGCAGGGCGGTGCCGCAGCGGAAGGAGCGCGCTTCCGCCTGTTCAAGACCCGGGTGCCGCAATCGGCGGCCCTGGCGAATGCGCTCACGCTCGAGTATCAGACCTTCGCCAACAAATATCGGGACAGCAGCCGCGACCTGATCGGCGAGGTGATCACGCCGGTGGTGACCGAACTGAGGGAGGCCCTTGATGGCGCTTGAGATCGACGGCCTCGCGGTCCTGTGCGCGATCGCGGAGGCGCCGGAGGCCTTCCCGGCGATCCGCGGCGACGTCACCAAGGCCGCCCACGCCCTGGTGACGAAGCAGCTGAAGGCCAAGACCCTCGACCTGTCCGGCCTGCGCGCGGTGCACAACGCCCTCGGGCCGCAGCCCCTGGCGCTGATCGTCGACGGGCTGAAGGACGCCGAGGTCAAGGCCCTCGTCACCCGCCTCGACAAGCACCATCCGGACCTGAAGGACGGGCCGGCGGTCGCCCATCGCCGCCACCTGATGGCGCTGGCGGCGGATCTCGACCCGGCCGCGGCGCCCGCCCCCGCCCCGAAGAAGACCGCCAGGGCGGCC
>NZ_LABY01000158.1 GCF_001043975.1 Methylobacterium variabile
CGCTCGCCGATCCGCTACGAGAAGGAGACGCTGGCGGACCCATCGCCCGCAAGCTGATCACCACTCCACGAAAACGGGCCAACATCAACATCAGACCAATCGGCTCAAGACGCAGGCTCATCGCACATCTCCAAGCCCCCGCCAGCTACCAATTCGCAGACCGTATCTAGCTGAAGTCGCTGACCCACAAGGCATTCGGCCGCGGAGCCTTGAACTGGCGGTTGACCCCATCAAGCGGGCAGGCTGCTGCCGGGTCGGGGATCGTAGTGCGCACGGTCCTGCTACGCACCGCCCCCGCCAAGCCCATCTTGCGCATCAGCCGCGCCACCGTGCAGCGAGCGACCACGACCCCCTCGCGGGCCAGTTGCCGCCAGACCCCGGATCAAGTCCGGGGCAAGCTCTTGCGACGCCGTAGACGCAGAAATTGGCCTCGCACACGCGCTGGATCTCGATCATCAACGCGGCATCGCTACGAGCACGGACCGGTTGCTTCTCGGGGTCAGCACGCCGGGCGGCATGCACGTAGTAGGTCGACGGGGCGATCGGCAGCACCCTGCAGCTCGGCTCGACCCCGTAGACCTCCCAATGCTCGTCGAGGAAGCTGGTCATGGCCGCGACCGGCGGTCAAGCTCCGCCATGGCAAAATACGCCGAGGCCTTGCGCAGGATCTCGTTGGCCTGGCGCAGCTCGCGGTTCTCCCGCTCCAGCGCCTTGATCCGCTCGCGCTCATCCGTCGTCTGGCCGGGACGGATGCCCTGATCGCGTTCGGACTGGCGCACCCAGTTCCTCTGCGTCTCGCCCGAGCAACCGATCTTCGCGGCGATCGACTGGATCGCCGACCATTGCGAGCCGTGCTCGCTCTCGTGGTCGCGCACCATCCGCACGGCACGCTCGCGCCCCGCAGGGAAAAATGGGGCCGTTCGCTTCGTCATGGCTCCATCCTCTCAGAAGGAGGAGCCTCCGAAAAATCCGGAGCGGTGCACTCAAGAAGCTGAAGGACGGCCAGGGCCGGTCGCCTGATCGACGCCGGCAACGATGTCATCAAGGCGTTCCAGCGCCCGGCGAACCGAGGTCGAGATCGGATCGAGCCGACGCCGCTCCTCTGGAAGGAGCCATCACCGAGCGGCCCGCTCCGAGGCCGACGACGATGCGAACCCTACGGTGTTCTTCTCTGCGTCGCCCATCGACGCGCCCACTTGCGTTAGGGGACGGCCGCCACCCGTGGCGGCGGCCGGCAGGCTGGGCTCGGGCTGTGCGCAGAACAACCCGACCGTATCCTTCTCGGGGTTGCCGGTCGTCGGTCCCACACGCATCGGCAGGTACAGTGGACAGCGTGCGGACGCCGAGCCGACGCAGGCAAGCATCAGGAACGCTGCCGGCAGCGCATTGAGCAAGCGCATGTCTCCCCCCTGAAGGTGACATTAATATAAAGAGGTCGGGCAAAGATCTCGCTCTCCCGCGAGACGATGCTCCGTACGCTATATCTGCTGATTTAAATGCGGCCGCATCATCAGATTGAATGACAGGTTCAGATGATCTGAAGATGGAGCTTCCAGGCCGGCCGCTGCGACCGCTCGGCTGCCATGCGACGATTCCGGGGGCGGTCCGTGATACGGCTCGGGGCGGCGGCCTTCAGCCCTCCGCCGCCCGCAGGGAGCGGGCGCAGGCGGAGAGGACCGCCCGGGCCTTCTCCGGGTAATCGTCCTGCAGCACGGCCTCCAGCGTGCCGACGGTCTCGGCCAGCAGCGCCTCACCGTCGGCCACGCCCTGCTTGTGCAGCGCCACCGCGAGCGCCGTCGCCAGCGTGGCGAAGGCGACACCCACATCCTGCTCGGTCATGCAAAGAAATCCTCGCGGCCGGGGATTCGGCCTCGCGCCGGACATAGCCCAAGCGATCCGGTCCGGCACCGCTCCGAGCGGTGAGCCCGCAATCCTCGCGGCGCAGGTAGCCTGCGTGCCTCCGTCAGGATCGTTCCCGCACACCGGCACGGCGTCAGGCGATCACGGCGTGACCGCGTTCGCCATGCGGATGCCGGCTCCGCTCAGGCGTGCGGAGCGAAGCTCCGCCGCGCGGACCCGGGCTACGCGATCCGGATGTTGACGTCCGCAGGGACGGACGCTCGCGGAGACCGAGGCAGTGCTTCGGCCCGGACAAGGTCACCCCGCGCCGCTTCACGACGAAGACTGCCGCTCGGGGCTGTCATCACGCCGGTACCGCTTTCCCGCCGAACGGTCCTCCCAGCAATTCCCGGCCCGCCCAGCCGCGCAGGAGCGCGACCGTGAGGGCCGTGATCGAGAGCCCGTCGCAGAGCAGACCGTACACCGATCCGACGAGGAGGTTGTGGCAGAGCCAGCACAGGCTGGCGCCCAGGAACAGGCCGCGCAATCCCTGCGCGGTGCGTTGCAACCGCCCCGCCGTCGAGAGCAGCATGCCGACACCGGCGAACGCCGACGGCCATCCGGTCCAGGTCGCCAGCATGATCCCGATGACGAGGACGAACACGGCGCCGAACAGGCCGGTGAGCCAGGGCGGGCTGCCCTCTTCCCGCACGAATCGCGCCGCGAGCAGGTTCTGCCCGACGGCGACCGCGCTCATGGCCGTGGCCGTGGGCGAGCCGAGGGACAGGTAATGAGCGCCGAAGCAGGTCGACGAGGCGGCCGAGGCCAGCAGGATCAAGCCGCGGCGCGGCATCAGGCCGGCGGCTGCGCCAAAGGCCAAGCCGGCCGCGCCGAAGGCATCGAGGCCCGCTCCGGCGGCGAGCCAGAGGGCCGAAACATCCAGTGGGAGCATGAAAGGGGTTCCGCGCACCCGAACGGGGCGGCCCGCCTGCTCGGTTCGGCCGGTGTCGATTTTGCGGAGGAGAACGTGCGGGATTGCGGCGCGGCGAGCGTCGGCTCGCGTCGCGACGGGCCGGTTCCCCCTGCCCGGCCGAGTTCCGGCGCCGGACGATCTTATTCGTCCGCGCTGGCTCCGATCGGACGTCCGGGATGCGGAGCTGGCCGCGAACGCGAGCGCGTACAGGGCGGCACGCCGGGCGAAAGGCTGGCGGAGCCGCGGGATCAGGCGAGAACGGAAGGCAGGAGGGCGAGGGCCATGACCGGACCGGAAAGGGTGGGCCGGAACGGCAAAAAACCGACCTGCGTCTCTACGACGGGCCGGTTTCATGACTGCCGAGTCAGGTTCAGCGACCGGGGCGACACTCCCGGATCGAACCTGCGGTGGCCCCTTGATCCGCGGCTCCGAGGTTCGATGAACCCGGAATCACGTCGCAGATCCGGAATTCTCACAAAACGTCCTGAGCGCTCTCAGGAAGTTAAGTGGTGGGCGCGACAGGGATCGAACCTGTGACCCCTACGATGTCAACGTAGTGCTCTCCCGCTGAGCTACGCGCCCTCCGAAGCCGCTTGCCGCGGCCCCGGTGTGAGAGGGCATATAGAGGCTGTTCGGATGGGTGGCAAGCCGGTTCTTCGCCGTCTCGCTTTCTCACGTTCCGCCTATGTGGGCGAAGCGATTCCGCCTGCCGTTCGACGCCGCGCGGGGTCGGCCGGCAGATGGCCGTCGTAGTCCGTGGGCGCCTCTCACTGCCCTGCGCGTTCCCGGCGCGGCCCGCACCCTGGCTCCGCGCCCGGGGCGCGGGTGCCGGTCCCGGCCCACTCAGGAACGGAGGTGTCGTCAGCCCTCGATGCGGGACCGGAAGTCCGGCCCGGTTCCCGCAGGGGCGGCTCCCCTTGCCAGCCGTGCCGCCCCCCTGCTACACGTCCGACCGCAAGACTCGATATAACCATTTGATTTCATTGATGATGATGGCGCTGCCGGGCGTCGGGCGGCCATCCTGTCGCGGCCGGCCATGCGGCCCCTGGAGGCGCGAGGACAGGTGACAGCCCAGACCGTTTCCCCCGCCACCCCCCTGCGGGCGACGATCCGCGTCGCCCGCGGGCGCGCCGTCGCCCGGGACTTCGCCCGCCTCCGGCTCGAGTTCGGGACCGAGGCCCTCAGCCTCGACGTGGCGGATCTGGAGCTCGGCGCACGCTGGGTCAGCATCGCCTTCAAGGACGAGAACCACGGCGCCTTCAGCCGGGTCGAACTCACCGCCCTCGCCGAGGGGCCGGAGGGCCCGCAGGGCACCAGCCTGTCCGAGCGGGCCTTCGGTCACGGGCGCTTCACCTGGCTCGGGCGGCTTCCCGCCGGCACGACGTCCTTACGGCTGACGCCGATGCTCGGCGAGCCGGCGCTCAGCATCACCGAGTTCACCGTCACGGTGCGGAGCCGCCTCGCGCTGGTCGGCCGGGCGGCCCTGCGCCGGCCGGTGCTCACCGCCCAGGCCCTGTTCTGGCGCTCCGTCGGCAAGCGGGTGCGCTCGCAGCACCGCCTCGCCCGCGCCCTCGTGCCGCCCGGGCTGACCGCCTACGACACCTGGGTCCGCCACTTCGACACCCTGAGCGAGGCCGACCGCGCCCGCATCGAGGCCGAGGTGGCGCAGTGGCGCGACACAGCCCTGATCTCGGTGGTGATGCCGGTCTACAATCCCGAGCCGAAGGTGCTGGAGGAGGCCCTGCGCTCGGTTCAAGAGCAGCTCTACCCGCACTGGGAGCTCTGCATCGCCGACGACGCCTCGACCGATCCGGCGGTGCCGCGCGTGCTCGCCCGGGCCGCCGCGGCCGACCCCCGCATCCGCGTCGAGCGACGGCCCGAGAACGGCCACATCGCGGCCGCCACCAACACGGCGCTCACGCTCGCCCACGGCGCCTACGTCGCCTTCATGGACCACGACGACGTGCTGCCGGCCCACGCCCTCTACGAGGTGGCCAAGGCGATCCGGCGCGAGCCCGACCTCGACCTGATCTACAGCGACGAGGACAAGATCGATGCCGACGGCCGGCGCTTCGAGCCGCACTTCAAGGGCGACTGGAATCCGGAGCTGCTCTACGGGCAGAACTACCTCAACCACCTGACGGTGGTGCGCCGCAGCCTGATCGAGGCGGTGGGCGGATTGCGCCCGGGCTTCGAGGGCAGCCAGGACCACGACCTGCTCCTGCGCCTGAGCGATCACCTCGAGCCCCGGCGCGTCCGCCACCTGCCGGTGATCCTCTATCACTGGCGCACCGCGATCGGCTCCGGCACCTTCTCGGACGCCTTCCTGGCGCGTGCCGAGGCGGCGCGGCTGCGGGCCCTCGAGGAACTGGTGGCGCGGCGCGGCTGGCCGCACCGGGTCGAGCGGGGCCCGCTCGGCTTCAACCGGCTGGTGCGGGCCCTGCCCGATCCGGCCCCCCGGGTCTCGGTGATCATCCCGACCCGGGACCGGGCCGAGCTGCTCCGCGTCGTCCTGGACGGCCTGCTTCGCGGCACCGATTACCCCGATATCGAGGTCGTGGTGGTCGACAACGGCAGCACCGAGCCCTCGGCCCTGGGGCTGCTCGAGGCCGCCGCAGCCGATCCGCGGGTCCGGGTGCTGTCGCGGCCCGGCCCCTTCAACTTCTCCGCCCTGTCGAACGACGGCGCTGCCGCCGCGAGCGGACCTCTGCTCCTCTTCCTCAACAACGACATCGAGGTGCGCGAGCCGGGCTGGCTCGGCGAGATGGCCTCGATCGCGGTCGAGCCGGCGGTGGGTGCGGTGGGTGCCAAGCTGTCCTATCCGGACGGCACCCTCCAGCATGGCGGCGTGGTCCTGGGCGTCGGCGGCGTCGCCGGCCACAGCCACCCCGACATCGGGCCCGACGACCCGGGCTATTTCGGCCGCATGGTGATCGCGCAGGAGGTCTCGGCGGTCACCGGCGCCTGCCTGATGACCCGCCGCGAGGTGTTCGAGTCCGCCGGCCGCTTCGACGCCGAGCACCTCGCCGTCGCCTTCAACGACATCGACCTCTGCCTGCGGGTGCGCCGGGCCGGCTACAGCGTGATCTGGACACCCCACGCCGCCCTGACGCACCACGAGTCGAAGAGCCGCGGCAAGGAGGACACGCCCGAGAAGCGCGCCCGCTTCGAGGCCGAGGTCGCCACCATGACCGAGCGCTGGGGCCCCGAGTTGCGCAACGACCCCTATTACAACCCTAACCTCGCCCGCGCGAAGGCGCTGTTCCGCCTCTGGTGACGGTGCGGCGCCCGTTGCCCGCGCTGCACTGCAACGCTACAGCGATGCGCGAGGGCCCGCACGAGGCCGGGCACTCGACCGTGGCCGGACCGTCGCGGAGGTCCGGTCGGTCGCGGCCGATGGGCGCGCTCCGCGCCGCTGCCAGGAGGACGTGAGATGCGCGTTGCGATGGTGGGGTCCGGCTATGTCGGCCTTGTGTCTGGGGCGTGCTTTGCGGATTTCGGCCACACCGTCGTGTGCGTCGACACCGCCCCGGAGAAGATCGCCGCCCTCAAGGACGGCCGCATCCCGATCTACGAGCCCGGCCTCGACGCCCTGGTCGCCGACAACGTCCGCCAGGAGCGCCTCGCCTTCACCACCAACCTCGCCGAGGCCGTCGCCGGTGCCGACGCGGTCTTCATCGCCGTCGGCACCCCCTCCCGCCGCGGCGACGGC
>NZ_LABY01000159.1 GCF_001043975.1 Methylobacterium variabile
AGGCCCGGCCGCCGCGGCGGCCGGGCCTGACCCCACCCGCACACGCGAGTTCTTCGAGGGCCGCGCTCCCGGCAGGGACGCGGCCCTTCTCGCGTCACTCCACCTTCTCGTTCGGATAGACGCCCCAGAGCCGGTCCTGGCGCATGTAGCCGTCGACGTCGCCGCGCTTCTGCGGCAGCGCCACCACGAGGCGGCACCAGGTGCCGTCGCAGGTCTTCACGCTGCCGATCACCCCGGCCTGGAGCTGGGCCACCACGCCGCTGCCGGCATCGGCCCGGTCGTAGAGCGGCACCGGCGCGCTCTTGTCGGCACCCCCGCGGTTCAGCACCACGGCGGTGCGCCGGCCGGAGAGCAGCGAGTGCAGCACCCATCCCTCGGTGCCCTCGGAATCGCGGATGCGGCGCCAGGTCTCGAACTCGGCCACGATCTCGACCGGCAGCCCCGCCCGCTGAAACACCCACAGGGTGCGGTGGTCCTTCGACGGCCCCTCGCGCAGGTTCACCCGGTCGGTCTTCAGGCTGACGTAGCGCGGCAGCGGCAGCTTCGTCGCCGGGCCGATGCTGATCCCGACCACGCCGGGGGGGCCGGCAGGGGTGGTGGCAGGCGCCTGCGCCGCGGCGGGGCTCGGAGCCGCCAACGGCGCGAGCAGCAGGGCCGCGTGCGTCAGGGTGGCGAGGAGGCGCGGGTGGCGCATCGGCTGTCGGTCTCCCATCCGGCCGCGCCGGGGCCGCGGCGCGGATTGTCTTCCGGTCAACCTCTGCTAGAGAGGCCGCCGGGTGCGGCGCCCCGGCCGGTTCGAGCGTAGCGTACCGGTCCCTATCGCCGGGACGTGGTTAACGGAACGTATCGAGTTCGGCCGGGCCGCACCAAGGCGGGGCTTTTCGCCGGGCCGCTGCGTCGCCTATCGTAGGGGTGCGGGCGCCGTGTCGCGTGTCGCGCGGGCAGGCCGGACGCCGAGCTGCCTGGGGGCGAGGGAGGGATCATGTCGTTGAAGCGCAAGCCGCTCGTGGTGGTCACCCGGCGCCTGCCGGACGTCGTGGAGACGCGGATGCGCGAGCTGTTCGACGCGCGCCTCAACCACGAGGACACGCCGCTCACCGGCGGCGCCCTGGCGCAGGCCCTGCAGGAGGCCGACGTGCTGGTGCCCACCGTCACGGACGAGATCGACGCCTCGCTGCTCGCCCAGGCCGGGCCGAACCTGCGCCTGATCGCCAATTTCGGCAATGGCGTCGACCACATCGACATCGGCGTGGCGCTCCAGCGCGGCATCACGGTCACCAACACGCCGGGCGTGCTGACCGAGGACACCGCCGACATGACGATGGCGCTGATCCTCTCGGTGGCACGCCGTGTCACCGAGGGCGCCCGGATCATCCCCGAGGATGCCTGGACGGGGGGCTGGTCGCCGACCTGGATGCTCGGTCGCCGCATCACCGGCAAGCGCCTCGGCATCGTCGGCATGGGCCGCATCGGCCAGGCGCTGGCGCGCCGCGCCAAGGCGTTCGGCCTGTCGATCCACTACCACAACCGCCGCCGGGTCGGCGCCCGGATCGAGAGCGACCTCGAGGCGACCTACTGGGAATCCCTCGACCAGATGCTGGCGCGGGTCGACATCGTCTCGGTCAACTGCCCGCACACCCCGGCGACCTACCACCTGCTCTCGGCCCGCCGCCTGAAGCTCCTCAAGCCCGAGGCCGTGGTGGTCAACACCGCCCGCGGCGAGGTGATCGACGAGACCGCGCTCGCCCGCCTGATCGAAGTCGGCGACATCGCGGGCGCGGGCCTCGACGTGTTCGAGCAGGAGCCGGCGGTGAGCCCGCGCCTCGTCAAGCTCGCCCGGGCCGGCAAGGTGGTGCTCCTGCCGCATATGGGTTCGGCCACCCACGAGAGCCGGGTCGACATGGGCGAGAAGGTCATCATCAACATCAAGACCTTCCTCGACGGCCACCGGCCGCCGGACCGCATCCTGCCCAGCATGCTGTGAGGCGAACGCGCCCGGCTCCTTGTGCCGGGCGCACCCGTCATGCGTCTCAGGCCTGAAGCGTCGCCTTCAGGCTGATCTTGGCGTTGAGCACCTTCGAGACCGGGCAGTTCTTCTCGGCGATTCCGGCGAGCTCGTCGAACTTCGCCTGGTCGATGCCCGGGATCTTGGCCGTCAGGGTCAGGGCCGACTGGGTGATGGTGAAGCCCTCGCCGTCCTTCTCCAGGCTCACCACCGCCTCGGTGCGCAGCTCGTCGGCGGTGAAGCCGGCGCCCTGGAGCTGGAAGGCCAGCGCCATGGTGAAGCAGCCCGCATGCGCGGCGGCGATCAGCTCCTCCGGGTTGGTGCCCGGTTCGTTCTCGAAGCGGGTGTTGAAGCCGTAGGGATTGCTCGACAGCACCCCCGACTGGGTGGTCAGTTGACCCTTGCCGTCCTTGCCGCTGCCCTGCCAAACGGCGCTCGCCTTGCGGTTCATGCTCGTCTCCCGTGAACTGGCGCGAGGCCGCATCCCGGCCCCGGACGCGGCGGGGCCGTCATGGCGCCCGCTCGGTCCCGGCCTCAGGTAGGTCACGGCATCGCAAGGTCATCCTCCAGGTCGCCATCGATCACCCGGCGGGCGAGGGAGAGGGCGAAGCCCGCACGCGCCATCGCGGCGAGATCACGCTCCCGCGCGGCGGCCCGGGCGGCCTCCGGCCGGAACGGGCCAAGGCGGCGGCGCCTGGCATAGGCGCGGGCGGCCTGGTCCTCGCTGCTGCCCTCCGCTCCTGCCTCCTCCGCGAGCGCCGCGCCGACGGTGTCGCGGTCGACGCCCTTGGCCGCGAGCTTGGCGCCGATCGCCCGGGCCGAGCCGCCGCGGCGGCGCAGGGAGCGCACCTTGGCGGCCGCGAAGGCGGCGTCGTCGACGAGGCCGGCCCCGAGCGCGCGGGCGACCACCGCCTCGACCATCTCGGCAAAGTCGCCCGGCGCCTCGCCGCGCAGCCGGCAGCGGGTCTCGACCCGCCGCCGCAGCACGCGGCGCAGCATCTCGGCCGAGGCGCCGTAGCGTTCGAGGTAGTACAGGGCCGCCCGCTCGAGATAGGCCGGGGTGATCGGCCGCGCCGCCCTCAATCCGCCATCGCGGCCGGCTTCTTCGTCCCCGTCCCGGATCGCCTCCGTCCCGGCGGTGGCGTCCGCCCCGGACCCGTGCGAGGGGTGATGCCGGCGTTTCTGCACAAGCGTGAATCCTTCTTCCTCCTGGCGGCCCTCGTCCTCGGGGCCGTGGCCGGCGCGGTGCTCTACCTGTCGCGGCCGACCACCCTGCGGGTCGCGGTCGGCCCGCGGGACCGGGTGGAATCCCATCTGATCCAGGCCTACGCCGACGCGCTCGCCCGCGCCCGGGAGGATATACGCCTCGAGGTCGTGCCGTGCGACGACGTGCGCGACAGCGCCGCGGCGCTCCAGAGCGGCCGGGCCGACCTCGCCGTGGTGCGGCCCGACGTGCGCCTGCCCGAGAACGGGCTGACGCTGGCGGTGCTGCACGACGAGGCCCTGGTGGTGGCCGCTCCACCCGATTCCGGCATCCAGGCCTTCCCGGACCTCGCCGGCAAGCGCCTCGGCCTCGTCGCCCATCACGGCGCCGACCAGCCCCTGGTCGCGAGCCTGCTCGCCTACTACGCCCTGACGCCGGTCCCGGCCGACACGGCGCCGACCGCCCCCGGCAGCGTCGCCGTGGTGCCGCTGCGGGCCTCGGAGGTGGCGGCGGCCCTCGCCGAGCACCGGATCGACGCCGCCGCGGTGATCGCCGCCCCCTCGGCGAAATCCGCCGCCCGGGTGGTGCAGGCGGTGGAATCCGCCTCGCCCGGCCGCGGCGCGGTGATCGTCGCGATTCCCGACGGCGAGGCCATCGTGCAGCGCCTGCCGGAGCTGCAATCCGTCACCATCGCGGCCGGCACCTTCGGCGGCCGCCCGAAGCGGCCGGACGACGACGTCAAGACCGTCGGCGCCTCCTACCGGCTGATGGCCCGGGCCTCCCTGAGCCGCGACACCGCCGCGAGCGTGACCCAGCACCTGTTCGAGCTGCGCTCGCGCCTCGCCGCGATGTCCTCGACTGCCAACCTGATGAAGGCACCGGAATTCGACAGCGCCGCCGAGGCGACCAGCGCCCGCCTGCCGATCCATCCCGGCGCGGTCGACTACTACGAGCGCGAGCAGCAGACCTTCCTGCAGCGCTACGAGGACTGGGTCTACCTGGTGGCGTTCTTCGGCGGCGGCCTCGGCTCGGCGGTGGCCTGGCTCGGCCAGCGCCTCGCCCGCGAGCAGCGCGCCCGCATCGACGCCGTCCTCGACCGCCTGCTGGCGATCCTCACCGAGGCCCGGGCGACGCAGGACGAGGCGGCGCTGACCGCCCTCGCGGTCGAGATCGACGGCCTCGTCATCGACGTCGTGCGGCATGCCCGCGCCCACTCCACCGACATTCGCACGATGAGTGCGCTCATCCTCGCGGTCGATGCCGCCCGGGCGGCGGTGGCCGAGTGCCGGCGGGACGGCGCTCCGCCGCGGGAGCGGGTCGGGCGGGTGCTGTCGCTGCACCCGGCAGGCGGAGCCTGATCGATCGTCGGTCCGGGGAGCGACGCCAGCGGTCGCGGTCCATTCCCGATCTCCCGGCACGGCTCGACACGTCGACGCGAGCCGGACCGCTTCGTGGCTTCCGAAGAGCTCGACATCGGACGTGCCCGCGTCGGCATTCCTTGTCGCAGGCGAGCCTCCGGCCCGGATCCGGGCCGGGCGACGTGGTCGTTAGGTGATCAGGTGATCGCGCCGGCGCAGGGCCGGAAATAGCCGCCCCCACAGCGCCGCCACCGCCACCGTCGCGACGCCGCCGACCACCACCGCCGGCACGGCACCGACCAGGGCCGCCAGCGTGCCGGATTCGAACTCGCCGAGCTCGTTCGAGGCGCCGATGAACACGGTGTTGACCGCAGCGACCCGGCCCCGCATCGCGTCCGGCGTTTCGCCCTGCACCAGGCTCTGGCGCACGTAGACGCTGACCATGTCGGCAGCTCCGGTGACGAACAGGCAGGCCATCGACAGCGGCAGGGAGGTCGAGAGGCCGAAACCCACCGTGGCGAGGCCGAAGACCCCGACCGCGATGAGGAGCCGCGGCCCGACCCCGCGGGTGAGGGGGCGGTGGGCGAGGAGGATCGCCATTGCGACCGAGCCGAAGGCCGGCATGCTGCGCAGGAGCCCGAGGCCGAGGGGGCCGACGAGGAGCACCTCCTGGGCAAAGATCGGCAGGAGCGCGGTGGCGCCCCCGAGCAGCACCGCCACGAGGTCGAGGGTGATGGCGCCGAGCACGACCGGCTGCGAGCGGATGTAGGTCAGTCCGGCGAGCAGCGTGCCCCAGGTCAGGGCTGGCCGGGCGGTGACGGCGGCGGACGGCGGGCGGATGCCGGCGACGCTCAGCGCGGCGAGCCCGAAGCACGCCGCCGCGAGACCGAACACCACCGCGGGCCCGAGGGCGTAGAGCAGGCCGCCCAGCGCCGGGCCGGTGACGGAGGCGCTCTGCCACAGGGAGGAGTTGAGCGCGATGGCGCTGCCGAACTGCTCGCGCGGCACCAGCGTCGGCAGCAGCGCCTGGCTCGCCGGGTTGGCGAAGGCCCGGGCCGTGCCGACGAGGACCATCAGGGCGTAGACCGGCCAGACCGGCGCGGCGCCCGAGGCGGCCAGCGCCATCAGGCCGAGGCCGGCGAGCGCCAGGAGCCCGTAGGCGAGGGCCGCGACCCGGCGCCGGTCGTAGGTGTCGGCGACGTGGCCGGTGACGAGGGCCCCGAGCATCGCCGGCGCGAAGCTCGCCAGGCCGACGAGGCCCAGCGCCAGCGCGCTGCGGGTGAGGTCGTAGACGAACCAGCCGACCGCCACCGCCAGCATCTGGTAGGCCAGGCCGGAAAGGAAGCGGGCGCCGCCGAAGAGCCGGAAGTCACGGTTGCGGAAGAGCGTCCAGCCGGACGGGGCGGGGGCGTGCATGGCAGTTCCGTACCCCACCAGGTCCGCCGGCGGGGCTTTCGAGATCGACGGCGCGCCCGCGCGCGGGCGCCGAGCGTCGTTGTCTCCGCCGGACTGGTGACCGGTCCGGCGGAGACAACGACGCAGAAACAAAAGCCGAAGCAGAATCGCGCCGTGCAGGTCTGCTTCGGTCAGGCGAGGAGCTTGCGGAACAGGACGGAGAGGCCGAAGGCCAGGGCCGAGAGGGCCACCGAGATGCTGATGTAGAGAGTGCGCCGCGGCTGCTGGGACGACTCGGCCCGCACCGGCTCGACGATCATGCTGAAGAACTCGATCTGACGGTCGGCAATCATCCGGGAACGCTCCCGGGCCGAGATCGTCGCGGCATAGTACTTCTCGGCGGTCTTGCGCTCGGCGTCGAGCTCCTCGAACTTGGTGAGCGTGGCCGAGAGCACCCGACGCTGCTCCGGGTCCTGGTTGACCGCCTCACGCTCGATGCGGGCGATGGTCTCGTCGAGCTGCGCGATCTGCGCCTTGAGGTCCTGGATGCTGCGGCTGTCGTCCCGCAGGTCGCGCTGGAGCAGGCTGAGCTTCACCGCCAGGCCGATCCGCTGGGAGCGGATCTCCGCGATCATCTTCAAGTTCGTGTCGTTGGCCTTCTGGGCGTCGAGGACGCCGTCCCGGTTGCGCAGGTCGCGCACCGCCAGGTGCAGCTTCGTCAGCCGCTCCTCGGCGCGCTTCATCTCGCGCTCGCTCTCCGCCAGGGCGTCGTTGCGGGCCCGGGCCGTGAGCTGGTTCACCAGCCGCTCGCTTTCGGCCAGCACGACCCGGCTCAGCGCCAGGGAATCGTCCGGGCTGAAGGCGTTGATCGCGACCTCGATCAGGCCAGAGTTCTCGACGTTGACTTTGACCCGATCGTGCCAGTAGCGGACGAGTTTCTCGATCGGCTTCTCCGGATCGAAGCGGGAATAGTGGTCGATGTCGTCGCGGGAGAACATCTGCCGCAGCGGCAGCGCGCGCTCGAGTACCTCGATCATCGCCCGGCTCTTGATGTACTCGCCGATGATCATTGAATCCTGGGCGATCATCTGGGACGGGATGCTCGAGGTGGTGCCGACCTGGTCCGGCGTGGCCTTCTCGGCCCCGCCGATCGCCGGCCGCAGGGCGAACCGCGCCTCGGTCACGTAGCGGTCCGAGAGGTAGAGGCCGAAGAACACCGTGCTCGCGACGGCCGGGATCACGAACAGGAACAGGAACAGCAGCGGGGTGACAATGTCCCGGCGCTGCTGCGCCCGGATCGTCCGGATGGTGGACTTGTTCGGGTTCGAGAAGCGCGACACCCGGGCCGCCTGCCGCAGGGCCTCGCCGATCAGCCGGGAGCGGTCGGCGGGGCTGAGCGCCTTGCCTTCCGGATTGCGGGCGTCGATGGTCATGACAGGGGGTTCCGGCTGCGGGCAGGGCCGGGGCGCGGGGCGCACCGGCCGGCAGGGGCGGCGAAGGGAGGCGCGGCGCTCATTGGTTGAGGCGCTGGTAGACTTCGATCGCGTCGTTGATGTCTGGATAGATCACGGCGCGGCCGTTCGCCAGCACGATCCCTTGCGAGGCGTAGTCGCGGATCGTGTCCATCGAGTGCGAGCACATGATGATGTCGGCGTTCGCCCGCCGCTTGCTCCACACCTCCTCGCAGCGCTTGGCGAAGCGCGCGTCGCCGACGCCGGTGATCTCGTCGACGAGGTAGCAGTCGAAGGGAATCGCCATGCTCATGCCGAAGGCGAGCCGCGCCCCCATGCCGGACGAGTAGTTGCGGATCGGCACGTTCATGTAGTCGCCGAGCTCGGCGAAGTCCTCTACGAAGGCCAGCACCTTGCGCGGATCCTCGCCGTGGATGCGGGCGACGAAGATCACGTTCTCGCGTCCCGTCATCATCGGATGGAAGCCGCCCGCGAAGCCGAGCGGCCAGGACACGCGCATGGTGCGGATCACCCGCCCCCGGGTCGGCAGCTCGCTGCCGGACATCAGCCGCATCGTCGTCGACTTGCCGGCGCCGTTGATGCCGAGGATGCCGTAGCTCACACCGGGCTTCAGGGTCAGGGAGGCCCGGTCGAGGATGGTGCGGCGGTACCCGTCCGTCTTGTAGATCTTGGTGACGTTGTCGAAGCGGATCATCGGCGGTGAGACGCGCTCGCGGGGATGGCGGTGGCCGCCCGGGGGCGCGCCGGGCGGGCCGGAGGCCTGTCCGATCATGCGCCGAGCCGCCATCCGCACGGTTAACGAGGCCGGTCGCGGGAGCCGGCCTGTCGGAGGTAGGCGGAAAAAGCGGCGAATCTGAGAAAACGGCCCGCCCGCGCTACGGCACGGCAGGCCGGCGGCACCCAGCGATCGGGCCTCTCCGAGGCTCCTCTAGGATGGCCCACGATCTCGGTGCGCGAAGGATTTGATGGCCGAAGTGGCCTTGCGCTGGCAAGCCAACGCTTCGCTCATAGAATTTTTCGGTCTGCCGCAGGTTTGCGTGGCAAAACGGCCACTGCTCCTGCCGAAGCCCGCCCAGGGAGCGGACCGTCCAGATCCGCGGACCTCGCGATGTCTGATCCCGGCCTTTCCTCTCCTGACGGGCGTGTCGGCGCGCGAGATCCGCCTTGTAGCGGGCGAGCGTGATGCGGTAACCGAACGCGGGGCGACGCCGTATGGCAACCTTTCCTTAACCATTCGGTGCCGATCATCCCGTAAGCATGAAAAAAGCCGGGGCGAACCCGGCCTCCATGGTGGCGGCAGATCGGTGCGAGCCTCGGCCGCGCCGAGGCCCTTGGATCAGCCAAGGTTGAGACGGTCGACCTTGGTGCCCGCACCGCGCAGCGATTCCGGGATCGCCGAGAAGTCGGAGTAGCCCGCCTCGCGCGCCATCGCGTCGAGGGCCTGCTGCTCGTTCTCGGCGCCGCCGGTCCAGAGGATCGCGCCCGTCGCGGCCTGCCTGACCTGGAAGATGGCCATGAAACATGTCCTCCCACTGAAGACTGATATCCGGACTTCTAACGCGTGCCGGTCGGGGGAGGTTGCACGGGATCGAACGTTGCGGGAACTCCGCATTTGGGTGTAGAGAATGAACGTTCATTCTCAAGGCGTCGTCGCTTGCCTCCGCATCCCACCACCGCCCGGCTCGACTCCACCGAGGAGCGCCGCACCCGCATCCTCGACGCGGCGGAGAGCTGCTTCGTCCGCCACGGCTTTCACCGCGCCACGATGCACGACGTGGCTGCGGAGGCCGGCATGAGCCCCGGCAACCTCTACCGCTACTTCCCGTCCAAGGACGCGATCGTCGCCGGCCTGGCGGAGCGCGACCGGGCCAGCGTGGCCGAGGATTTCGCCGGTATCGAGGCAACGCCCGACCTCATGGAGGCCTTCGCGGGCCTCGCCCGGCGCCACCTCGCCGATGCGCCGGCCGAGAAGGCGGTGCTCTGCCTGGAGATGTGGGCCGAGGCGACCCGCAATCCCGCGATGGCGGCGATCTGCCGGGATTTCGAGCGTGAGATCGCGGCGCGGCTCTCCGACCTCTACCGCCAGGCCGGTGCTCGCCATTCCGGCCCCGGGGCGCTCCGGGCCGACCCCGAGCTCCTCGCCCGGCTGGCGATGGTGATGGCCGACGGCATCATGGTCCGGCGCGCCCTCTCTCCCGATTTCTCCCCCGGCCCGATCATCGACGCCATGCTGACCCTGATCGGGGCGGCGCTCGAGGGCCGCTTCGACCCGACGGGCGCCGCACCGTCCAACCCGGAACCCGCCCGATGACCCGCCTCCATCGCCGCGCCGGCGGCCTGCCCATCCGCTCGGCCGTCCTCCCGGTCCTCATGGCGGCCTGCCTCCCCGTTCCGGCCCGTGCCGCCGACGGCACGCGCGCGGCCGGTCCCGTCGTCGCGGCGGCGCCCGCCCCGGCCGTCACCGTCGCGGTGGCCTCCGAGCGCGAGATCGTCGAGCGGGCCGTCGTCACCGGCACTCTGGTGCCGCGGGACGAGATCCTGGTCTCGCCGGAGATCGAGGGCTGCCGCATCACCGAGCTGCTGGTCGAGGAGGGCGACCGGGTCGCCAAGGGCGCCGTGCTGGCGCGGCTCTCCCGCGAGATGATCGACACCCAGCTCACCCAGAACGCCGCCGCCATCGCCCGGGCCGAGGGCGCGGTCGAGCAGGCGCGCAGCACCATCGTGCAGGTCGAGGCGGCGCAGGTCGAGGCCGCGCTCTCCCTGGAGCGGGCCCAGGCGCTGATGAAGACCGGCAACGCCACCGCCGCGGTGCTGGAGCAGCGGGTCTCGACGGCGAGGGCGGCCGAGGGCAAGCTCTCCGCCGCCCGCAACGGGCTCGCCATCGCGCAGGCCGACCTCGCTCAGGCGCGGGCCCAGCGCAGCGAACTCGAGCTGAAGCTCGCCCGCACCGAGATCCGGGCGCCGGAGGGTGGCATCGTCAGCCGCCGCACCGCCCGGGTCGGCGCCACCGCCAGCGCCTCGGGAGAGCCGCTGTTCCGGCTGATCGCCCGCGGCGAGATCGAGCTCGAGGGCGAGGTGCCGGAGACCGGGCTCGCCCGCTTGCGCGCCGGCGCTCCCGCGAGCCTCGATCTCGACACGCCGGAAGGACCGGTCGCGGTGTCCGGGCGCGTCCGGGTGGTCTACCCGGAGATCGACCGGGCGACGCGCCTCGGCAAGGTCCGGATCCGGCTCGAGGCCGATCCGCGCCTGCGCATTGGCGCCTTCGCCCGCGGCGCCGTCGAGGCGGCGCGCCGCACCGGCGTCGCCGTGCCGCTGGCCTCCGTGGTCTACGGGCCGTCGGGCCCGACCGTGCTGGTGGTGAATGGTGAGCGGGTCGAGGCCCGCGCCATCCGCACCGGCCTCTCGGCCGGCGGCTTCATCGAGGCCCGCGACGGGGTCCGGGCCGGCGACGCCGTGGTGGCCCGGGCCGGCAGCTTCCTGCGCGACGGCGACCGGGTGCGCCCGATCTACCCCGCGCTCCCGGCCACCGCCGAGGCCGGACGTCCCTGACGCCGCTGCGCGATCCGACCGTCACGCGATCGGGCCTCGCAGCGCGATTCTCATGCCGCATCGTCGCCGACGATGCTCTCGTTCTCTCCTGACCGGGCCCGCCAGATGCGCCTGAACGTCTCCGCCTGGGCGATCCGCAAGCCGATCCCCTCGATCGTGCTGTTCCTGGTGCTCGGGCTGCTCGGCCTCGTGAGCTTCCGCAGCCTGCCGATCACCCGCTTTCCCAACATCGACATCCCGATCGTCTCGGTGACGGTGACGCAGGCCGGCGCCGCACCGAGCGAGCTGCAGACCCAGGTCACCAAGTGGGTCGAGGACGCGGTGGCGGGGGTGAAGGGCGTCAAGCACATCATCTCGTCGATCACCGAGGGCACCTCGGCCACCACGATCGAGTTCCGGCTCGAGGTGAACACCGACCGCGCGGTCAACGACGTCAAGGACGCGATCGCCAAGATCCGGATGAACCTGCCGCGGACGATCGACGAGCCGATCATCACCCGGGTCGAGATCGCCGGCCTGCCGATCATGGTCTACGGGGCGTCCGCCCCCGCGATGACGCCGGAGGACCTGTCCTGGTTCGTCGACGACGTGGTGGCGCGCCAGATCCAGGGCCTGCGCGGCGTCGGCGGCGTCGAGCGCCTCGGCGGCGTCGCCCGCGAGGTGCGGGTGACCCTGAAGCCCGACCGGCTGCTGGCGCTGGGCATCACCGCGGCGGACGTGAACCGGCAGCTGCGCCTGACCTCCGCCGACATGGCCGGCGGCCGGGCCGAGGTCGGCGGCCAGGAGCAGTCGATCCGCACGCTCGCCGCCTCCTCGACCCTCGAGACCCTGGCCGCGACCTCGATCGTGCTGCCGGGCGGGCGCAAGGTGCGCCTCGACGACCTCGCCACCTTGAGCGACGGGGCCGAGGAGCCCCGCACCTTCGCGCGCCTCAACGGCGAGCCGGTGGTCGCCTTCGCGATCTCGCGGGCGAACGGCGCCAGCGACGCCTCGGTCGCCGAGGTGGTGGCGAAGAAGATCGACGAGTTCGCCAAGGCCTATCCGGGCGTGCGCTTCGACCGGATCGACAGCTCCGTCACCAACACCATCGGCAACTACGAATCCGCCATGCACAGCCTGATGGAGGGCGCGGCCCTCGCGGTGCTGGTGGTGTTCCTGTTCCTGCGCGACTGGCGCGCCACGCTGATCGCCGCGGTGGCGCTGCCGCTCTCGGTCTTCCCGACCTTCTGGGCGATGAGCGCCATGGGCTTCTCGCTCAACGCGGTGAGCCTGCTCGCCATCACCCTCGTCACCGGCATCCTGGTCGACGACGCGATCGTGGAGATCGAGAACATCGTCCGCCACATCCGGCTCGGCAAGTCGCCCTACCGGGCCGCCATCGAGGGCGCCGACGAGATCGGCCTCGCCGTCATCGCGATCACCGCGACGCTGGTCGCGATCTTCGCGCCGGTGTCGTTCATGGGCGGCATCGCAGGCCAGTACTTCAAGCAGTTCGGCCTGACCATCGCGGCCGCCGTCTTCATGTCGCTGCTCGTCGCCCGCCTCATCACCCCGATGATGGCGGCCTACTTCCTGCGCGACCATGGCCACCACGAGGAGCGCGAGGGGCCGGTGATGCGGACCTACAACCGCGTCGTGCGGTGGTCGGTGCGGCACAAGTTCGTGACCCTGGTGGTCGGCCTCGCGCTCTTCGCCGCCTCGATCATGTCGACGAGCCTCCTGCCCGCCGGCTTCCTGCCCAAGGAGGATGCCGCCCGCACCCTGATGGTGGTGGAGTTGCCGCCGGGCGCCCGCCTCGACGACACGATCGCGGTCACCGACCGGATCGCCCAGCGCATCCGCACCCTGCCGGAGGTCGCCTCGGTCTTCGTCGACGGCGGCCGCCAGCTGCCGGGCAAGAAGGAGGTGCGGCTCGCCACCCTCACCATCAACCTGACGCCGAAGAACGCCCGCGTCCGCAAGCAGGCCGACGTCGAGGCGGCGATCATGGACCTGATGCGCGACGAGCCCGACGTGCGCTACTGGTCCCTGCGCGAGGGCGGCCAGCGCGATTTCAGCCTGATCGTCGCCGGCGCCGACACCGCGACCGTCACCGACGTCGCCGAGCGGATGCAGCGCGAGGTCGCGGCCCTGCCGAACCTCGTCAACGTGATGTCGACGGCGCCCCTCGACCGGACCGAGGTCCGCATCCGCCCGAAAGCCGGTGTCGCCGCCGACCTCGGCGTCTCGACCGACACCATCGCCGAGACGGTGCGGGTCGGCACGATCGGCGACATCGGCCAGAACCTCGCGAAGTTCAACGCCACCGACCGGCAGATCCCGATCCGGGTGCAGCTGCCGATGGCCCTGCGCGGCGACCTCTCGGCGCTGGAGAGCCTGAAGGTCCCGGCCAAGAACGGCGCCTCGGTGCCGCTCGCGGCGGTCGCCGACATCAGCCTCGGCCGCGGCCCGACCGCGATCGACCGCTACGACCGCGCTGTCCGCGTGGCGCTGGAGGCCAACATGCAGGGCTCGGACGCGCTCGGCGAGATGATCAAGCAGGCGATGGAGGTGCCGGCGGCGAAGAACCTGCCGCCCGGGGTCTCCCTGCGCCAGACCGGCGACGCCGAGGTGATGGGCGAGGTGTTCGAGGGCTTCGCGATGGCGATGGGCGCCGGCCTGATGATGGTGCTCGGCGTGCTGATCCTGCTCTTCGCCTCGTTCTTCCAGCCCCTCACCATCCTGTTCTCGCTGCCGCTCTCGATCGGCGGCGCCATCCTCGGCCTGCTGATCTTCAACCGGCCGATCTCGATGCCGGTGGTGATCGGCATCCTGATGCTGATGGGCGTGGTGACGAAGAACGCCATCATGCTGGTCGACTTCGCGGTCGAGGAGATGGCCCGCGGCGTCGACCGCATCACCGCCATCACCGAGGCCGGCGCCAAGCGGGCCCGGCCGATCGTGATGACGACGATCGCGATGGCGGCCGGCATGGTGCCGAGCGCCATGGCCTTCGGCATCGGCGGCGAGTTCCGCTCGCCGATGGCGATCGCGGTGATCTCGGGCTTGATCGTCTCGACGCTGCTCTCGCTGCTCTTCGTGCCCGCCATCTTCATCCTGATGGACGACCTGTCGCGCCTGATGGGCCGCCTGTTCGGCCGCTTCATCGGGACGGTGGACGAGCCGGAGGCGGAGGGCCCGCACCGGCCGGTCGCGGCGGAGTAGGGGCCTCAAGCGTGGCGCCGCCCAGATCCCTCCCGTCGGCGCAAGTCAGGCGGCCGAACCGGCGCTGAACGGAGCTCGCCCATGCGTGTCCCGCTCCTCCTCGGCGTGATTCTGCTCGGCTGGGCGCAAGGCCCGGCCGCCGCGGCCCCGTCCGAGATCCGGGTCGCCGGCCTGGGCGAAGCGATAGCCGAGGCCCGGCGGCGGCGCGCGCGCGATCCCCGGGCGGCGATCGTCATCGCGCTCCAGCCCGGCACCCACCGCCTCGCCGACGCCGTGCGTCTCGGCCCGGGCGACGGCGGCAGTGCCGGGTCGCCCCTGGTGATCCGCGGCCCGGCCGACGGGTCGGCGCGGCTCGTCGGCAGCGTCCGCCTCGACCCGGTCCCCCTCGACCCCGCCCTCGCGGCCCGCCTGCCGCCGGCGGCGCGGGGCCATGTCCGTGCCTATCGTCTGCCGGCTCCGGCGCGGGCGCCGTCCCGGATCCAGGTCCCCCTGGTCCTCAACGGCCCGCCGTCGCCCCCCGCCTTCGAGGTCTTCGACGGCGAGGGCGCGATGCACCCGGCGCACTGGCCCGCGGAGGACTTCGCCGGGGTCGCGGAGGGCGACGCGTCGAGCTTCACCCTGACGGGCCTGCCGCAAAGCCTCGCATCGAGCCTGCGCGACGAGCCTGACCTCTGGGCCGAGGGCTACTGGCGCTGGGGCTGGCTGTTCGAAACGCTCCCGGTGGCGCGGACGGCCCGGACGGGGAGCGGCGTGCGGCTCACCGTGGACCCCGCGCCCTACGACGGCATCCGCCCGGGCGCGCCCGTCCGCCTCGTCCATGCCCTGGCCGCCCTCGACCGGCCCGGCGCCTGGTGGCGCGACGGCAGGAGCGGAATCCTGCTCGCCTGGCCCCGAGGGGGGTCGGCCGTCGAGGTGTCGGTGGCCGACGCGCTGCTCGCCCTCGACGGTGCCGCGCATGTGCGGATCGAGAGCCTGCGCCTCGCGATGGCCCGCGGCGACCTCGTGAGCGTGCGCGGCGGACGGGACGTGGTGGTCTCCGACAGCGTGCTGACCTTCGCCGGCGGGCGCGGCGCGGCGTTCACGGGGGCCGAGTCGGGCGGCCTCCAGCGGTGCGACATCACAGGGACCGGCGCCGAGGCGGTGGTGCTCTCGGGGGGCGACCGCCGCGCGCTCACTCCCGGCGGCCTGTTCCTGCGCGACAGCCGCCTCACTGCTTACGCCCGCCTGCGCTTGACGCAGCACCCGGCCGTCGCCATCGACGGGGTCGGCGCAGAGGTCGCCGGCAACTACATCCACGATTCGCCGGCCTACGCGCTCCACATCCGGGGCAACGACCACCGCGTCACCGGCAACGAGATCGCGAACCTGCTGGCCGGGGCCACCGACAACGGCGCGATCTATGCCGGCCGCGACTGGACCGCGCGGGGCACCGTGATCGCCGGCAACTTCCTGCACGACATCCGCGCCAGCACCGATCGCGAGGTCAAGGGCGTCTACCTCGACGACATGGCGAGCGGCTTCACGGTAACGGGAAACCTGTTCCTGCGGGTCGATCAGGCGGTCTTCATCGGGGGCGGGCGCGACAACCGGATCGAGGGCAACGTCTTCGTCGCCACGAGCCCGGCGGTCCACGTCGATTCCCGCGGCGAGACCTGGGCCCGCGATTCCGTGAGCGATCCGCAATCGGAGCTGCGCGGCGCCTACGCGGCGATGCCGGTCGGGTCGGCCCCGTGGCGGGCGCGCTACCCGGCCCTCGCCGGCATCCTCTACGACCGCCCGGCGGTCGCGACCGGCAACGTGCTCGCCGACAACCTCCTGGCGCTCAGCGACCCGTTCCGCTTCACCGACGGGGGCCGGGAGGCGGAACAGACCGTCGCGCGCAACCGCGGGCCGGCGGGATCTCGCGCCGGCGGCGACCTGCCGGCGCTGGCGCGCAGTTCGGTCGACCCGATGGACTTCTCCGCCCTGACGGAGGGCACCGGGCTCAGGCTGCCGACGATCCCGTTCGCCCGGATGCGCCGGGAGCGGACGGCCGGGGCGCCGTTCGGGCGCTGAGCGCGTCGCGGGCGGCGATGAGCAGGAAGCGCGGGATCGTGTCGAGGTAGCGCCGCCAGAGCCGCCGGGGTTCCCGGGCGAGGCGGTAGGCCCATTCGAGCCCGGCGATCTGGAGCAGGCGCGGCGCCCGCGGGATGCGCCCCGTCGCGACGTCGAAGGCGGCGCCCACGCCCATCGCGATGGTGCCGGGCAGGTGGGGGGCATGGGCCGCCATGAACAGCTCCTGCTTCGGCGTCCCGAGGCCGACCCAGACGATCTGCGCCCCCGATTCCCGGATGCGCGCGCGCATCGCCTCGATCTCCGCCGTGTCGAGGGGGCGGAAGGGCGGTGTCTCGACGCCCGCCACCCGCAGCCCGGGGATCCGCGCGCGCATCGTCGTGGCGAGCAGGTCCGCGACCCCCTCGGCCCCGCCGAGGAAGTAGTGCCGCCAGCCCGCGGCGGCGCCGGCCCGGCAGACCGCCTCGACGGCTTCGATCCCCGGCACCTGCTGCAGCGTGGAGAGGCCCCGCCACCGGCCGATCCAGCTCAGGGGCCGCCCGTCGGCGCAGACGAGGAGGGCGTCGTGGTGGGCGGCGCGCAGGGCCGCGTCGGTCTGCGCCCGCACCACCCCATGGGCGTCGCGGAACACCACGAAGCTGCCGGGCTGGGCCGGGCCGGCGGCGAGGCGCCGCCCCACCGCCTCGACCAGCCCGGCCATGCCGGTGGCCGAGACCGGGATGCCGCCGATCTCGAAGGAGGGGATGGTCGGATCGTGGGCCACGCTGTCAGGTTCCCGTTCTGGCATGGGGCACGTCCGCCGCCCGCGCGGCGACGGCCTCCCGATAGATCTCGAGGAGCGCGCGCGTCGTGACGTCCTCGCGCCATTCGCGCTCGTAGACGGCGCGGGCGGCCCGCCCCATCGTCGCGGCCGCCGGGTCGTTGTGGATGCGGTCGAGCGCCCGGGCGAGGTCGGCGGGATCTCCCGCCTCGGCGAGGAGCCCGGTGGTGCCGTCGGTCACCAGGCTCGCGAGGGATCCGATCCGCGAGGCGACGACCGGGGTGCCGACCGCGAAGGACTCCACCATCGCCATCGGCAGTCCCTCGTAGCAGACGGATGGGATGACGACGGCGACGGCCTGCGCCATCGCGGCCTGGACGGCGTCCGGGGCGCAGGGTCCGCGCAGGTCGAGGCCCGGATGCCCGGCGAGGGCGCCGGCGAGCGGCCCCTCGCCGATCACGGTGATCCGGGCCCGGCTCCGCGCGGCGGCCTCGGCGAGGACGAGCACGCCCTTCTCCAGGCTGAGCCGGCCGACGTAGAGGATCCCGTCACGGGGGGCGTCCGAGGGGGGACCCGGGTCGGGCAGCCCGTTCGCCCGGATGCGGATCCGCTCGGCCGGGAAGCCGGCGGCGACGAAGCGCTCCCGCGCGAAGGGCGTGAGCGCGACGAACCGGTCGACGTCGCGCCGCCAGGTCCCAGCCCGGCGATGGCTGTCAACCATCCGGGCGACCGCGAGGGTGCCAACCCGCGAGCCGCGGTAGCAGCCGAACCGCACCGCCTGGAACGGTGAGCCGGTGACGCAGATCTCGCACGGCGTCCCGTCGCGCATCAGGAGGGCGCCGGGGCAGATCAGCCGGTAATTGTGGAGGGTCTGCACCGTCGCGTGGCCGGCGGCCCGGGCCACCGCGTGGATGCCCGGCGAGAGCAGCGGGAAGGAGTTGTGGACGTGGACCACGTCCGGCGCGAAGCGGCGCGCGACCGCCATCACCCGGGCGATGCCCCGCGGCGCGTACGCCACTTCCCGGGCCGTCCGCAGCCGGGCGAGGCCGGAATCGATCGCCTCGTTGTCGAGATAGACCGCCTCGACTGCGCAGCCGGCCCGCTCGAGTGCGGCGAGGTCGCGGGCAACCGCCGCATCCTCGCCGCCGCGGACCTGATAGCGGTTGTGGGCGATGAGAATCCGGAGCGGGGGCGTGCCGGCGCTCACGGGTGCCGCCCGCCGCCGGTGCGGCCGCCGGCGGAGAGGCACGCACGCAGCGGCGCGCCGGTGCCGGCCACGCCGCGGGAATGCGGGCGCACGCGGGCGGTCCCCTCGTGCGGATCCTGGTGCGCGAGGTCGACCCGTGCCGCGCCGGCGTGCGACGGGCGGCGCCCGTCGCGACGGATCCCGCAGCCTTCGGCGAGGAGACGCTCGGACGAGCGCGCGCCGTCCTGGCCGGTGACGCCGGTGATCGGTGCCTTCCTGGATGCCATCTCTCGCAACCCGATGCCTGTGGCTGATCTGCGCGATCACCCCGAAGTCTATCGTTCGTCGTACCGGGCCTTCCGGATCTGCGCCGGGATCTGCCGACCCTGACCGGCGACGGTGCCCGAGAGCATTCGGGTGGCGGTCGACGATCTTGCGAAGACATAACGCGTGAGGTGGTAATATTCAGTTGCGGAAAACTACCGATCCGCACGCAGAAGGACGAGCGGATGAAATTCTTCGCGCACACGTGAGATGACGCCGACGTCTGTGCTGGAACACCGCCGGAAAACAGTTGCAAGCTGGATTCGGCTGCAATCGCAGCCACCTGCTGCCGACGCGCGCTCGCGACCGCGCCCGGGTGCCCCCCGCGACCTGCGGGGTCCCGAGCGCGACCGGGGTGTGACGCGATGTCCGGGTCGGCGGCCTCAGCGGCCGGCGTCGCCCCGGGTCACGATGGCCTCGACGATTTCTTGGACCTCCAGCGCCTCCGCCAGGGTGGCGAGGTGGTGCGGCTCGCCGCGGGTCATCCGCACCACGCCCTCGAGCTGGCGCCGGAGGGCGATCGGGCGGGCGCGCTCGTTCGGCACGGCATCGGGCGCGGCCTCGAAGCCGCCGTCCGGCCGGCGCCGCTCGGCGATCGCCCAGTCGCGCAGGCGCACGGTGCCGGCCTCGCCATTGAGGGTCCAGGTGTTGTGGTCGTCCTGTGCGGTGTCGCCGACCCGGCCCCGCAGCACCACCGGCACGTCGCCGGCCCTGAACTCCGCCGCGACCGCCCGCTCGGAGCGGCCGGCTTCGGGAAACTCCGCCCGCGCCGTCAGGTCGTGCAGGGGCCCGAGCAGGCGGCGGCTGAGGAACAGGAAGTGCGAGACCACCTCGCGGGTGAAGCCGCCCTCCTGCGGCGCGTCGAGCCAGCGAGCGGCGTCGGCCTGCCAGGGCCGCGGCCAGCGGGCGAAGGCGACCTCGATCGTCAGGCGGCGCGGCGCGCCGACCGCGCCCTCGGCGATCCACTGCGACAGGGCGGCGACGCCGAGGGACGAGGCGAACGGGAAGTTCACTGCGCCGCGGCCGCCCGCCCGCGCCACGAAATCGCGCGCCTCGGTGAGGTCGACGGCGAGGGGCTTCTCGCAGAAGACGCTCCGCCCCGCCGCCAGCGCCGCCCGGGCGTGGCCCAGATGCGAGGCGGGCGGGGAGGCGACGTAGACGCACTCGCTCGCCGCCACGACGGCGGCGGCGTCCGCGACCCGGGGCACGTCCGGGAAGGCGGCCGCGATGCGCGCGAGGGCGGCCGGACTCGGGTCCCAGATCGCGGCGACGCGGACGGGGGCGCCGTCCTGCCCCAGAACGGCGTTCAGCATGCGCTCGCCCATGATGCCGGCGCCGATGATGCCGAGGGCGAGGGGAGCGGGGGTGGGGTGCATCTGGGATCCCGGGTGGCCGACGCGCCCCTCATAGAGCCTAACAGGCGCCAGCGGAACGCGGCTCGCGCGGCGTCCGCCATCGTCGCGATGTCGGGCAGGGGCGAGGATCGGCGCCGGTGCAACCTCTCCAGCCTCAGCCGCCCGCAGGACGAGATCCGCGGCCTCCGGCACGCCGGTCGCAGTGCACTCCCCCGAGAGGGACCGGGTGTCCCGCAGCGGGAGAGATGTTCTCATGTGGCACAGCGCCGTTGGATTTCTCGCCGTGGCCGTGGCGGTCGCGGTCATCGTCCGGCACTTCGGGGCGCCGCGCGCCGTGACCTACGGGTTCATCATCACGGGGCTCGGGGCCTCGGCCGCGACTCTGCTCCTCGCCGATGCCAACATGGTCGATCCCCGTGAGAGCCGCGCGCCGTCCTTCACCGAGCAGGTGGCGCCGGTCCCGGGCCGGGACGCCCGCGCCTGGCGCTGAGCTGGCGCTCAGAACAGCGAGATGAGCGCGACGCCCCCGACCATCAGCCCGCAGCCGAGGATCCGCCACAGGCCGGCCGGATGCTGCGCGAAACCGACCCAGCCGTAATGGTCGAGCAGGACCGAGGTAACGAGGCCGGCCGTGACGGTGAGGCCGGTGAAGACCGCCGCCCCGAGCCGCCCCGCCAGGACGATCATCGCCAGCACGTAGGCACCGCCCATCGCGCCGCCGAGCCAGGCCCACCACGGTACCTGCGCGAGACGCCCGCCTCCGGGCCAGCCCAGGCCGACGAAGGGCACGGCGGCGAGGTAGACCACCGCGTTGGCGGCCGAGACGACGAGGGCGGTCAGGATTGGTTCCCCCAGGGCCTTGTTCAGGGTGGCGTTCGCCCCCGCCTGGACGGTGTTGAGCATTCCGGCGACGATGGCGATCAGGGCGGCGAGGACTGGCATGGGGCGCGGCTCCACTTTCGAGCACAGTCAACACCGCTCGCGCCCGAGGGTCTCGGCGTCCCTCGCCGTATCCGGTCGGACCGGCTGTGCCGAGGACAGCCTTCCGCTTCGTGCGGGAGCCCTGCTTGCGCCCGGGCCGATCCAGGCGGGGTTTCAGCCAACCGGTTGCGCGTGGATCACCACGGACCGGACTTCCGGACGCATGACGACACGGGGCATCGCCCCGGAGGTCGGCTGCCAGCGGCCGAAATCGTCGGACACGAACCATTATCCGCCCGCTGCGGCGTCCTTCCCCGAGAACGCAGAGGCCATGTCCGGAAGGCGGAGCGCCCGCACGCGCCCCGCGACCGTCCCGGCTGAGCCACGATCAGGCCTTCGGCGCCTCGTCCTCGGGCGGCTGAGGTGCCGGGGGCGGGGGCTCTGGCGGCGGAGGAGCCGGGGGAACGTGGTCCTTGCGCCACTGGGCGAACAGGCTCTGGAGCACCGCGACGGTGTCGCGCACCGCCTTGGCCTCGTCGTCGACCGAGACGCCCTCGGAGACGGAGTTGCGCGTCGTCAGCACGGCGCGCTCCTCGATCTCGGTCAGGCGCTCGAGGAAGTCCGGCCGCGAGGCGAGGAGATCGAGGGCGTCGCCCATGGCGGTGGCAAGCGTGGTGGCGAGCAGTCCCGCGGTGGCGACGTCGCCGACCGAGGCCTCGTAGGGCTCGGGGGCCTCGTCGTCGTCCTCGTCCTCCTCGGCGGCGGCCTGCAGGCCCTCGACCAGGGCCTCGACGATCTCGACCGCGGTGTCCTCCGGCACGGCGAGCCGCACCGCGACCTCGATGTCCTCGCCGCTGAAGCCGGCGGTCCCGAGGGTCACCTGCAGGATGCCCGGCCGGCGCAGGCTGAGGGCCATCAGGGTGTTGGCGTAGATGGTGGGCGCGTCCGGCATGACCTCGACCTCTGCGGCAGGCGCGGGAGGAAGCCCCTCGCGCCGGCCGGGCCTATACCGCGCGGCCGTCCCGGAGGCGACCGCCGCGAGGGGTCAGGCGCTGGCAAGCCGGGCGACCTTGTTGTCGGGCAGCTCGATGTCGACGCCGAGGGTCGAGACGGCGTCGCCCCGCTCCATCGTCACCTTCACCTTTTCCTGGTCGATCGCGACGTGCTTGGCGATCACCGCCAGGATCTCCTCCCGCAGCACCGCCACCAGGTCCGAACGCCCGAACGCCGTCCGCTCATGCGCCAGAAGGATCTGAAGACGCTCGCGCGCCACCGGCGCCGTCCCGCGCCGCGACAGGAAGCTCAGCAGGTTCATGCCGCCCTCCGGGTGAACAGCTTGCCCAGCAGCGAACGCTTCTCGGACGGCACGATCATCGCGACCGTCTCGCCCTTCAGGCGCCGCACCGCGTCCGCGTAGGCCCGCGCCGGCGCGCTCTGGGGCGCGTTCAGCGTCACCGGGCTGCCGAGGTTCGAGGCCTTCAGCACCTCCTCGCTCTCCGGCACCACCGCCAGGAGCGGGATCGACAGGATCTCGAGAACGTCGTCGATCTTCAGCATCTCGCCCCGCTCCGCCCGGCCGGGGTCGTAGCGGGTCAGGATCAGGTGCTTCTCCAGCCGCTCGCCCTTCTCGGCCCGCTCGGTCTTGGCGTCGAGCAGCCCGATGATGCGGTCGGAGTCGCGCACCGAGGAGACTTCCGGGTTGGTGACCACCACGGCGATGTCGGCGTGGCGCATGGCGAGCGTGGCGCCGCGCTCGATGCCGGCGGGGCTGTCGCAGATCACCCAGTCGAACTTCTCGCGCAGCTCGCCGATGACGCGGGCGACGCCGTCGTCGGTGAGGGCGTCCTTGTCGCGGGTCTGGGAGGCGGGGAGGAGGGAGAGGGTATCGAGGCGCTTGTCGCGGATGAGGGCCTGGGTGAGCTTGGCGTCGCCCTGGACGACGTTGATGAGGTCGTAGACGACGCGGCGCTCGGCGCCCATGATGAGGTCGAGGTTGCGCAGGCCCACGTCGAAGTCGACGACGCAGACGCTCTGGCCGGCCTGGGCGAGGGCGGCCCCCAGCGCCGCCGTCGTGGTGGTCTTGCCCACCCCGCCCTTGCCGGACGTCACCACTATGACTTTGGCCATTGGAACCCCTTGAGCACTGGATCGAAGTCGCGGCCGGCGCGGCCGCTGCGTGTGTTTTCTTGAACCTTAGCCCCGTCCGCGGATGCGTTGCCGCGGGCCCCCGAGGCGGAAGACTCTAGTCGAGGGCGGCGGTGCGCATCGCGTCGCCGTCGAGCCAGACCTGCACGGCGCGGCCGCGCAAGCCCGGGTCGATGTCGTCGGCGATGCGGTAGAGGCCGTCGATCGCCAGCAGCTCGGGCTCGAACTTGCGGCAGCAGATGCGGGCCCGGGGATTGCCGCCGGCGCCCGCGATGGCCCGGCCGCGCAGCGCCCCGTAGACGTGGATCGAGCCGCCGGCCAGGATCTCGGCGCCCGACGCCACCGAGCCCATGACGGTCACGTCACCCTCCGGGAAGAAGACGGACTGGCCGGAGCGGACGGGGCTCTCGAGCATCAGCGACTTCGCGCCCGTGGCCTTCTCGGCGGTCGGCGCCGCGGGCGTCTCGCCGGGCATCGCCACCTCGCCGGAGGGGCGGCCGCCGTTCAGGGGCGGGGGCATCCCGGGCCCGAGGGAGCCGCTGCCGGCGCCCTCGATCCCCATGATCGGGATGTCGCGCTCGGTGAGGGCGGCCACCAGGCCCGCGAGCGCCTCCCGGCTCGGCGCCAGGGCGGTCACGTCGAGGATCACGGCGCGGCCGGCGAAGAACGCCGGAGAGCGCCTGGCAAGGGCGTCGAGGTCGGCGAGCCAATCCTCGATCGGCGCCTCGGGGGCTAACACGACCGCCAGGAACGAGCGGCCACGGAAGCGGATCGGCGGGCGGGTTTGGGTCTGGCTGGTCACGTCTTTACGACTCGTTACCAGCCCATCAGGCGCGCCCGATGGTTAGCGATTGGTTAACGAGCGTAACGAAGTCTTCACCTTTGCGACGCGGCCGCGGCCAGCGTGGCCTCGATGTGGCGCGCCAGCCCCGGATCGAGCCCGAGCCGCCGGGCGAGGTGGTCGAGATAGGCCCGTTCCTGCGGCGTGTCGACGCTGATCGCCATCAGGGAGCCGGCATAGAGCTCGCTCGCCTGCTCAGGGCTGCGGGCGAGGCGCGCCACCGCCTCGACGTCGACCGGCGCACGCAGTGCGTCCATCAGGAAGGCCTTGTCGTCCGCGTCGAGGGAGTGGCGGTCCATCTCACCGAAGATGCGGCGCTGCTCCTCGGCGTCGATGTGGCCGTCGGCCTTGGCGGCGGTGATCATCGCGATGAGAAGGGCGCGGCTGCGGTCCTGCTCGTCGGCCGCCGAGGCCGGTGCGAAGCGCGAGCCGCCGAGCATCGCCGCCGCCTCGTCCGCGGAGGGGATGAAGCCGCCCGCGCGGGCGGGCGCGGCCGGAGCGCGGTTCTGGCCCTGGTTCGCCTGCCAGCTCTGGTAGGCCTGGTAGGCCAGGGTGGCGACGAGGGCGAGACCGCCGAGCCGGCCGGTCGATCCGAGACCAGGTGTCCCGAAGCCCGAGCCGAAGCCGCCACGGCTGCGCCGCCCGCCGAGGACTAGGGAGGCGAGGCCGCCCAGCACCGCGGCCTTGCCGCCCCCGCCGCCGAGCGAGCGGGCGACCTGCTCGAGCGGGGAGGGCGCGTGCCCGTACGGGGCTTGACCGGGATGGCTGCCGCCGAAGCCGCCGCCTCGCGACGAGCCGCCGAGGAACTGGTCAAGCAGGCGCTTGGCGTCGAACATGGGCGAGGCTCCTTCGGCACGAGCCGACGAGATGGTGCGCCGAGGTGCTCCCGCAAGGGGAGAAGCCCGTCAGCCCGGCCGCCGCTCCGCCCCGGCCCAGCGCCGGCGCACGCTCCAGGCGTAGCGGGCGTCGCCCTCCAGCAGGTGAAGGTGATCCTGCAGGCGGTTGCGCTCGAGCCAAGCGAGCGCGGCCTCGAGCTCGTCGGCCGTCATGGCGGCGCGGCTCTTGTTGCCGAAGAGGCGCTTGAGCACCGCGTTGTAGCGGTGGGGCAGGGGGGCGCCGCGGGCCAAGCGCAGCTCGGCCTCGTCCTCCACCGCCTGGGCCGTCACCATGGCGGCGACCCGGGCTCGCAGGGCCCGCTCGGCCCGCGAGGGCGGCACCGGGGCCGGCTCCACCGCTTCCGGCCGGGCCAGCGCCAAGGCGGGCCCCGGCCGCAGCATCGCGTAGCGCAGGCCCACCGCGTTGCTCTCGAGCGGCACGATGCCTTCGTCGGTCTCCCGCGCCAGCGGCCGCGGCTCGGGCGAGGCGGCACCCGTCGGGCGCTTGCGCGGCCGGGTCGCGGTCGCCTGCTCGGTCTCGATCCGGGCGCGGAAGCGGGCGAAGAGCGGGTCGTCCGGATGGAAGACCAGGGCGTGCTGGTCGGCGTAGTCGCCCGCATGCGGATCGACCCGGGTGGCCCGGGCGATCATCTGCTCGAGCCAGGGCCGGGAGCGGATGTGGGTGAGGGCCGCCACGACGGCGACCTCGGGGGCGTCGAGCCCCTCGTAGGCCATCGCGACCGTCACCAGCACGGCGGGCTCGGGCGTGAGCCGGAAGGCGGCGAGCGCCGCGTGGGCGTCGGCCTCCGCCGAGGTGGCGATGCGCACGTCCCGGCTCGCCTGTCCCTCCGGCATCCAGCCCTGGAGCATGGCGTGGTAGCTCTGGGCGCTGGCCTGGTCGGGAGCGACGACCAGGAGCTTGCCGAGGCCGCGCACGGCCTGGGCCGGCAGGAGCCCGCGGAGGCGCCGGCGCTCCGCTCGCAGGCGGCGGGTGGCGTGGAAGGCCTCGCGCAGGAGGTCGCGGGCGAAGCCCGTGCGCAGCGCCGTGAACAGGGCCGGCCGCGTCGTGGCGCTCGGCCCCGGGCCCGAGAGCCGGTGCGGGCCGACCCGGGCCTGGCCGCTCGTCCTCCCGCCCTCGAGCCAGCTCGCCTCGCCGTCGAGGGCGCCGAAATTGACCGGCAGCACCGCCTTCTCGGCCAGGGCCTCGGCCCGGGAGTAGCCGATCACCGCCCAGCCCGGCGCCTCGATGTCCGGCACCGGCGCGCCGCCCTCCGTGCGGTAGGGCAGCCACAGGATGCGCCGTCCGTCCGCCCGCTCCAGGGTGCCGGAGAGGAGCAGGCGCAGGTGCGCTTCGCGGAACAGCGGCAGCAGCGCCTGGCTCCAGGCGGCGGCCTCGCTGCCCGTCTCCCCGTCGGCGATGGCCGGCAGGTGGTGCACCTCGTCGACGACGAGGAGCGTGCGGTGGCGGCGCATCTCGGCGAGGTGCAGGGCGGGGGCGGCGGCCACCGCCTGGTAGGTGGTGACGTAGCCGGCGAGCCCCCGGCTCGGGTCGGGCGTGTTGTCCGCCGCCCGCACGGAGAGGGCGTGGCCGAGGGCCGCCCGCCAGGCCGGGTCGGCGAAGGCCTCCTCGGCCTGGAGGCGCAGGGAATCCCGCGGCACGATCCAGACCACCCGGTCGACGAGGCCCGCCGCGATCAGCTTTGATGCGGCGATGACCGGCAGGAGCGACTTGCCGCCCCCCGGCGTCACCGCCGCCAGGATGTCGGCGATGCCCGAGGCCTCGCCGCGGGCGAGGGAGGCCACGAGCTCGAACAGGCTGCGCTGGTGGCTGCGTAGGGGACGGGACGGGGCGCTCACGGGCTGAGGGAATCGCGAACCATGACCGGACCATGCCGGAGGCCGCCTCCCTTGTGAATCCGGGGGACAAACAGGATTTCCGCGTTCCCCACACGAGAAACCGCTTGCGCCGGCCTCGCCGTCAGCCCCGGCCGCGCTCCAGCATCCTCGACACCACCCGGGCGGTGAAATCGACCATCGGCACGATGCGGGCGTAGTTGAGCCGGGTCGGGCCGATCACGCCGACGACGCCGACGATGGTCTGGCTGCCGTCCCGGAACGGGGCGGCGATCATCGACGAGCCGGAGAGCGAGAAGAGCTTGTTCTCCGAGCCGATGAAGATCCGCACGCCCTCGCCGCCCTCGGCGCGGGAGAGCAGGTCGATCACGTCTTTCTGGCTCTCGAGGTCGTTGAAGAGCAGGCGGATGCGCTCGAGGTCCTCGGCCGCCCGCAGGTCGTCGAGCAGGTTGGCCTGGCCGCGGACGATGAGCTGGCGCTCCTCGCTCGGGCCCACCGAGCGGGCGAGGCCGGCATCGACCAGGCGCTCGGTCAGCTCGTCGAGCTCCCGCTTCATCGCCGCCCGGGCGGCCTCGATCTCGGTGCGCACCTCGCCGAGCGTCCGGCCGCGGATGCGGGCGTTGAGGAAGTTCGAGGCCTCCTGCAGCGCGCCCGCCGGAAGGCCGGCGGGCAGGTCGAGCAGGCGGTTCTCGACCGAGCCGTCGTCGGAGACCAGCACCACCAGGGCACGGCCGGGATCGAGGCGCACGAATTCGATGTGGCGCAGGCGCGGGTTCTGCTTGGCGGTGACCACCACCCCGGCGCCCCGGGAGATCCCCGACAGGAGCACCGAGGCCTCGGTCAGCGCGCTCTCGAAGGTGTGGCGCGAGGCGGCGGCGCGCATCTGCGCCTCGATGCGCCCCTTCTCCTCCTGGCCGACATCGCCGAGCTCGAGCAGCGCGTCGACGAAGAAGCGCAGCCCGTGCTCCGTCGGCAGCCGTCCGGCGCTGGTGTGCGGGGCGTAGATCAGCCCGGCCTGCTCGAGGTCCGACATCACGTTGCGGATCGAGGCCGGCGAGAGCGCCATCGGCAGGATGCGGGCGAGGTTGCGCGACCCCACCGGCTCCCCGGTGGCGAGGTAGCTCTCGACGATCTGGCGAAAGATTTCCCGCGAGCGCTCGTTGAGCTCGGCAATGGCACGGGCCTGCCCGGAACCGGCCGGCAGGTGTGGGAGATCGCGCGTGTTCATCAACCCACTTGGCTCGGGCGCCGCGGAGGGGCGCCGAGTGCTTGATGCCTAAGGATTTCAAGTGCTTGTGACAAGATTCGAAGAGCATGCACCGCGGCGGCCCCGTTGTACAGTCCGCGTTGCGGTCGCAGGCCGGGCCGGCGCGCGGCGGGATCGTCCGGCCCGCACCAGGGCGGCGCCCACCGCGTGCGCTCGGGCACAGCCGCCGTCCGGCGCTCCGCTAGCATCGCGATGCCTGCTTCTGGTCACCTTGCCCGGTGGAGCCGACCATGCTCAAGCGCTCAATCATCCCTGCCGCAGCCGTCACGGTAGTCCTGGCCACCGTCGCCCACGCGAGCCTCATCACGAGTCCAGCCGCCCCGCCAGCCCCGCAGGGCGACGCGCCGGCACCCGCGGACATGGCGGTGCGCCGCCCTGACACCGCGATCAAGGCGTCTGCCCCCCAGGCGGAGGCGCCCGCCGCGTTCCAGCCGGGCAAGCCGGCGCCGCGGGTGATCGACCTGCCGCGGGCCGAGGCGACCAGCCGGAGCTACGTGGCGCTGCCCTCGTCCGAAGAGGCAGGAACGCCGCCCCACGCGGCCAAGCCGATGCCCCGCACGGCCGAACTGACCCGGCCCGAGACCGAACGGGTGGCAGCCGGCACCGCAACCGCGCCGGACCGGCTGCGCTTCGGCGCGGAGGCCGCCCCGGAGCGGAACGCGTCCGCGCAGCGCCCTCGCGCCCCGGAGCCGGTCGTCGGCGATGCGCGGGCTCAGCCCCGCGACGGCGGACGCACCGCCGAGGTCCGCACTGCCAAGTGGTCCGGCGGCGAGGGGGCGGTGTGGAAGACCGGTCCGGATGCGCGCGCCTTCACCGGCACGTTCGGCGGCTGCCGCTTCAGCGGCGCCGTCGGGCCGCGCAGCTACAAGATCGACCGGGCCTGCTGATTGCGGGAGGCCGCTGCCTGAACGGCGACCGACCAGGCCTGTCAGACCTCGTTCAACCCTCCGGCGGCATCGTCCCCTTCATGGCCGCGCCGTCGCGCGGCGAGATCCTGGAGGCGACGATGCTGACGATGCGCAATCCGATGACGGCCGGGCGGCGGCTGCTCACGGCGGCCGTGCTGGTCGCAGGCGGCCTCCTCACGGCCGGGGCCGCCGAGGCGGCGCCGTTCGTGCCGGGTGCGGCGACCGCCCCCGACGCCGGCCTGGTGCAGGTCCAGTACGGCCATCACCACGGCTGGGGCCACCGCCGCCATCACCACCACCATCACGGCCATTGGGGCCATCATCACCGTCACCACCACCACGGGGGCTGGGGCCACCACCACCATCACCGGGGCTGGGGTCACCATCACGGCGGGCATCACCGCCACGGCGGCCATGCCTGGCGGTACCACAACGGCTACTGATCGAGGCTCGATCGCCGGACGTTCGACGGTCCGGGCGCTGGCGCGCCCGGGCCTTTCCGCGCGGCGACAGGCCTGCGCGGCTCCCCTTGCCGCCCCCGGCGGCAGCGCCTAAGAGCGCGCGGCCCCCGCGGATCCCGCGCCGCGCCGCTCCCGGCGCGGCGCTCTGGACAGGAGTTGCCGATGCGCCCCTCGAAGCGCGCCCCCGAAGAGCTGCGCAAGGTCACGCTGGAGCGCGGCGTCTCGCGCTACGCCGAGGGCTCCTGCCTCGTCGCCTTCGGGGAAACCAAGGTGCTCTGCACCGCCTCCCTCGAGGAGCGCGGCCCGTCCTGGCTGCGCGGCTCGGGCAAGGGCTGGATCACCGCCGAGTACAGCATGCTGCCGCGGGCGACCCACGAGCGCAACCGGCGCGAGGTCAATGCCGGCAAGCCCTCCGGCCGCACCCAGGAGATCCAGCGCCTGATCGGCCGCTCCCTGCGCGCCGTGGTGAACCTGCCGGCGGTGGGCGAGCGCCAGATCGTGGTCGATTGCGACGTGCTCCAGGCCGACGGCGGCACCCGCACGGCGGCGATCACCGGCGCCTGGGTCGCCCTGCACGAGTGCTTCACCTGGATGCGCGGCCGCTCGATCATCTCGGTCGACCCGATGCGCGACCACGTCGCGGCGATCTCCTGCGGCATCCACAAGGGCACGCCCGTGCTCGACCTCGACTACGCCGAGGATTCCGGCGCCGAGACCGACGCCAACTTCGTCATCACCGGCAGCGGCGGGATCGTCGAAGTGCAGGGCACCGCCGAGGTGACGCCGTTCTCGGAGGAGGAGTTCCTCGGGCTCCTGCGCCTCGCCAAGGCGGGCGTCGCCGAGCTGGTGGCGCTCCAGAAGCAGGCGATCGCCTGATGGCGCGGCTCCTCACCGGGCGGGTCGTGATCGCGACCCACAACGCCGGCAAGCTGCGCGAGATGCGCGAGCTGCTGGCGCCCTTCGGCGTCGAGGCGGTCTCGGCCAGCGAGCTGAACCTGGCCGAGCCGGAGGAGACCGGCACGATGTTCTCCGAGAACGCCGCCATCAAGGCGCGGGCGGCGACGGACGCCACCGGCCTGCCGGCCTTCGCGGACGATTCGGGCCTGTGCGTCGATGCCCTCGACGGCGCGCCCGGCCTGTTCTCGGCCCGCTGGTCCGGCGGCTCGAAAAACTTTTCCGCCGCGATGGCGCGCATCGAGCGCGAGCTGGCCACCCGCGGTGCCACGAACCGGCGGGCGCATTTCGTCTCGGCCCTGGTCCTGACCTGGCCCGACGGGCACGAGGAGCTGTTCGAGGGACGGGTGTTCGGCGAGCTGGTCTGGCCGCCCCGCGGCGACCGCGGCTTCGGCTACGACCCGATGTTCAAGCCGGACGAGAGCCCGCTCACCTTCGGCGAACTCGGCTCGGAGGAGAAGCACGGCATCGACTGGGAGGCCGGCCGGGCCCTGTCGCACCGCGCCCGGGCCTTCCTGGCGCTGGCCGCCACGTGCCTGCGCCGCCCCGCGTAAGGCTTGACGAGACAGGCGCCCGCTCCTGGGGGAGGGGCGCCGTCGTATGGCGGGGTGGGGGCGGCCGGGCCGCCCCATCGGCCGGCTCACGCCAGGGTGAGGCCGACGTCGACGTTGCCGCGGGTGGCGTTCGAGTAGGGGCACACCTGGTGGGCCTTCTCGACCAGCTTCTCGGCGGTCGCCTTGTCGAGGCCCGGCAGGCTGACGGTCAGGTCGGCGGTGATGCCGAAGCCGCCCTCGGAGCGCGGGCCGATGCCGACCTTCGCCGTCACGGTGGTGTCGGCCGGGACCGCGATCTTCTCCTGGCCGCCGACGAACTTCATGGCGCCGAGGAAGCAGGCGGCGTAGCCGGCCGCGAAGAGCTGCTCGGGGTTGTTGCCGGCGCCGCCGGCGCCGCCGAGCTCCTTGGGGGTCGACAGCTTGACATCGAGGCTGCCATCCTGGGTCTGGGCGCGGCCGTCGCGACCGCCGGTCGCCGTGGCCTGGGTCGTGTACTTCACGTCGACGGACATGGGGGCTCTCCTGGTGTCAGGGCGGCCTTAGCGCGCCGCGGCACCGTCATAGACCACGGTTCGATTGCGCGCAATTTGTTTTTGTGCCCCGCCGGGACTATGTTCGTAACCCTATGGTTGTTCAGGGTCTTGGACCAGAGCGGCCGGGAGTTCGCCCGGTCGGGAAACACCCCTGCGAGGAGTGGCACATGTCCGAGCCCGACGCGCGTGAGGAGGGTGCCGGCACTCCGGCGGACCTGCACCTCTCCAACCAGATCTGCTTCGCGGTCTACTCGGCAGCCCACGCCTTCAACCGCATCTACAAACCCCTCCTGGACCGGCTCGGCCTGACCTACCCGCAATACCTGGTGCTCCTGCTGCTCTGGGAACAGGACGGGCAGACGATGAAGGCCCTCGGGCAGCGCCTCTACCTCGATTCCGGCACCCTGACGCCGCTGCTCAAGCGCCTCGAGGCGGCGGGCCTGGTGCGCCGGGCCCGCGACGCGGAGGACGAGCGGCTGGTGCGCATCAACCTGACCGAGACCGGCGCGGCCCTGCGGGCGAAGGCGATCCCGTTCCCCCACGAGGTCGTCTGCGCCTCCGGCCGGTCGGCCGAGCGGCTGATGGCCCTGCGCGACGAGATCCTGGCCCTGCGCGACAGCCTGCACGCGAGCGTCGGCACCGTATGATCCTGCGTCCGGCGGATGCGCGCCGGAAGCGGGGGCGGAGCCTCGGCTCCGCACCTCCGCGCGCCGGTTCGACCGAAGATCTCCTCTCGGGGCGCTCGCGATCGACGATCGCACGGTAGCGGGCCTCGCAGGAGGCCTTCCGGACGCGCAGAGAAGCCTCGAGGTCAGGTTCGACGCTCGCCGTTAACCGATGAGGCCGCGGACCGAGTCGGTTCCACGATCAAGTCGAGCGGATTCTCCACTCCGTGTGCGGGAGAGACCAAAACTGCACGACGGTCGCATCTGTCCGATATTTTTAAATAATATTTGCATATTCATCTAGATTAAGCTGCGGGATTTATTTTTGAAATATCAATTCAATCGTCTTTCCGACGAATGAGAATGGCTCCCATGCCTAACACCATGCCATGAATTGCATCTACGATCTTCTCATGGGGCTCGCGCCGGAATCGGTCCACCTGTGGTGCTTCTGCCATACTGCCGCAAAACCAGGTACGACTACTCGCTCGGGTAGTCGACTCGGGAGGCACCGGCCGTAGAAACCTTAACGAGGCAGGTTGGGCGAGGCCAGCGCGTCAAATCCGTCGATCTCGGCCGGATCAGCCTGCGCCACGGCACAGGCGTCTTCGGGTGAGCCACGGGAAGCGGAGCTCAGGGGGACGGACGATGGCGACGGGGGCATTGAACCAGGGCGCGACGGGCGATCAGGACATCGACGGGGTCCTGTCCGGATTGCGGTGGAACAGCGGGTCGATCACCTACAACGTCCCGACCAGCGCGAGCTACTACGGCGCGAATTACGGCGGGGTGAACAACGAGCCCTCGGGCTTCCAGGCGGCGTCGGCGAGCTTCCAGAGCCTGATCCGGAACGCCCTCGCCGAGTACGCGGCGGTCGCCAACGTCACCTTCACGGAGGTCGGCGCCAATGACCCGGCCAACATCAGCGTGGCGCGCACGAGCAGCCTCGGCGGCTTCAACGGCTACGGCTACTATCCGGGCTCGGCTCCCGTCGCCGGTGACGTCTGGTTCGCGACCTCGACCGCGCAGGTCGGCGACGTCCAGGTCGTCGGGCGCGGGACCTGGCGGCTCGCCATGCACGAACTCGGTCACGCCCTCGGCCTGAAGCACGCGCACGAGACCGGCGGACCCGCCAACACGGCGATGACCACCGCTCACGACTACAACGACTACTCGCTCATGTCGTACCGCCGGACCGAGGGCGGCCCGATCAGCGGGACGAACCAGCAGGTCGACAGCAACCCGCAGACCCCGATGATGTACGACATCGCGGCCCTGCAGCGGATGTACGGGGCGAACTACGCCTCGCAGTCCGGCGACACGGTCTACACCTGGAACCCGACCACCGGACAGCAATTCGTCAATGGCGTCGGCCTGACGGCGCCGGGCACCAACCGGATCTACCGCACGGTGTGGGACGGCGGCGGCAACGACACCTACGACCTGTCGAACTACACGACCAACCTGCGGATCGACCTGCGCCCGGGCGCCTCCTCAACCTTCTCCACCGACCAGCTCGCCGTCACCGACACCACGACCGGCACCCGGGCCAGCGGCAACGTCTTCAACGCCCTGCAGAGCAACGGCGACGCACGCTCGCTGATCGAGAACGCCGTCGGCGGTTCCGGCAACGACACGATCGTCGGCAACCAGGCCAACAACGTGCTGACGGGCGGCGGCGGCGCCAACGTCTTCCGCGGCACTGCCGCCGGGCATGACGGCGACAGCATCACCGACCTGTCGAACAGCGACGTCATCCACGTCACCGACGCGGTCGCGGCGGTCTACGGCCTGCGCTACAGCGGGACGAGCCTGTCCTTTCGCCTGGCGGCCGACTCGGTCCAGACCTACACCATCGACGTGTCGGGAGGCACCTTCAGCGGCAACCTGCTGCAGCGGCCCGACGGTGCCGGCGGGGTCGATCTCTTCTTCGACGGCGCGCCGGTCTGCTTCACGACCGGCACCCGGATCCGCACCACACGCGGCGACGTGCCGGTCGAGAGACTGGCCGTGGGCGACCGCGCGGTGACCGCCGCCGGCCCGGCCCGGCCGATCCGCTGGATCGGGCGCCGCACCCTCGGGGCCGCGGGCCGGCCGGTCTCGCCCGGATCCTGGCCCGTGCGGGTTCGCCAAGGCGCCTTCGGAGGCGGGCTTCCGGCCCGCGACCTCCTGCTGTCCCCCGGCCACCCCGTCCTGGTCGGCCACGAGGACGGTCAGGGCGGCGTGCTGGTGCCGGTCATGTGCCTGATCAACGGGACCTCGGTCGCCCGCGTGGCGGTGGAGGAGATCACCTACTGGCACGTCGAGCTCGACCGGCACGATGTCCTGCTCGCCGAGGGGCTGCCGGCGGAGAGCTACCACGACATGGGCTCACGGCCCTGGTTCGAGGCCGGCACCGACGACGCCCTCGCGAATCCGGACTTCGTGCCCCCGGGCGAGACCGGTCGCTGCCGGCCCGTGGCGGTGGATGGGCCGCTGGTCGAGGCCGAGCGGCGGCGTCTCGACGGTCTCTGGACCGCGTGGCTCACCGCGCAATGCGCCTGGTCGGCTGCGGAGGAGGAGAGCTGGCTCCTCGCCTGAGCGCCGAGCCCCGCCCGGCGCGAACCGCCCCTACAGCATCGGCAGCTGGCGCGGCTCCGGCCCGCGCGGGAAGGCGGCGTCGATCCGGGCCAGCTCGGCCTCGCTCAGGACCAAGCTGCCGCCGCCGGCATTCTCCGCCGCGTGGGCGGGGCTCGAGGCCTTGGGGATCGCCAGGAGCCCGGCGTCGCGGGTCAGCGCCGCCAGCGCCACCTGCCGGGGCGTGGCGTCGTGGCCTTGCGCGATCTCCGCCAGCACCCGGCCGCCCGGGGTGGCGGGACCCGGGAAGCTGTCGTGGCCGAACGGGCTGTAGGCCACCACCGCGACGCCGTTGCGGCGGCACCAGGGCAGGACGGAATGCTCGATCGCCCGCTCCTCCAGGTGGTAGAGCACTTGGTTGCAGGCGATGCGGTCGGGACCGGCCACGCTGAGCGCTTCGTCGAGGTCGTCGGCGTCGAAGTTGCTGACGCCCCAGGACAGGATCTTGCCCGCGCGCACCAGGTCCTCGAAGGCCGCGAAGGTCTCCTCCAGGGGGTGCGGCCCGCGCCAGTGCAGCAGGTAGCAGTCGAGCCGGTCGGTGCGCAGCCGCCGCAACGAGCGCTCGCAGGCCGCGACCGTGCCCTGGCGCGAGGCGTTCCCGGGCAGAACCTTCGAGACGAGGAAGACCTCGTCGCGTCGGTCGCCGATGGCCTCTGCGATCAGCGGCTCGGCCTCGCCGTACATCTCGGCGGTGTCGACGTGGCTCATGCCGACGTCGAGCCCCCGCCGCAGGGCCGCTGCCGCCACGGTCGGCTCGCCCTCGTCGAGATACCAGGTTCCCTGCCCGATCACCGGCACCGCGGGCCCGGTGCGTCCGAAGGGTTGCCGTCGCATGGCGTGCTCCTGCGATCCCGCCGTCCTGGGCCGCGCAGGCCCGGAAGGGCAAGGCCAGATCCCGGAGAATGCACGGTTTTTCACATCTCGTCGCGGTCCCCGGGCGCCTCCGGCCAGGCCCGCGGATAGGAAGAAGAGCCTTCTCCCCACGCACGTTCTTCAAAAAGAACATTCTGATTGACAGAAAGTCCGTTTGTGAGGTTTTGTGCCGGCCCGACCGCCAGCCGAAGGATCCCGATGACCGCTCACGTCTCCCCGCCCGCCCGGAGCCGCGCGCCATGACGGCCCCCGTCCGCGTGCCGGTGCCGGCGGACCTGAGCGGCCGGCTCGACGCGCCCAAGGCGCTGGTGCGCCTCGAGAGCGTGGCCAAGACCTACACCGCCCGCAAGGGCGCCGCCGCCGTGACGGCGCTCGAGGACATCGACCTCGCAGTGCCGCGCGGCCGGGTGCTCGGCGTCATCGGCCGCTCCGGGGCCGGCAAGTCGACGCTGATCCGCCTGGTCAACGGGCTTGAGCGGCCGAGCCGCGGCCGGGTGATCGTCGATGGTGCCGAGATCTCCGCCCTGCCGGAGGCGGCCCTGCGGCGGGAGCGCCGCGGCATCGGCATGATCTTCCAGCACTTCAACCTGCTCTCGGCCCGCACCGCCGCCGGCAACGTGGCGCTCCCCCTCGAGGTCGCGGGCTACGACCGCACGGCGATCCCGGCGCGGGTGGCCGAGCTCCTCGACCTCGTCGGGCTTGGCCCCCAGGCCGACCGCTACCCGGCCGAGCTGTCGGGCGGCCAGAAGCAGCGCGTCGGCATCGCCCGGGCGCTCGCCACCAGCCCGAAGGTGCTGCTCTCCGACGAGGCGACCTCGGCCCTTGACCCGGAGACGACCCGCTCGATCCTCGACCTCCTCGGCCGGATCAACCGGGAGCTCGGCCTGACGATCCTGCTCATCACCCACGAGATGGCGGTGATCCGGGCGATCGCCCACGAGGTCGCGGTGCTCGACGGCGGCCGCATCGCCGAGAGCGGCGACGTGTTCGAGGTCTTCACCCGGCCGCAGGCCGCGATTACCCGCACCTTCCTCGACGAGGAGACCGGCCGGACCCTGCCGCCGGCCCTGGCGGCTCGCCTCACCCCCGGCCCGGCGACGGGCGGGGAGGGCAGGCAGGCGGTCTTGCGCATCACCTTCCGGGGACCACACGCCACCGATCCGGTCCTCGCCCAGCTCACCCGCGACGCCGGCATCCCGGCCGGCATCCTCTCGGGCACCGTCGACGAGATCGCCGGCCGCCCCTTCGGCACCCTGGTGGTCGGGATCGCCCCCGACGCCGGCACGGTGGAGCAGGCCCTGTCGTTCCTGCGCGCCCGCGGCCTCGACGTGGAGCTGCTCGGCACCCTCGACGTCGCCGGCTGGCAGCAGACCGCCGCCCCCCGAGCCCAGGATGCCCGCCAAACGGATCCCCGTCATGTCGCCTGAGCTCCTGCGCCTCCTCGTCCAGGCCACCCTCGACACGCTGCAGATGGTGGCGGTCGCGGCCGGCCTCGGGACCCTGATCGGTCTGCCGCTCGGCGTCTTCCTCGCCACCAGCGGCCGGGGCGAGCTTCTGGCCGCCCCCTGGCTCAACCGGGTGCTCGGCCTCGTCGTCAACGCCACCCGCTCGACGCCGTTCATCATCCTGGTGGTGGCGATCATCCCGTTCACCCGGCTGATCGCCGGCACCTCGATCGGCACCGCCGCCGCCACCGTGCCGCTGACCGTGGCGGCCACCCCCTTCATCGCCCGCCTGGTCGAGGGCGCGATCCGCGAGGTCGATGGCGGCCTCGTCGAGGCCGCCCGGGCCTTCGGCGCGAGCCCGCTGCAGATCGTCCTCAAGGTGCTGATCCCCGAGGCCCTGCCCGGCATCGTGCTCGGCCTCACCCTGGCGGTGGTGTCGCTGATCGGCTTCTCGGCGATGGTCGGGGCCGTCGGCGGCGGCGGCCTCGGCGACCTCGGCATCCGCTACGGCTACCAGCGCTTCATGCCCGAGATGATGCTCGCCGTGGTGGTGGTGCTGATCGTCCTGGTGCAGCTGGTCCAGACCCTCGGCGACCGCCTGGCGCGCCGCATGAACAAGCGCCTGCGCCACGGCTGACCCTCCCCACTCGTCCCTTCCCTCGGAGCGTGAACTCGATGCTGCGTACCCTCACCCTGGCGGTCCTTCTCGCCACCGCCGGCCTGCCGGCCCTGGCCCAGAGCCAGCAGCGCCTGCGCGTCGGCGTCACGCCGGGCCCGCACGCCCAGATCCTCGAGGCGGTGAAGCCGATCGCCGCCAAGCGCGGCCTCGACCTGCAGGTCGTGGAGTTCTCGGACTACGTCGTGCCGAACGAGGCCCTGTCGTCGGGCGAGCTGGAGGCGAACTCGTTCCAGCACCAGCCCTATCTCGACAACCAGAAGGCCGACCGCGGCTACAAGATCGAGAGCGTCGCCCAGACGGTGAACTTCCCGATGGGCGTCTACTCGAAGCGCCACAAGAGCTTCGACGCGGTGCCGGCGGGCGGCACGGTGGCGATCCCGAACGACCCGACCAACGGCGGCCGCGCCTTGCTGCTCCTGCAGGACAAGGGCCTCATCAAGCTGAAGTCGAATGTCGGCTTCAAGCCAAGCGTCGCCGACATCACCGAGAACGCGAAGCGCCTGCGCATCATCGAGGTCGACGCCGCCCAGACCCCGCGCTCCCTCGACGACGTCGACGCGGCGGCGGTCAACACCAACTACGCCACCGCGGCGGGCTTGAAGCCTGCCGACGCGATCCTGAAGGAGGAGCCGAAGGGCCCCTACGTCAATGTGATCGCGGTGCGCAGCGCCGACAAGGACAAGCCCTGGGTCGCGACGCTCGTCGAGTCCTACCGCTCGCCGGAGGTGAAGGCCTTCATCGAGAGCAAGTTCTCGGGTGCGGTCCTCACCAGCTGGTGAGCCATCAGCGGACCCAAGGGCAGGCAGGGTCGGGCCTCCGCGCCGGACCTTGTCCACAGCGGCGACGCAGAATGGAGCGGAGCCGTGAAACCAAACGCGGCCGTGCGCGTCTTCTCTGCACGGCCCGCGTGGCGGGCTGGCCTTTCCCCTGAGGTGCCCCGATGAAGATCCTGAATTCCTGCCTGGTCGCGGCCGTCCTCACCGTCGCCGCCGTTCCTGCCTTCGCCCAGGGCGGCTCGCCCTACAACAACTCGGGCTCGCAGGCCGGCGGCCCGCTCGGCGGCGCGCAGCGCGAGATGGGCGCCCCGGGCGGCGCGCCGTCGATGGGTGCCGCGCCGCGCACGACCATGCAGCCGACCATGCGCAAGAAGCGGATGATGAAGCAGCGCCGCATGCACCGGCACCACCACGCCCGCTGAGACGCCCTCCGCAGGGACGATCATTCCGGCGCGTTCGTCCGGCGGTTCGATCCGCCCGGCGAGCGCGCCGCCTTGCTGTCAGAAGCCCCCGGTCCGCCACAGGGCGACCGCCGCCGCGACCAGGCCGGCGAGCCAGGCGCCAGCGATCAGCGCGACGTGGCGCCGCCGGCCCGCGACCGGGCGGTTGTCGTTGGCCGCGCGGCGCAGCCGCAGGGCCGCAGCGTCGTAGCCGTGGGTGGCTGCCGCGATCGTGGCCGGGCGGGCGGTGGCGGTCTTGCGCAGGCTCGTCATGGCGAATCGTGCTCGTCGGACCGTGATAGCACGCGCCGAGCGCGAAAGTGAGCCGGCCGAACGCCGCAAGCTCGTCAGGACGAGAGACGGACCCAGCGCGTCGCGCGCCGGGGCGCGTGACCGTCGATCCAGTGCGGGCTGAGCACGTCGCCGTCCTCGGTCACGATCCAGGGCAGGGCGTCCGGATCGTCCGCACTCGCCGCCGCCGCGAGGGCGGCGCGCAGGGTGGGAAAGCGGCGCACCTCCCGCGGCCCGGGCGCGGCCTGCGCCCCGTGCCACACCATCAGCTCGGCCGGACGCTCCATCTGCGGCAGCGGCATCGTTGGATTCCTCCTGCGTACCGGGCGAGGATGGCGCGGGCGGGCTGTCGCGACGCTTACCGGAAGGTTGAGGTTCGGTAACGATCGCGGCTCGCCCGCTCACGATTCCGCAGGCGCCTCGCGGTGCGGCCGCAGTTCCGGGGCGCCGACCTCGGGCTCGGCCTCGGCGACGGGCTCCGCCCGGCTCTCGGCCCGGCTGGTGTCGATGAACAGGCGGGCCTCGCCCTCGCTGAGCCCCAGGCTGCGCAGGGCGTAGAGCGCCATGCCGAAGCCGACCTCGCGCTCGGCCATCAGCACCAGGCCGACCTTCTCCTCCTCGAGGTTGCGCCGCTCGACGTCGCTATGGGTGCGCACCACCGTGTCGATCCCCGGATTGGCCTCGCGGGCGATTCCGATCAGGCGGCGCGCCTGATGCGCGTCGGGGCTCGCGACCACGAGCAGGCGCGCCCGCCCGATATCCGCCGCCTCGAGGATGCCGGGCGCGCTGGCATCGCCGAACACCGCCGCGATGCCGGCGGCGCGCAGCTCCTCGACCCGGCGGCGGTCGCGCTCCACCACCACGAAAGGCAGTTCCCACGCGGAGAGCGCCTTGCCGATGGCGCTGCCGACCCGGCCGTAGCCCACCACCACCGCGTGGCCCTCGCGACGCTTGTCGTGGGCGGAGACCGAGAGCGGCCCGGCCCCGCGCTCGAACCGGGCGACCAGCCCCGGCCGCGTCTCGACGAAGCCGTTGAGGCGGCTGAGGGCCGCGAAGATCAGCGGGTTGAGCGTGATGGAGAGGAGCGAGCCGGCCAGGATCAGGTCACGCCCCTCCGGCGGCAGCAGCTTCAGACCGATGCCGAGGCTCGCCAGGATGAAGGAGAACTCGCCGATCTGCGCCAGGCTCGCCGCGATGGTGAGCGCGGTCGAGAGCGAGTGGCGGAAGGCCAGCACGATGGCGACCGCCGCGAGGGACTTGCCGACCAGGATGATCGCCAGGGTGGCGAGCACCGCGAGGGGCTGGCGCAGGAGGATGGTCGGGTCGAACAGCATGCCGACCGAGACGAAGAACAGGACCGCGAAGGCGTCCTGCAGCGGCAGCGAATCGGCCGCCGCCTGGTGGCTGAGGTCCGATTCGGCCAGCACCATGCCGGCGAAGAACGCGCCCAGGGCGAAGGAGACGCCGAACAGCTCCGCCGAGCCGTAGGCGATGCCCAGCGCCAGCGCCAGCACCGCCAGGGTGAACAGCTCGCGCGAGCCGGTGCGGGCCGCCTGGTCGAGGAGCCAGGGCACCACCCGCCGGCCGCCGGCCAGCATCAGCCCGGCGAAGGCCGCCACCTTGGCGAGGGTCAGCCCGAGGGTGAGCCAGATGTTGCCGTCGCCGGCGATGCCGTGCACCGCCCCGGCGCTCTCGCCGCCGAGGGCCCCGGCAAGTGCCGGCAGCAGCACGAGCGCCAGGACCATCGCCAGATCCTCGACGATGAGCCAGCCGACCGCGATGCGGCCCTTGTCGGAATCGAGCAGGCCGCGTTCCTCCAGCGCCCGCAGGAGCACCACCGTGGAGGCGACCGAGAGGGCGAGGCCGAAGACGAGGCCGGCCCCGATGCTCCAGCCCCAGGCGACGCTGAGGCCCAACCCCATCAGGGTGGCGACGGCGATCTGCACCACGGCGCCCGGCAGGGCGATGGTGCGCACCGACATGAGGTCGCCGATAGAGAAGTGCAGGCCGACGCCGAACATCAGCAGGATCACGCCGATCTCGGCGAGCTGGCCGGCGAGCTCGGCATTGCCGACGAAGCCCGGCGTGTGCGGCCCGACCGCGATGCCGGCCAGGAGGTAGCCGACCAGGGGCGGCAGCTTCAACCGCTGCGCGAGCATGCCGCCGATGAACGCGAAAACGAGCCCGAGGGCGATGATGGCAATCAGCTCGGAGGCGTGCGGCACGGTCGGGTCAGCTCCTCGGGAATCGGTGTTGTCGCCGCATGGGCAATACCTATCCCGAAGTCTAGCAGCCTTTCCGGGTTCCCGCCGTGCTGCACCGCACGAAAACCGGTGCTACGCCGCGAAACCTTCCGGCCCGTCAGCCGGATGGCGGCCCGTCCGGGTCAGCGCCCGGCAGGCCGGCGGGCCGCGCCAGCGGCACGGGGCAGCCGTGGCAGGCTCGCGCCCGGCCGGGCCGCGAGCACGATGACGATCGCGCCGAGGGTGGCGGAGGTCATCACGAGGATCTCGGTCGTGAACATGCGGCAGCCCTGGCGGTGAGCGAACGCCGCGGTGCGGCAGTCGAAAATCTTACCGGTCATGCCGGATGGACGATTGCCCCCCGGCGTCGCTGCTCTAGCTCGCCGCGGGAGCGACCGGCCATGTGACATCCCGCCGTGAGGCAGCATGTCCGCGTCGGCTGCCCACGATTCCGACGCAATGGGCCGGCCTCTGGCGTCCGGCCGCGCGATGCGGCATCAGCGAAGGGCAATGTTGTGCGCGCACCGCACCGCCAGACGAGGGTGTACAGTATGAAGAAGGTCCTGACCGGGGCGCTCGTGGCCCTCGGCCTGTCGTCGGGCACGGCTCTCGCCACTCCGAAAGACCCGAGCGGGACTTGGTTGACCGAGGACGGCCGGGCCCGGATCCGCATCGAGAAGTGTCCGAGCCGCACCGACCGCGTCTGCGGCTACGCCGTGTGGCTCAAGACGCCCAACGACGACAAGGGCCAGCCCAGGGTCGACTTCAAGAACTCCGACGCGAAGAAGCGCACCCGCCCCTCCCTCGGCCACCAGCTCATGATGGGGCTCAAGCCCAACGCGGATAACCGCTACGAGGGCCAGATCTACAACGCCGACGACGGCAAGCTCTATGACGTGTCGATCTGGACCGAGGAGCCGGGCGAGCTCAACGTCCGCGGCTGCCTGATGGGCTTCCTGTGCGGGTCCCAGACCTGGACCCGCGTCAACGACACCGCGCCCGGCCAGCTCACCGGCCCGACCGGCAGCCCGACCGGGCCGCGGCCCGACGCGGAATGGGCCGCTGCGCCCAAAGCCGCGCCGGCCGCCGCAGCCAAGCCGGCTGCCCCCGCCACGGGCGCGCCGCCCAAGCCATAACAGGGCGGCGCAAGGCTCCGGGCGTTTCCCGGCGCGACGGATCCCGGTTCGCCGCAGACGATGCGGCGGGACCGGCCACCTCGGGCAGCCCGAGAGAGACATCATCGCCCGCCGCAACCTGCGGTGCAGGCTTCGCAAGGGCACCCGCCGGTCACGGCGGGTGCCCTTTTTCGTGCCGGCTGCACGAGGCGATTTTACATCCGAAGGTTGCGTCACCCGACCCGTCGCAACGGCACCCGCGGCGCTGCCGCAGGGAAATGCACCACATCATACAACCGGCCGCCCCGCTCGCTCCGGGCCGTCGCGTACCCGGTTGTCCTCCTGTCCCGTCGCTGCCGGTCAAAACTTATGCCGTCCGCGCAAGTGAATCGGGCGACCAAAGATTGAGCAAATATTCCTTTTGCAACCGCCCATAGGCGCGGCAGAACTTGCAGGAAAAGCAGAGGTCGTGGCGCAAACCGTTGCCGACCGGTCTCATCCGTCCCGATCTACTCGCATGAGAAAAATTTTCATTGACTGTTAGGATTTTTGGCGACATGTGCAAAGAAGTATTCCAAAAAGGGGACCCTCATGAGTGTTGACGACCAGGCTCCGACGCCGCAGCTGATCAGTCTTTCGGCGGACATCGTGTCGGCATACGTGTCGAAGAACTCGGTGCCGGTCGGGGACCTCGGCAACCTGATCGCCGCCGTTCATGCCTCTCTCGAGCGCGTCGCCTCGCCCCCCGCGCCCGAGCCCGAGAAGCCCACGCCTCCGGTTCCGGTCCGCAAGACCGTGACGCCGGACCACATCATCTCTCTGGAAGACGGCAAGCCCTACAAGTCGCTCAAGCGCCACCTGACGACCCGTGGCCTGACGCCCGATCAGTACCGTCAGAAGTGGGGCCTGCCGCACGACTATCCGATGGTCGCGGCCAACTACGCTGCCCAGCGCTCCGAACTCGCCAAGAGCCTCGGCCTCGGCCAGATCCGGCGCGACCGTGCGGCCGCCGCCCGGCTCGCCGCCGAGAGCACCAGCGAGGGCGAGAGCGAGAAGGCTCCGGCCCGCCGGGGCCGCCCGCGCAAGGGCGAGTGAGGCGCCGGAGCAGCGGCCGGTCGCCCGGCGATCGGCCGCTGCTCCCGGTCCGTCGCTCGTGATCCTCGGGGCGCCGCGCGATGAGCCGGCGCCCTCCGCATGCCGATGCTGCGAGCGGGCATGATCCTGGTGCTCATCTCAGATGAAGCCGGTCAGCGCGGCGAGTATCTGCTTGGCTGGCTCCTGCCAGCGGGCAGGATTTTCAAAGAATTCCCGTCACCTGAGTTCCGGCCGTGGGCTGCCGCAGAAGGCGCTGCGATCTTCGTGCGGCCCGAGCCCGGCTGTTCCCCAATCGGGATTGTGTCGCAGTCGGCGTCACTGCCGGGATGAAGAGCTCGCGAGTCGCCCCCATTTATCGCCGGGGCCGCCAGCGAACGTGTGCCCGCCGCTGGGGCCGTTGACATCAGAGGGGCGCATCGCAGTCGGCGGGGACGCGCCTGAACCCGGCTCCGGGTGACGTCCTCGTCGAGGCCGCTGCGCAGGGGCGCCGGCCTCCCGGCGCCGCGGGCGCCCTCAGCGCGCCGTGCCGTTCTTCTGCGAGCCCGGGCCGGTGCCAGGAGCGCCGCTGCCGGTCGGGCCGTCGCGCTGCACGGTCGGGCCAGGGCCCATGTTGCCGCCGCTCGAGCCCTGGCTGCCGGTCGAGCCCATGCTCCCCGGATTGTTGCCGCCGATGCCGGTGCCCGGCGGCTGGCTCGACATGCCGGAGCCTGTGTTGCCGCTCGACGACGGGGCGGTCCCCACGCCGTTGTTGATGCCCTGCGCGGCGGCACCGGCGGCGGTGCCGGCCACGAGTGCGAGGGCGAGGAGGGAGGATCGCGTCAGCATGGGGGAGCCCTGTCGGTTCGGGTCGTTCTCGGACCGGGGCAACGGCAGGAGCGGTCCGGCGTTCCCCTTGCGCGGGAAGCCGGCCCTCACCGGGCCGGGGATACCGGATGAAAGGACGAGGGCACCGGGCAGATAGACGTCTTGGCAACCCGCCTGTTCTGCATGCAGATTACGGATCCTGTCGTCCCTTCGTCACGGGACGGCGGCTATGGCCACCCGCAGAAGGTGGCGCGGATCTTGTAGGGAGTGCGCGGGGTCAGGTTGCGGACTGTCCCGCGCGAAGGAGTTGAGATGCAGGTGTTCCTGATCGCCCTGGGGCTCGTCGTCGTTCTGGTCGCCGTCGGTGTGTTCGGTCGCCATCCCGATCACCGCGCCGTCCCGGCTCCCCGGCGACGCGCCTCGGACCCGGCGCAGCGCGGCGCAACGACCGCGGACCTGTCGCGTTAGATCGAGCGGGCGGCCGCGCGTCCGGCCCCACGGTTTCCTTGCAGGTTCTTCTGTGACAGGAGCCCACCATGCCCGCATCGCCTCCGTTCACCCGCGTCCTCCTCACCGGTGCGCTCCTCGTCGGCGCAGCCGGATCCGCGGCGCTGGCGCAGAGCCTGCCCGACCAGACCGGCACCGGAGGCGGGCCCCGTTCCACCATCACGGCGCCGAACACGAGTTCGGTCGGCCGCACCAAGCCGCCGTCCGGCGGCACGGACGCGACCCTGGAGCGCCGGATCGACGACCGGACCCGCCAGGAGCGCATCGACGACCAGATCGACACCGGCATCTGCATCGGCTGCAGCCGCTAGAGGGCCCCGCGCCAGGACCTCCTGCGTGCGCGAGGGATCGCGTCCGCCGTGCGGAAGCCCGCTCTGCCGGGATGCGCGCGGAGCGTTGCTCGATGCCGACTGGTGAGGCCGGCTCCGGACGCCGTCGTCCGGAAACCGGCACCGCCGGCGGGATCAGGCAGCCGCGATCGCGAGCCGCGCCCCGTGGGTGAGCCGGAGGTCGAGGTCGCCCACGGTCTTCCCGGCCCGGAACACCGCCGCGACCGGACCCTCGCCCCGCGCCGCCAGCGCCTCGGCCAGGGCGCCTTCCGTCCCCGCCGGGCTCGCCAGGGTGACGGTGGTCGCGGGCCCGAGGGGCAGGGTCAAGGCGCGGGCCGGCGCCCCCAGGATCTCGGCCTCGACGACCGGCGCGTCGGCCCCGGTGCCGAGGAGGGCGGCGTAGCGGGCGCGTGAGGCCTCGACGTCCCGCACCGCCACCGTGAGCGCCCTGACCCCGGTGACGCCGTTGTCGTGGCGGCGCACGTCGCCTTCCTGCACCCGCAGGGACCGGGGCGTGACGTCGCCGCACAGGAACGGCACGTCCGAGCCAGGCGCCCGGGCGGTCTTCCAGTCGAGGCGGGCGCCATCGGGCCGGAAGCGGCCGCCCGGCACCGGATCGGCGATGTCGAGCCCGCGGGCTTGCGCCGCCGCCACGTCGGCGTCGATGTCGCCGGGCAGGAGCGCGTGGTCGAGGAAGCCCTCGCCGGCCCGGTGATAGACCTCGGACCAGCGGTTGCCCGGCTCGGGTTTCTTGAACGCGATCAGCTCGAGATAGGCGCCGTCCTCCAGCACCACCAGCACGTTGTGGGTGATGCCGTTCTGGTGCTCGCCGCCGCGGATCACCGTGAAGCCGAGGGCGGAGTAGTCCGCGAAGGCGGCGTCGAGGTCGGCGACCGCGATGACGAGATGATCGAGGGTGAGGGGCATGGGAACTCCGTGTCAGGCGGCGGGGGCGTGCGGACGCCCGGGAATCCAGGAGCGGCCGGGCACCGCCTCCAGCAGGGCGCCGGTATAGGCGGCCTGCGGGGCTGCGAAGACCGCGGCGGTCGGACCGGCCTCCACCACGACGCCGTCCTTCATCACGGCGATGCGGTCGCAGATCTGGCCTGCGACCCGCAGGTCGTGGGTGATGAACAGCATCGACAGGCCGAGCCGGTCGCGGAGCTGGTCGAGGAGCGCCAGCACCTGCGCCTGGACCGAGACGTCGAGGGCCGAGACCGGCTCGTCGGCGACCAGCACCTCGGGTTCGAGGGCGAGCGCCCGGGCGAGGCCGATGCGCTGGCGCTGGCCGCCGGAGAACTCGTGCGGGAAGCGGTCCATCGCGGCCGGATCGAGGCCGACGAGGCCGAACAGCTCCCGCGCCTTGGCCATCGCCTCGGCTCGGGAGGCGCCCTGGAGCATCGGCCCCTGCGCGACGAGCTCGCCGGCCCGCCGCCGCGGGTTGAGCGAGGCGAAGGGGTCCTGGAACACCATCTGCACCCTGCGCGCCTGGGCCCGCATCGCCCGCCGCGACAGGGCGGCGAGATCCGTCTCGCCGAGGCGGATCGCGCCCGCGTCCGGGTCGAGCAGGCGCACGATGCAGCGGGCGAGGGTGGACTTGCCGGAGCCCGATTCGCCGACGATGCCGAGCGTCGTGCCCCGGGGCAGGGACAGGCTGACGTCCTTCACCGCGTGGGTGACCCGGGCCCGGCCGGGCAGCAGGCCGCCGCCGGTGCGATAGGTCTTCGACACGCCGTCGAGCGCCAGGATCGCGGGGGCTTCCGTGCCGCGGCCTGGGCGCGGCAGCAGCGGCGGCACCGCGGCGATCAGCGTCCTGGTGTAGGGCGCCTGCGGCCGGTTGAGCACGGCGTCGGCCGGTCCCTCCTCGACGAGGCGGCCCGCCTGCATCACCGCGACACGGTCGGCGATCTCCGCCACCACCCCGAAATCGTGGGTGATGAACAGGACGCCCATGCCGCGCCGGCGCTGGATGTCGCGGATCAGCGCCAGGATGCGCCCCTGCGTCGTCACGTCGAGGGCCGTCGTCGGCTCGTCGGCGATGAGGAGCGCCGGCTCCAGCGCCAGCGCCATGGCGATCATCACCCGCTGGCGCTGCCCGCCCGACAATTCGTGCGGGTAGGCCCGGAGCGCCGCGACAGGGTCGGGCATCCGCACCTCGGTCAGCAGCGCCAGGGTCTTCTCCCGGATCTCGCGGGCGCCGAGTTTCGTGTGGATGCGGAAGGTCTCGGCGATCTGGTCGCCGGCCCGGCGCAGGGGATTCAGGGCCGTCATCGGCTCCTGGAACACCATGCCGATCGCCGCGCCCCGCAGGCGCCGCATCTCGGCCTCGGAGGCGCCGACGAGGTCGCGGCCGGAGAACAGCACCCGACCGGCGTCGGGGGTGACGCCCGGCGGCAGCAGGCGCATCACCGTGTTGGCGAGGACCGACTTGCCCGAGCCGCTCTCGCCGACGACGCACAGGATCTCGTTGGCGGCGAGCGACAGAGAGACGCCGGAGAGCGCGTGGCTGCGGTCGGCCCCTTGCGGCAGGCGGACCGAGAGGTTCTCGATCGAGAGGAGGGGCTCGGTCATGGTGCGGCCTTCACCGGGGCGGGGCCGCGCAGGCGCGGGTTGAGGGCGTCGTTGAGGCCCTGGCCGACCAGGGACACCGCCAGCACCGTGAGCAGGATCGCCAGTCCGGGGATCGCCGAGACGTACCATTGCGTGCGCAGCACGCCCCGGCCGGCCCCGATCAGGTTGCCCCAGGAGGCGACGTTCGGGTCGGAGAGGTTGAGGAAGGCCAGCGCGCTCTCGAGCAGGATCGCCACCGCCATCACCACGCTGGCGTAGACGATCACCGGCGGCAGGGCGTTGGGCAGGATCTCCCGGGCGATGATGCGGGCGTCGCCCATGCCGAGCACCCGGCAGGCCTGAACGAACTCGCGGTTGCGCAAGGTCAGGAACTCGGCCCGGGTGAGCCGGGCCGGGGCCGGCCAGGAGACGAGTCCGATCGCCACCGTGACGGTGGTGATGTCCGAGCCGAACACCGCCACGAGCACGAGGAGCAGCAGGAAGTTCGGCAGGGTCTGGAACGCCTCCGTCACCCGCATCAGGGCGTCGTCGACGATCCCGCCGTAGAAGCCCGCCACCGCGCCGACCGCGATGCCGATCGCGATGGCGATCACCGCCGCCACGAGGCCGATCAGCAGCGACACCCGGGCGCCATGGAAGACCTGGGCGGCGATGTCGCGGCCGCTGGCGTCGGTGCCGAGCCAGACCTTGGGATTGGCGAAGGGCCATTGCAGCGGCCGGCCGGCGAGGCTCAGGGGATCCTTCGGGAACAGCACCGGCGCGGCGAGCGCCACCGCGACGACGAGGAGGAGCAGGAGCGCGCCGAGGAGCGCCGCCGGGTTGCGCAGGTACCGCCGAAGGGCCGCCATCGCGTCAGCGCCCCGCCGCGATGCGCGGATCGAGCCGGCCGTAGACGAGGTCGACCACGAAGTTCACCGTGATGACGAGGAGCGCCGAGACGAACACGATGCCGAGCAGGGTGTTGAGGTCGCGCTGCACCACCGATTCGTAGGCGAGGCGCCCGAGGCCGGGCAGCGCGAACACGCTCTCGACCACCACCGAGCCGCCCAGCATCGTGCCGGCCTGGAGCCCCACCAGGGTCACCATCGGCAGGAGCGCGTTGCGCAGGGCATGGCGGACGATCACGCCGGTCTCGCCAAGGCCCTTCGCCCGGGCGGTGCGGACATAGTCGAGGCTCATCACCTCCAGCATCGAGGCGCGCATGATCCGCAGGTACGTGGCGAGGAAGACGAGGGCCAGGGTCAGGGTCGGCAGCACGAGGTGGCGGGCGATGTCGAGCATCCGGGTGAGACCCATGTAGCCGGCGCCCACCTCCTCGAACCCGCCGGCCGGCAGCCAGCCGAGACGGATCGCGAACAGCACGATCCCCATCAGCCCGAACCAGAACGAGGGCGTGGCGTAGAACATCAGGCCCAACGTCGAGATCAGGGTGTCGGGCCACTGCCCGATCCGCCGCGCCGCCAGGATGCCGAGCAGCGTCCCGCCGGCGAAGGCGAGGGTGAGGGAGGCGCCCATCAGCAGCAGGGTCACGGGCAGCCGCTCGGCGATCACCGTGGCGACGGGCTTGCCGTAGATCGCCGACTGGCCGAGGTCGAGCTGCACCAGCCGCCAGAGGTAGCGGGCGAGCTGGGCGGCGGCTGGCAGGTCGAGGCCGTAATAGCGCCGCAGCTCTTCCGCCGTCGCCGGATCGCCGCCGCCCATCTGGGCCATCAGCGCGTCGACGGTGTCGCCGGGGGCGAGCTGGAGCAGCAGGAAGAGCCCCGCCAGGATGACGAGGAGCGTCGGCAGGCTGGCAGCGAGGCGGCGAAGCGCGAGGAGGAGGATGGTCATGGAGTCGAGCGGAGATCGAACGAAACACTCCGCCCTTCTCCTCTCCCCGCGGGCGGGGAGAGGGCTTCACCCCCCTTGTCGGGGGTGAAGCCACCAGAGGCAGAGCCGAAGCGAGGGTGAGGGGGGCTCTCCGGACGAGACATCTCCGGCACCTCCTCCTCACCCTCGCGGCGAACCTGCGGTTCGCGGCTCGCTTCATCCCCTGGACGGGGACGCAGCCCTCTCCCCGCTTGCGGGGAGAGGAGAGGGGGCCAGCCCATCACGCCTCGATCCAGGCGTCGTGCCAGTCGCCCGAGCCCCAGCGCGGGGTGTTGTGGTCGCCGTGCACGCGCTTGCTCGTCGCTGACAGGAAGGTGCGCTCGGTCATCATCCAGACCGGGATCTCGTCGTTCACCGCCTTCACCCACTGGGCGTAGAGCGCCTTGCGCTTCTCCGGGTCGAGCTCGCTCGCCGCCTCGTCGGTGAGGCGGTCGACGAGGTCGGATTGCCAGCCGTACTGGTTGGTCCAGGGCGCGCCCTTCGGCGAGCCGGAGCGGTACCAGACGGTGGTCGAGACCGCCGGATCGCCCCGGTACTGGTGCCAGCCGGTGGCGAGGTCGAAGTTCCAGTCGCGGTAGACGGTGGAGAGGGCGCCTGCCGTGTCGAGGTTGACGATGTCGACCTTGATCCCGACCGCCTGGAGCGATTGCTGGATGAAGGTGGCGAGCAGCGGCACGTCCTCGCCGTTCATGATCGGCACGAGCTTGAGCGAGAAACGGGTGCCCCCGGCCCCGCGCTTGAACCCGGCCTCGTCGAGGAGGGCGGCCGCCTTCTTCGGATCGAAGGCGTAGGGGGCCGGGTTGTTCGGGTAGAACGCGGTCGAGGAGGACGGAATCGGGCCGGTGGCCGGCTTGCCGAGGCCGTAGATGAAGTTCTCGATGAAGAACGGCACGTCGATGGCGTGGGCGATCGCCCGGCGCACCCGCACGTCGGCGAGCTCCTTGCGGCGGGTGTTGAACTCCAGCGTGTTGTTGAAGGCGTTGGCCTCCAGGCCCTTGCTCGACACGGTGAAGCGCGGATCGGACTTCAGCCGGTCGAGATCGGCGAGCGCCAGGGCGTTGTAGGTCGAGAGCTGGACCTGGCCGGTCTCGAGCGCCGCGGACGCCGCGGCCTTGTCGATGATGAAGCGCCACACGATCCGGTCGAGGTACGGAAAACCCTCGCGCCAGTAGCTCGGGTTGCGCTCCGCGATGACGTGCTGGCCGCGCTCGTAGGACACGAACTTGAACGGGCCGGTGCCGATCGGCGCGGTGTTGGCCGGGTTCTCGAGCACGTTGGTGCCCTCGAAGACGTGCCTGGGCGCGACGTAGCCGAGGTCGCACAGGGCCCGCAGCAGCAGGTTGAGCGGCATCGGCCGGGAATAGCGAAAGACCGCGGTGTGCGGGTCGGGCGTGTCGACGGCCTCGAGGTAGAGCTGCAGCTGGGTGCCGTAGTTCAGGTACTTCTTCCACAGCTCCATCGCCGTGTACTGCACGTCGGCGCTCGTGAAGGGCTTGCCGTCGTGCCAGGTCACGCCCTGGCGCAACCGGAACGTCACGGTCTTGCCGTCGGGTGCGGCCTCCCAGGAGGTCGCGAGCACGCCCGCGGGCTTGCCGTCCTGGTCGAGGTCAACCAGCGGCTCGACGATCTTCGAGGTGATGACGTAGACGCCGGTCGAGGCGCGGATCGCCGGGTTGAGCACTCGCTGCTCGCCGTTGAGCTGCACCGTCAGCACGCCGCCGCGCCGCGGCGCCTGGGCAGCCCCCTGGGCGAGGACCGCCCGCGTCAGCGCCGCTGGCGTCCAGGCCGCAGTCCCGAGCGCGAGGAGGCCGGCCCGCTTGAGGGCTTCGCGGCGGTCGATGATCATCGGTGGGTCCCTGTCGTCGTTCGGGCGCCATCCTTGCTGCAACGCAGCGCCGGCGCAATGGACGAAGCGTGGCAAATTCCGCTTCGTCCCGAGATGCTTCGTCTCCCGCAGGCCGCCACCGGAGAGAATTGTCGTCCCTTGCTCGCCCTGCGCGAGACCGTGAGCCTCCGGATCCATCGCGGCGGGCATCGCGCCGCGGGCTGATGGGGGCGGGCAAGGAAACATCGGGCGCGACCTGGCGTTCTCGCCTCACGCCGTCCGTCCCCCTCGACAGGAGCCCGACCCTCGATGACGATCTCCATCCGCGCCGCCACAGTCGCCGCCCTCCTCGCCGCCGCCCTGTCGGGCGGGGCCCGCGCCGCCAACGACCTGCCGCCGCCGAAGACCGACGCCATGCCCCCGGTCGAGGTGACGATCACGTCCGAGAACGGCGTGCCGCGTTGCGCCCCGGCCGAGCTGCGCCTCCCGGCCCAGAGCAACGTCGACCTGCACGTGACCAACCAGTCGAACGAGCAGGTCTCGCTCACCGCGCCGCAGATCTTCCAGAACAAGAACGTGCTGCACCACGACGGCGACGTGGTTCACGTCGCGAGCAACGACGCCTACCTGATCAAGCCGAACGGCAAGGGCGAGATCCGCCTGCGCACCATCGCGCCGGGCGAGTACACCTGGGGCTGCACCGCCACGTCGAAGCAGGACAAGCCGTTCACCGGCAAGCTGACGCTGGTCGACCCGGCGAAGTGAGTATCAGAGCCTGTTTGATCGTATTTCACAGAGTTGACACCCTGCATGTCATTCCGGGGCCGCGAAAGCGGAGCCCGGAATCCAGAACCGCAGGATGTTCAGAATAGAGCGGTACGCAATTCGCCTCATTCGACACCACCTGAGTTTCTGGGCGTGCCCTCGGCACTCCGGCCTCCGCTTTCGCGGCCCCGGAATGACGAAGAGGGTGGTTCATACTGTCCAGCAAGCCAAACAGGCGCTCAGGGGAGCAGACGTATCATCTCCCCTGGCCACATCATCCTCCCGAGCCAAGCCGGCGCAGGCGCTGCCCTTACCGGAACGTCTTCCTCGGATCGAACGCGTCCCGCACCGCCTCTCCGGCGAAGATCAGCAGGCTCAGGGTCACGGCGATCACCGCGAAGCCGGTGAGCCCGAGCCAGGGCGCCTGCAGGTTGGCTTTCCCTTGGGCCAGCATCTCGCCGAGGGATGGCGAGCCCGGCGGCAGGCCGAAGCCGAGGAAGTCGAGGGAGGTGAGCGTCGTGATCGAGCCGTTCAGCACGAACGGCAGGAAGGTCAGCGTCGCCACCATGGCGTTGGGAAGGAGGTGGCGGAACATGATGCGGGCGTTCGAGAGCCCGAGCGCGCGGGCGGCGCGCACGTACTCGAAGTTGCGCGCCCGCAGGAACTCCGCCCGCACCACGCCGACCAGCGACACCCAGGAGAACAGGAGCAGGATGCCGAGCAGCACGAAGAAGCTCGGCGTGATGATCGACGAGATGATGATGAGCAGGTAGAGCGAGGGGATCGCGGTCCAGATCTCGATCACCCGCTGGAACACCAGGTCGACCCAGCCGCCGAAATAGCCCTGCACCGCCCCGGCCAGCACCCCGATCACCGAGGAGACCAGCGCCAGGGTGAGCCCGAACAGCACCGAGAGCCGGAAGCCGTAGATCAGCCGGGCGACGACGTCGCGGCCCTGGTCGTCGGTGCCGAGCCAGTTCCACTCGATGTCGCGGCAGGTCGTGCCGCCGGTCTTCTCCGCGATCGCCCGGCACTGCGCGTCCGTGAGGCGCCAGGTCGGCGGGGCGGGGGCGGGCACCGGCAGGTCGAGGTTGTGGGTGTTGTAGGAGAAGCGGATCGGCGGCCACAGGGCCCAGCCGTGCTCGGCGATTTCCTTGGCGATCACAGGGTCGCGGTAATCGGTCCGGGCCAGGAAGCCGCCGAACTTCTCCTCCGGATAGTCGACCACGATGGGAAACAGGATCTCGCCCTTGTAGGACGCGACGATCGGCCGGTCGTTGGCGATGAACTCGGCGAACAGGCTGGTGACGAACAGGAGGCAGAACAGCACGAACGACCAGTAGCCGCGACGGTTCGCCCGGAAATTCGCGAGGCGACGGCGGTTGAGCGGCGACAGCCGCCCGGTGCCCGTGGGCCCGGGCAGCGGCAGGCTCACCGGCGCGGCCGCTGGCGAGGTCACGGGAATCGCGTCGAGCTCGGGACCGCGGGGGCGCTCGTTCATGCGGCGCCCCCGGGCAGGGTCGGCACAAGTCGGCTCAGTCGAGCCGGGTCGCGACGCCGTCGATCACGCTCGGCCGCAGGGCGCCGCTGCGCTCGAGGTGGCGGCGCAGCAGCTGCACGTTGCGGCGGTTGGCCTTGAAGGCGGCATCGAACAGGTCGCCGACCAGCGGCACAGCGCCCACCACGCCGTCGATCGCCACGTTCGCCGCCATGCGGGCGATCAGCCAGCGCGGCGCGCCGAGGCGGCGGGCCTCCCAGACGATGTAGGACGAGATCGCCGTGGTGATCGCATCGCCGATCACCGGGATCAGGCCGACGATCGCGTCGAGGCCGATGCGGCGGTTGCCCGGCAGCATGATCGCGGTGTCGAGGATGTGGGCGAGCAGCTCCAGGCGCGCCATCACCTGCTCGGGCGAGGAGCCGGCCAGGGCGTCGCCCGCCTTGGCGCGAAGCCCGAGGGCCTCGTCCTGGAAGCGGGTGTCCTTGAAGTCGCTGCCCTTGCCGAAGGAGCCGGCCCCGAAGGGCGGGACGCGGCCGGCCGTCTGCGAAGAGGTCATCCCGGGGCTCCGGAGCGTGTGCGTGGTGCTCATGCTCGAGGATGTGGCCCCGGCGCCCCGGTTCAACAAGGAGGCCCCGCATCAGGCCGCGCGCCCCGGCGCGAGGCCGCGCAAGCGGTCGAGGGCCCGGTCGAGGGTGTCGTCCCGCTTGGCGAAGCAGAACCGCACTACGGTGCGCACCGGCTGGTACGCGTAGAAGGCGCTGACGGGAATCGCCGCGACGCCGTGCTGGCGCACCAGCCGCTCGCAGAAGGCGACGTCGTCGCCTTCTGCGAGCGGCGCGATGTCGACGTTGAGGAAGTAGGTCCCGGCGGAGGGCAGCACGCTGAAGCCGAGGGCCTTGAGCCCGCCGGCGAAGCGGTCCCGGGCCCGGGCGAAGTCGGCCCGCATGCCCTCGTAATAGGCGTCGTCCTTGGCCAGCCCGTAGGCGACCGCCGCCTGGAGGTTCGGCGGCGTGGTGAAGGTGAGGAACTGGTGCGCCTTGGCGAGCCCCCGCATCAGGTGGGCCGGGGCCATCACGAACCCGACCTTCCAGCCGGTGAGGGAAAAAATCTTGCCCGCCGAGCCGATCTTCACCGTGCGCTCGCGCATCCCCGGATATGTCATCAGCGGCCGGTGGCGCCGGCCGTCGAACACCACATGCTCCCAGACCTCGTCGCAGAGCGCGACGGCGTCGAAGCGCCGGCAGAAGCCGGCGAGCAACTCCAGGTCCGCATCCGGGAAGACGGTGGCCGAGGGGTTGAGAGGATTGTTGAGCAGCACGACCTTCGTGCGCGGCGAGAAGGCGGCGGCGAGCGCCTCCTCCGTCAGCCGGAAGTGCGGCGGCGTCAGGGTGACGAAGCGTGGCACCCCGCCGGCCCGCCGCACCAGGGGCAGGTAGGCGTCGTACATCGGCTCGAACAGCACCACCTCGTCGCCGGGCTCGATCAGCGCCATCAGGGCGCCCGCCAGGGCCTCGGTGGCGCCCGAGGTGATCATCACCTCGGCCTCGGGGTCGAGGTCGAGCCCCTGCCAGTGCGCATAGTGCGCCGCCACCGCCCGGCGCAGCTCGGGCAGGCCCATCATCGGCGGGTACTGGTTCCAGCCCTCCACCACCGCCTCGGCGGCCTTGGCGCGCACGTCGGCCGGGCCCGGATCGTCCGGGAAGCCCTGGCCGAGATTGACGGCACCGGTCTCACGGGCGAGCGCCGACATCACCTCGAACACGGTGGTCGGCAGGTCGGCGAAGATGGGATTCATGCGGGCGCGGCGGGCTCGAGGGCGAAGGCGCCTCGCTACCACGCCGGGACGCGGGACGGAACCGAGCCGGACGGGCGGAGGCGGCGCGGCGAGCCGGCGCCCGGATCGCGGCCGGCGACCGATTTACATGGATCAATGGAAAATCGAAAACGCGCTGATCTGGTGAAACATCGTCGGGCGCCGCGGTTTGACCGAGCAACGGGAGTTCTCCCGCAATATTCAGAGGAACATCATGCTCAGATACGCACTGGCCGCCCTGGCGTGCGGCGTGCCGACGCTCGTCTCGGCGCAGAACGTCCTGGCGCCTCCGGGTGCGGGCCCGGTCATCGTGGCCCCGGCCGATCCGGCGGCGACCGGCAGCCTCGGCGGGGCGACGAATGGCGGGCCGGGCGCCGTGGACGTCGTGCCCGGCCGCACCGGTGCCAGCACGGCGGTCGACGATTCCGCCGCCGGCGGCAACGCCGAGCAGCAGACCCGTCCGATCCCGCAATTCGGCCGTAACGGCGGCAGCGGGGCGGGCGGCGGCAGCCCCTGAGAGCACGGTGTCCGTCCGATCCGTTCCGACAGGACGGGCGCAGGAGCCCCTCTCCCGTGCGCGAGAGAGGGAGCCGAGGCGTGCGCTGCTGAGACGACGGCGAGCGTCGCCGTCAGTTGAACTTGCCGCTCACCGCGGCGCCGTCCGGGCCCGTGATCTGCACCACGCCCTTGGGATTCGTGCCCAGCGCCACCTCGGCCTGCCCGGTGAGCCGTGCCTCGGCCGGGGTGAGGACGACGCGGGCGGGCTTGCCGCCGACGACCAGGATCGCCGTGCCCTTGAAGCCCGCCGGCGACACCGCCTTCTCCTTCGCATCGAAGACGTAGACCTCGACCGTGCGGTCCTTCGTCACCAGCTCGATGTGGTACGGGCCGGCATCGGCCACGCGCCCGCCGTTGTGGCCGTTGCCGTCGTGGGCGCGGGCATCGATGGCGCAGATCGGCAGGAGCGCCAGCAGGGCGCCGGCCGCGAGGAATCTCTGGATCAGCATGGGTTCTCTCCGGGGTGAGGGGATCAGAAGGCCTCGGCCGGCGCGGCGCCGGCCGGGGCGGCGGTCGCGGCCCGCAGGCGCTCCAGCGGGCGCCGGCCGAAGCGCAGGAAGAGCACCGGCGTCAGCACCGCGTCGAGGAGGGTGGCGCTGATGAGCCCGCCGAAGATGGTCACCGCGACGGGGTGCAGGATCTCCTTGCCGGGGCTCGCCGCGTCGGTGAGCAGCGGCACCAGGGCGACACCGGCCGAGAGGGCCGTCATCAGCACCGGGGTCAGCCGCTCCAGGCTGCCACGCACCACCAGCTCCGGCCCGAAGGGCACGCCCTCGTGCAGCGACAGGTTGAGGTAGTGGCTGACCTTGAGGATGCCGTTGCGGGCCGCGATGCCGGTGAGCGTGATGAAGCCGATCATCGAGGCGACCGACAGCGGCTGGCCGGCGAGCCACAGGGCCGCCACGGAGCCGACGAGGGCCAGCGGCACGCTGCCCAGGATGATCAGCGCCAGCACGGCCGACCGGTAACGGCTGTAGAGGAGCGCGAAGATCAGCCCGAGCGAGACGAGCGAGAGCGCCCCGATGGTGCGGCTCGCCTCCTCCTGCGCCTGGAACGTGCCCTCGAGGCTGGCAAAGACCCCCGGCGGCATCGCCTCGGCCGCGACGGCCCGGCGGATCGCCGCCACGACCTCCGCCGTGTCGGCCCCGGCCGCGGTGTTGGCCATCACCACCAGGCGCCGCCGGCCGTTCTCGCGCAGGATCTGGTTGGGACCGTCGGTCTCGCGGATGTCGGCGATCTGGCGCGCCGGCACCCAGCCGGAGGGCGTCTCGACCAGGAGGTCGCTTAAGGTCGCGGTGGTGCGCTGCGCCTCGGCCAGGCGCAGGACCACGTCGAAGCGGCGGTAGCCGTCGACCACCGTCGAGACCAGGCGGCCGTTGGAGAGCCGGCTGAGCTGATCGACGACCGCCGCGGGCTGCACCCCGTAGAGCGCCGCCCGGCCGTAATCGACCCGGATCTCGAGCTGCGGGATCCGCACCTGCTTCTCGACCTGCAGGTCAGCGAGGCCCGGGATCGCCCGCATCCGCTCGTGCAGGCCGGCCGCCACCCGCCGCAGGACGTCGAGGTCCTCGCCGAAGATCTTCAGTGCGATCTCCGCCCGGACGCCGGACAGCATGTGGTCGAGCCGGTGCGAGATCGGCTGGCCGACATTGACCGAGACCGGCAGCGCCGCGAGGCGCCGGCGGATCTCGGCGACCAGCTCCGCCTTCGGGCGGCCTCCGCCTTTGAGCGCCACCTCGAGGTCGGAGGAGTGGACGCCCTCGGCGTGCTCGTCGAGCTCGGCCCGGCCGGTGCGGCGGCCGACCGCCGCCACCTCCGGGATCTCCATCAGCAGCCGCTCGGCGATGGCCCCGACCCGGCTGCTCTCGGGCAGCGAGATGCCGGGGGTGAACGCCATCGTGACGGTGAACGAGCCCTCGTTGAACGGCGGCAGGAAGGCCCGCGGCAGCTGCCAGGCGGCGAGCCCCGCCGTCACGACGAGGCCGGCGACGGTGGCGACGAGCAGGCGCTGGTGCCGGAACGCCGCGCGCAGCGTTGCGGCATTGCCGCGCTTGAGCAGACGGATGAACCGGCTCTCGTGCTCCTCCAGGCTCTTCAGGCCCGGCAGCAGCCAGGAGGCGAGGACCGGCGTCAGGGTGATCGACACCACGAGGCTCGCCAGGATCGACACGATGTAGGCCTGACCGAGCGGCGCGAACAGGCGGCCCTCGATGCCCGACAGCGCGAAGAGCGGCACGAAGACCAGCACGATGATCGCCGTGGCGTAGACGATGCCGGAGCGCACCTCGTTCGAGGCCGCGACCACGACCTCGAACACCGAGCGCGGGTTGCCGGCGGCCCGGTTCTCCCGCAGGCGGCGGAAGATGTTCTCGACGTCGACCACCGCGTCGTCGACGAGCTCGCCGATGGCGATGGCGAGCCCGCCCAGCGTCATGGTGTTGATCGAGAGCCCGGCGAGGTGGAACACCAGGGCGGTGGCAAGGATCGAGACCGGGATCGCGGTGAGCGAGATCAGGGTGGTGCGGACGTTCAGGAGGAACGCGAACAGCACCAGGGCCACCACGGCGATGGCCTCGACCAGGACCCGCTCGACGTTGCCGATCGACGTCTCGATGAAGTCGGCCTGGCGAAAGAGGATCTTGTCGGCCGAGATGCCGGCGGGGAGGGAGGGCGCAATGTCTTTGAGCGCGGCCTCGATCGAGCGCGTCAGCGCCACGGTGTCGACGTCGGGCTGTTTCTCGACCGAGACGATCACCGCCGGCCGGCCCTGGTAGCCGCCTTCGCCGCGCTTGGCCTTCGCGGCGAAGGAGACCTCCGCGACCTGCCGCAGGCGCACCGGCGCGGTGCCGGCCGCGCCCACCACGAGGTCCGCTAAGTCCTCCAGGCTCATCGTGCGGGCGATGTTCCGGATCAGGTACTCGCGGGCGTACTGGTCGGTGAAGCCGCCGCCGGCATTGGTGCCGAATTGCTGCAGGGCCGCGTCGAGCTGGGCGTTGGTGACGTTGAGCGCCCGCATCGCTGCCGGGTTCGGGGCGACCCGGAACTGGCGCACCTCGCCGCCGATCGGGATCACCTGGGCCACCCCCGGGATGGTGAGGAGGCGCGGCCGGAGCACGAAGTCGGCAGTCTCGCGCAGCTCCATCGGGCTCACGGACTCGCCCGTCACCGCGATCAGCAGCACCTGGCCCATGATCGAGGAGACCGGGCCCATCTGGGGCGTCACCCCGCGGGGCAGCTGGTCCTGCACCAGGCTCAGGCGCTCGGCGACCTGCTGGCGGTTGCGGTAGATGTCGGTGCCCCAGGCGAACTCGACGTAGACGACCGCGAGGCCGACGCCGGAGACCGAGCGCACCCGGGTCACGCCGGGAAGCCCGTTGAGCCGGGTCTCGATCGGGTAGGTCACCATCTGCTCGACCTCCGGGGGCGCGTAGCCCTCGGCCTCGATCATGATGGTGACGGTCGGGCGGTTGAGGTCCGGGAAGACGTCGACCGGCAGGCGGGTGAGGCTGAAGGCGCCGTACAGCACCAGCACGCAGGCCAGCGCCAGCACCAGCAGGCGGTTGCGCAGGGAGTGGGTGACCAGGAAGGAGAACATCGCGCGCCTCCTCAGCGGACCTGGTCGAGGAGCTCGGCGCCCTGGACCACCACGCGGGTGCCGGGCTTGAGGCCGGCCTCGATCAGCACCCGGGTGCCGTCGAGGGGCGCCACCCGCACCGCCTGAGCCTCGTAGCGCTCGGCGGTGGTGTGCGCGTAGACCACGTCCTGGCCGTTGGCCGTGCGCACCACGCTCGCCCGCGGCAGGGCGAGGCCGCGCCGCTCGGCATCGATGGCGGCTAGCACCGTGACGAACTGGCCGACCCGCAGGCCCTCAAGCCCGCCGCCGATCGCGAACTGCACCGGGATCGCCTGGTTGCGGTCGGCGAGGCCCGCGCCCTGGTAGGCGAGCGGCAGGCTGCGCCCGTCGGCGAGGCGCGCGGTCGCGTCGGCGGCCGGGGTCAGGGCGTCGAAGCTCAGGGCCTCGACCCAGAGCCGGGCCGGATCGACGATCTGGAACACCATCTGGCCGGGATTGGCCATCTGGCCGGCCACCGCCGCCGCCTCGGCGATCACCCCGCCGACCGGCGCGGTCAGCACCTCGGGCTCGAGGCGGATCCGGTCGAGGGCGGTGCGCCGGTCCTTGAGGCCCTTGAGCTCGTCCTGAGCCTCGTCGAGCTGCACCTGCGAGACCGCGCCGCCGGGGGCGAGCTTCTGGTAGCGGTCGACCCGGCGCTGGACGATGGCGATCTGCTGGTCGAGCTCGCCCTGGCGCTGGCGCATGTCGGACAGGTCGACCTGCTGCACCGGCGGGGTCACCAGCGCCAGCACCTCGCCCTGGCGCACCCGCGTTCCGAGGCGCGGGAAGGTGCCCGAGGGCGGCGGCGCCAGGCGCCCGCCGACCGAGGATTGCACCACGCCGCTGGCATTCGGGTCCGGGATGATCCGGCCGGGCAGGGACACGGTGCGGCGGAAGGCACCCTCGGCGGTCACCTCCGTGCGCAAGGAGAAGAGGCGCTGCGTGGGCTTGGGCACGAACACGGTCCCGTCGGCCAGGCGCTGGGCGAGGTCGGTCGGCGCATCCGCCGGGGTGACGAGGGCGGCCCGGCTCTCCGGATGGCCGTGATTCCCGCTCTCATGCGCGAAGGCGGTGGCGCCCAGGACCAGGGTCGCGGCGAGCACCAGCACGGCGAGGACGGGCATCCGCCGCCCGGCCCGCATCAGCCCCATGGCGACGAGGCCGAGGACGAAGCCCCCGGCGGCGGCGAGGCCGGCGCCCGGGTCGCGGTCGGCCAGCCGATCGGCCAGACGGTCGGTGAGGGCGTGCAGCCATCCGGTGCCCTGTGCCGGAGGGGTGGGCGCGGCAGCGTCCGGGGGCGGCAGGGCCAGGGCGAGGGGCAGCACGTCCACGTCGGCGCCGGCCGTCACCGTGACCACGAGGTCGAGGTGGTCGCCGCCCTGGCTCCCCCGCGCGAGCCAGGGCGCTGGCAGGCGGTAGCTGCCATCCGGCGCGGCCGTGGCCGCGGCGGGGCCGTCCGGCGTCTCGACCTCGAGGGTGGCGTCGGTGACCGGCTCGCCGGTGGCGAAACGGTCGAGGTAGAGCACCAGGGCGTCACCCCGGGGGATCGCCACCAGCTCGAACGCGCTCGAGGACGCCTCGCCCCGGGGCGCGATGGTCTTCGAGACCGGGGCCTGCGGGGCGCCGTGGTCGTGGCCCTCGTGGGCGGAGGCGAGGAGCGGCAGCGTGGTCAGGGCGAGCGCCACGGCCAGCGCGCGTCGCGCGGCCGTCAACAGGGACGGAAACATCGGGAGAGAAGCCTTCGCGAGCGGCGTGAACGAGCGCCCGCGGGCGGCCCACCCGTCAGGGTGGCGCGCCGGCGCGGGACGCGGACGTCAGGCGAAGGATCGTGGCGGTCTCGCGGGGGAATCCGGCGCGATGCCGGCGGGCAGCGCGTCCTCGGCGGCGGCGAGGCGCCGGGCCGAAGTCGGGCCGGGGAGGGCTGCCAGGGCGTCCGGGAGCAGGCCGGGGACGCAGCAGGAGGCGCCCATCAGGCAGCACAGCCCGTTGCAGGGCCGGGCGACCGGCGCCTCGTCGGAACTCGCGACGGTCAGGCGCGGGCCCTCGGCGACAGAGCGCGCCTCGGCCAGGGTCAGGATCACTGCGGCAGGCGCCTGCGACGTCGCCTCCGCGCCGTGATGGGCGTGGCCCTGGTGGGCCTGCGCCGACGAGACCCCGGCCACCGACGCGCCGATGCACGCGGCGATCGTCATGATCACCGCGGCAAGCAGGCGCGCGAGGGGGCCGGGTAAGGTCATGCCGCCACGATAACAGATCCGTGCCCGAAGGGAAGCGCGACCGCGGCCGGCGCACCGCCGTTTGCTGCAGTGCAGCGGAACCGCTCCGGCAGGCAGGCGTTCGCCGGGAAAGATCGGCCGGCCGGCGCCGCGGAAGCGGCGCCCGAGGGAGCACCGCGCCGCCAGGGAGGGAACGCACTAGCCCGGCCGGGAGCCTGCGCGCATCCGGCCCCGGGCTTCCTCGCGATCCTGGAGCGAAGTCGGCATGATCTCACGCGGACAACCCAAGCTTCTGCTCGCCGTCCTGGCGGGCTACGCCCTGATGCAGATGGGCAATACCCTTCAGGGCACCCTGCTCAGCGTGCGCGGCGGCCTGGAGGGCTTCTCCCCGGCCCAGATCGGCACGGTCGGGGCGGGGTTCTGGGTCGGCGTGGTGATCGGGTCCCTGCGCGGCGGGCGCATCATCGCCCGGGTCGGGCACATCCGCACCTTCGCGGGCCTCGCCGCCATCGCGTCGAGCGCCGCCCTGCTGCACCTCCTCGTCATCGACCCCTATGTCTGGATGGTGGCGCGGGCGCTCACCGGCTTCTGCTTCGCCGGCCTGTTCATGGTGGTGGAGAGCTGGCTCAACGGCATCGCGACGCCGGGCAGCCGCGGGCGGATCATGAGCATCTACGGCATGACCGGGCTGTTCGCCGGCATCGGCGGCCAGATGCTGCTGCCGGCTGCCGACCCGGGCGGCTACGCCCTGTTCTGCGTCATCGCCATCGCCATCGCGATCGCCCTGGTGCCCACCGCCCTGACGCGGGTCGCCGCGCCGGCGGAGGGCGCCACTGAGACCGGCATCGACCTGGCGCGGCTCTACCGGCAGTCGCCGTTCGGCACCGTCGCGGCCTTCCTGTGCGGCGTCACCACCAGCGCCTTCTTCAGCCTCGGGCCGGTCTTCGCAGGCGGCACGGCTTCGACACCGCCGAGATCGGCCTGTTCATGGCCTGCGGCTCGCTCGGCGGCTTCCTGCTGACCTGGCCGCTCGGCGGCCTCTCCGACCGGCTCGACCGGCGGCTCGTGATTGTCGCAGTGGCGCTCGCCGCGTCGGCGTCGCTGCTCGCCATGCTGCGCTTCGTGCCGGACGACGCGCGCCACTGGGTCTTCTTCGCCTGCGTCACCCTGTTCGGCGGCACCGTGATCCCGACCTACAGCATCGTCATCGCGCACGTGAACGACACGGTCGACAAGGGCGAGTTCGTCGCCGCCTCGGGCGGGCTCTTGATCCTCCAGGGCGCCGGCGCAGCAGCCGGGCCGGTCGTCGCCGGCCTCGCGATGTCGAACTTCCGCTACGGGCTCTCGGGCACGATCCTGACCGCGCAGCTGCTGATGGCCGCCTGGGGCCTCTACCGCATCCTGGCGCGGCCGATGCCGGCGGATGCCGACCGCGGCGAATTCGTGGTCGAGCCGCCGGTGCCGGTCGGCACCGAGCTCCTGGCCGAGGGCGGGACGCGCTGATCAGCCCGGCCCGGGCGTCTTGTCCGGGTAGCGGCAGAGCTCGGCGATCGGGCAGCGCCAGCACTCGGGCTTGCGCGCCTTGCAGACGTAGCGCCCGTGCAGGATCAGCCAGTGGTGGGCGTTGAGGCGGTAGGGCTCGGGCACGATCGCCTCGAGCCCCGCCTGGACCTTGTCGGTGGTGCTGCCCGGCGCCAGCGGGATGCGGTTCGAGACCCGGAAGATGTGGGTGTCGACCGCGATGGTCGGCTCGCCAAAGGCGACGTTGAGCACCACGCTGGCGGTCTTCTTGCCAACGCCGGGCAGCACCTCGAGGTGCTCGCGCGCCCGCGGCACCTCGCCGCCATGCTGCTCGACCAGGATGCGCGAGAGCGCGATGACGTTCTTGGCCTTGGTGTTGAACAGCCCGATCGTGCGGATGTGATGGCGCACCGTCTCCTCGCCGAGCGCCAGCATCGCCGCCGGGTTGTCGGCACGGGCGAAGAGCGGCGCGGTGGCGATGTTGACGCTCTTGTCGGTGGCCTGGGCCGAGAGCACCACCGCGACGAGGAGCGTGTAGGCGTTGAGGTATTCGAGGTCGGAGCGCGGCTCCGGGTTGGCGGCGCTGAGACGCGAGAAGATCTCGCGCAGGGTGGCGGCATCGACCGGCTCCGGCGTGGTCGCCCGCGCCGTCAGCGGCGTCACGACCCTGGCCTTCGCCGGTGCGGTGATTTTGTCGGGGGCGGCCTGCTTCCGGCGAGTCATGGGCGCCTTATATTGCCGGCATGGCGAGCGGCAAGGCACCGGACGACGCGACCGAACGGCACCCCTACGGGCGCGATCCGGACGCGATCGAGCGCCCGGTCTTCGCTGCGACGATCCGGCCGCACTGCTCGCTCTCGCGCCTCGGCTTCCGGGTCGTCATGGCGGCCTGTGGCGGCGTCGCGCTGGTGACGGGGTTCGCCTTCCTGCAGATGGGGATGTGGCCGGTCACCGGCTTCTTCGGCCTCGACATCGCCGCCCTCTGGCTGGCGCTGACCCTCAACGCCCGCCGCGGGCGCTCCTTCGAGGAGGTGGTGATCAGCCAGATCGAGGTGCTGGTCGCCCGGGTCAGCCACCGCGGCGAGCGCGCGGAGTGGCGCTTCAACCCGCTCTGGACGAGGCTGCACAAGGTCGAGGACGACGAGTACGGCCTGCTGTCACTGTCCTTCGTGTCGCGCGGGCAGAGGGTGCTCGTCGCCCGCGACGCCTCGCCGGCCGAGCGCCAGACCGTGGCGGAGGGGCTGACGCGGGCCCTGGCCGAGGTGAAGAAGGGGTGTTGATCTCCACCGTTACGAAATGCCCCCTGTCCCGGATCTCCTTCCGCTGACGCTTCAGTCGTCCGGGACAGGGGAAGGGATCGTCGCGGCGAGACTACGTCGGCAGCCGCTGCTGCTGCGTCGAGCCGGCTTGTGCAACCACTCCGCCAGCTTGGTGTGCCGCGGCCTCGCCCCGCCGCGCACCGCAATCGCCACCGCGCGGGTCTGCGCCACCAGCACCACCAGCCGCTTGCCCCGGGTCACGCCCGTGTAGAGCAGGTTGCGGGCGAGCATCGTGTAGTGCTGGAGCGCCACCGGGATCACCACGGCCGGGTATTCCGACCCTTGCGACTTGTGGATGGTGATGGCGTAGGCGGGGCTCAAGGCATCCAGCTCCTCGAACGGCCAGGTCACCTCGCGTCCGTCGAAGCCCGCGACCAGCAGGCCCTCCTCCGGATCGACCCGCGTCACCACCCCGAGGTCGCCGTTGAACACCTCGCGGTCGTAGTCGTTCTGCCCCACCATCACCCGGTCGCCGGGGGCGAAGACCCATCCGAATCGCTCGACCGAGACCGGCGGGTTCGGGTTGAGCACCCGCTGGAGGGCCTGGTTGAGGTGGCGGCTGCCGAGAGCCCCGCGGGTCATCGGGCAGAGCACCTGCACGTCCTTGACCGGGTCGAGGCCGAAGCGGCGGGGGATGCGGCGGGTGACGATCTCGACGAGCTTCTCGGCCCCGGCCTCCGGATCGTCGATCCGGACCACGAAGAAGTCGCCGTCCGGCGTGTCCGCGCCCTCGGGCATCCGCCCGCCATTGATCCGGTGGGCGCCGGTGACGATCCGGCTCTCGGCGGCTTGGCGGAAGACCTCGGTGAGGCGCGCCACCGCGACCCGGCCGGAGGCGATCACGTCGGCGAGCACCCGGCCCGGCCCGACGGAGGGAAGCTGGTCGACGTCGCCGACGAGCCAGAGGGCGGCGTGGCGCGGCAGGGCCCGGGTGAGGGCGTTCATCAGCGGCACGTCGATCATCGAGGCCTCGTCCAGCACCAGGAGGTCGCACGCCAGCGGGCTGTGCTCGTTCCTCTGGAAGCCGCCGTGGCGCGGGTCGATCTCGAGCAGGCGGTGGATGGTCTTTGCCTCGCGGCCGGTCTGCTCGCTCATCCGCTTGGCGGCCCGTCCGGTGGGTGCGGCGAGCAGCACCTCGGCATCGGCCTCGGCCAGCACCCGCAGGAGGGCGTCGAGGGTGCTGGTCTTGCCGACGCCGGGCCCGCCGGTCATCACCGCGACCTTGGCGTTCAGGAGCGTGGCGGCGGCGGCGCGCTGGGAGGCTGAGAGCGGCCGGCCGGTCTCGGCCTCGACCTTGGCCAGCGCGGCCGCCACGTCGATCTCGTCCCAGGGCAGGGGCGCGTCGTCGAGGGCGATCAGCCGCTCGGCGATGGCCGATTCCGCCGCGTGCAGGCCGCGCAGGAAGAGGTGCGGCACCGTGTCGATCGTGTCCATCACCACCGAGTCGCCGCCGACCTCCTCGACGAGGGCCGTGCGCAGCAGGCTCGCGTCGACGCCGAGCAGCTCGGCCGCGCGGGCGATCAGGTCCGGCACCGGCAGGGCGCAGTGGCCGTCGTCCATCGCGGCCTGGAGCGCATAGGCGAGGCCGGCGCGCAGGCGCTCGGGGGCCGTCGGCGACAGGCCGAGCCGGGCCGCGATGGCGTCCGCGGTGCGAAACCCGATGCCGCGCACGTCGCGGGCGAGGCGGTAGGGATCCTCGGTCATCACCGCGACCGAGTCGGTGCCGTAGGTCTTGAAGATCCTGACCGCCCGGGCGGTGCCGACGCCGTGGGCGTGCAGCTGGCTCTTATACACATCTCT
>NZ_LABY01000016.1 GCF_001043975.1 Methylobacterium variabile
CCCCCGCCCCCCCTCCGCAACCGCCGCCGGCCGCGCTTCCTCCCCCGCCGCAAGACCGGCCGGCTGCCCCTGCGCCCGCTGGTCTACCGCGACGAGGCGCTGCTGACGGAGGGGGGCGTCTGACCGCCCCCGGCCCCGCCGGCATCTACATCAGCCCTTGCCAGAGCGCGTCGAGGGCGAGGCCGCAGAACAGGATCAGCCCCGCGTCGCGGTTGGCGCGAAACAGCCGCAGCGCCTCGGCGCCGTCCCGCGGATCGAGGCGCGCGACCTGCCAGGCGAGGTGGCCGGCGAACAGCGCGAGGCCGGCGAGGCCGATCGGCCCGGCTCCGGCGCCGGAGAGCGCGAGGCCGATGAAGAGGACCGCCGCCAGGAAGCAGCCCGCCACCGCGAGCCGCACCCGGGCACCGAAGAAGCGGGCCGAGGACTTGATGCCGGCGATCTCGTCGTCCTCGATGTCCTGGACCGCGTAGATGGTGTCGTAGCCGACGACCCACGCGATGGCGCCGGCGTAGAGCCAGTAGGCCGGTGCGTCGAGGCGACCGAAGAGGGCGACCCAGCCCATCAGGGCGCCCCACGCGAAGGCGAGGCCGAGCACCAGCTGCGGCATCGGCATCACCCGCTTCATGAACGGGTAGATCGCGACCGGCGCGAGCGAGGCGAGGCCGACGAGCACCGCCGTGCGGTTGAACTGCAGCAGCACCGCCAGGCCGACGAGGGCCTGAAGCGCCAGGAAGACGAGGGCGTGGCGGACGCGCAGCCGGCCGGAGGGGAGAGGGCGCAGGCGGGTGCGCTCGACGCGGGCATCGAGGTCGCGGTCGGCGATGTCGTTGTAGGTCGAGCCCGCGCCCCGCATGGCGACGGCGCCGACGAGGAACAGGCCGAGGTGCCAGAGGCTCGGGCCGGGCTGCCCCGCGGCGATGGCCGCCAGCGCCGCCGACCACCAGCACGGCAGCAGCAGCAGCCACCAGCCGATCGGCCGCTCGATGCGGGCGAGGCGCAGGTAGGGGCGCAGGGCCTCGGGGGCGTGCCGGTCGACCCAGTGCCCCGTGACCGCGTCGGCGACCGGACGGTCCGGGGCGGCCATCATGCCGACTGTGCCGGTCTCACCCGGGACGGGGCGCCGCTCACAGCGCGCCCTGCGGCACCCGGAAGCTGCCGGTCAGGCCGGGCCCGCCGAGGAGGCCGCCGCCGCCACCGCCCTGCTGCTGCTGCGCCGCCATGGCGCGGGCCTTCTTCTCCATCGCCGCCTGCTGCTGGGCGGCGTTGCAGACCTTGCCGCGCAGGGTCGTGACCCGGCCGTGATCGGCCTTGAAGCCCTCGACGAACGAATCCGGGATCGAGCACCAGTCCTTGTTGGCCGAGATCCACTTCAGGCCCTCGTTGCCGTTGGCCTGGAGCTTGGTGAACAGCGTGCAGGCGGCCGCCGCGGTGATCTTCGCCTTCTTGCCCTCCGAGGCGGAGTTGACCTTGGAGACGATGTCCTTGCGCTCGGTCAGCGTCTTCTGGATCGCCGTGCAGTCGGCACCCTGGGCCTGGGCGGCCCCGCCGAGGAGCGTCGCGCCGAGCAGGCTTCCGGCCAGCGCCGCCACGGTCACACGCATGCAAGTCATCTCCCAACCCCCCAAAGTCCGGGCCTCTGCTCCGCGCACCAGGCCGACCCGCCCGCGCGGCGGCCCCGGCGGCGCGTCCGGCATACCCGAAGAAATCCTTGCCGCTCCCGGCACCGCACCGCTTTCTGCACAGGAATGTGGCGCCATCGTGCGGGCGGCGGCCGGCGGCAACCGCCCCGGCGATGGTCGCCGCCGTCTGTTGCGCCGAGAACACAGCCGGGACGATTGACATTCCGCCCCGGCCTCGGCGAGCAGAGCGGCCATGGCGGCCTACGATTTCAACGCTCCCCGGCTCTTCCTCGACATCCCGATGCGCGCGGGCGCGCGGCACACCCTCGACCGGGCGCAAGCCAACTACCTGCTCTCGGTGCTGCGCCGAGCGGCGGGCGAGCCGGTGCTGGTGTTCAACGGCCGTGACGGCGAGTGGCGGGCCGAGATCGAGCCCACCGGCCGCAAGGCGGCGGACCTGGTGCTGCGCGCCCAGACCCGGCCCCAGACCCCGCCCGGCGACCTGCACTACCTGTTCGCCCCGCTGAAGGCCGCCCGCCTCGACTACGTCGCCCAGAAGGCGGTGGAGATGGGCGCGAGCCTGATCCAGCCGGTCGTCACCCGGCGCACGCAGGGCGACCGGATCAAGCTCGACCGCCTGCGCGCCAACGCGATCGAGGCCGCCGAGCAGTGCGGCATCCTGGGGCTGCCGGAGATCCGCGACAGCGCGCCGCTGCCCGAGGCCCTGGCCGCCCTCGCGCCCGAGCGCCTGCTGGTATTCTGCGACGAGGACGCTCCGGTCGCCGACCCCGTCGCGGCCCTGACCCGGGCCGGCGCGGCGGCCAAGGACGCCGCATCCGGGAACGGCGCCGTCCCGCTGGCCGTTGTGATCGGGCCGGAGGGGGGGTTCACGCCGGAGGAGCGCAGCCTGATCGGGACCCGCCGGAACACCGTCCGCCTCTCCCTCGGCCCGCGGATCCTGCGCGCCGACACCGCCGCCGTGGCGGTCCTGGCCCTGGTCCAGGCCGTGCTCGGCGACGGCCGGTCCGGGGCCTGACCGCGCCGCATCGCCGGGCTCCCGCCGCAATCCGGGCGCTGATATCGGAGCCGCCCCGCGCTCGGAGCGGCGGCCGATCGCAATCTGGCCGGCCGTTGCTCCAAGTCATTGATTGAACGCGCCCTCCTTCTCCAAACCGCCCGCCGGCTCCGGGGAGGACAGGGGTCGTGATCGATTCGCGGCGCGGCCGTCGGCGCGCCGCGGCCCGCTGTTGCCGGAGGTATCTGTATGCGAGCGGAATTCGACGTCTGCATCGAGGAGGAGGTCTTCATCAACGACGCGGGCAAGCGCGACGCGGCCCGGACCCGCACCCGCGACTTGCTGGATGCCTGCCAGGCCAGCTTCCCGCAGGTCCGGGCGGAGCTGATGGAGCCGCAGCTCGTCTGGGCGACGGAGCCGGTGAGCGACCTCGCCGAGGCCCGGCGGACGCTCTCCGCGCTCAGAAGCGACCTCGGGGCGCTCGCGGCGGCGCGGGGCCTCGCCCTGATGGCGTCCGGCACCCATCCGCTCGCCCTGTGGAGCCGGGTGCGCCCCCGCGACCAGGCCGCCCGCGGCCGGGTGCTGCGCGACCTCCAGATGGTCGGCAGCCGCACCGTGGTCTGCGGCCTCAGCGTCGGGGTCGGCGTGCCGGAGGGCGTGTCGCGCATCGACCTGATGAACCGGGTGCAGCCGTTCCTGCCGCTGCTCCTCGCCCTCTCGACCTCGTCGCCGTTCTGGCAGGCGCAGCGCACCGGCCTCCTCGGCTACCGCCTGGCCGCCTCGCGGGAGCTGCCCCGCAGCGGCCTGCCGCCCCTGTTCCGGGACGAGGCGGATTATGCCCGCTACCTCGACACGGTGGTCGCGGCGGGCGCCATCGACGACCCGCGCCATGTCTGGTGGGTGATCTGCCCCTCGCCTGCGGGCCCGCGCCTCGACCTGCGCATCGCCGACAGCTGCACCCGGCTCGACGATGCGCTCGCGGTCGCGGCGCTCTACCGCTGCCTGGTGCGCCGCCTCGCCCGCGACCCGGACCTCAACCGCGACCCGACCGGGGCCTCGCAGGCGATCGCGGCGGAGAATTGCTGGCGGGCCCAGCGCTACGGCATCCACGGCACCTTCGTGTGCGAGACCGCGCGGGCGGCGCGGCCGGTGGCGACGGTGCTCGCCGAGACCCTCGCCCTCGTCACCGAGGACGCGGCGGCGCTGGGCTGCGAGGCCGAGCTCGACCTCGCCCGATGGATCGTCGCCCGCGGCACCAGCGCCGACCGTCAGCTCGCCCTGTTCACCGAGGCGCAAGGCCGCGGCCTGCCGCCCCGGGAGGCGCTGGCCACGGTGGTGGACTGGCTCTCGGCCGAGACGGTGGGGGCGAACCCGACACGGCATTGAGATGCCGGACGGATCGACCGCGCGGCGGTCGCGCGTTCGGTCAGTCGCAGGCCGCGTGGCAGACGGCTTCGATGTTGTAGCCGTCCGGGTCGACCACGAACGCCGCGTAGTAGTCCGGATGATAGCGCAGGCGCAGCCCGGGGCGGCCGTTGTCGCCGCCGCCCGCTTGGAGCGCGGCGGCGAAGAAGGCGTCAACGGCCGCCCTCGACGGTGCGCTGAAGGCGAAATGGATGTGCGGAGCGGGGGGAGCGCCCACGGCGATCCAGAAATCCCCGCCGGGATCGAGCGATCGCCCCTCGCCCTCGGCCACGCCGAACCCGACCGAGGCAGCGGCTTCCCGCCTCACCACGTAGCCCAAGGGCGCGAGGGCCGCGGCGTAGAAGCGCCGGCTGCGGTCGAGGTCGGACACGTCGATGGCGAGGTGATCCAGCACGCGTCGTTCTCCCTCCAAATGAAGGCAATGTCCCTTCGCTCGAGCCCTATCGAGCGGGCTTCGGCGGAACGATGCGCCTCACCGCCCCACCGTGCACTCGATCTGCCCGTGCGGCTCGTCGGTGGCGATGAAGACCTGGTTCGGGTTGTCGAGGCCGAACGGGGACAGGTTCGCCAGCAGGTAGTGCTTGTTCGGGCAGGCGAGCGTGATCGTCTCGATCTCCGGCACAGCCGCCAGCGCAGCCGTGCCCATGCGGTAGAGGCTGTCCTGCAGGCTGTGGCTGTAGCTACCGGCGAAGACCCGCAGCAGGGCGTCGAGGATCCGGGCGTTGGCGGCCTCGTAGTCGGCCGGCTCTCCGGCCCAGCGCCAGGACGCCTCCATGCTGGTGGCGGCGATGCGGTCGTGGGTCTCGGGGATCGTGGTGTAGGGATCCTTGACGTAGTTGGCCCAGCCCGATTCCGTGCTCTTCAGGAAGGTGAAGCCCGAGAGGCCGGACTCGACCACCGCACCGTCGCGGCGAAGCTCCACCCGGGCGGTGGCCTGGCCGTTTCCGTCCAGCGTGAAGGCGTGGGGATGGGCCGCGCCGTCGATCGCGAGGCGGTTCCAGCGGGTCTCGTGGCCGGTGACCGTGGCCGCCTCCATCTGCGGGTAGCTGTCGAGGAGGCGTTGCGCCACCGCCCGGCAGAACGCCTCCGTCGGAAGGGTCGGGCACTCGCGGGCGACGACGTAGACGACGTTCTTGATCGTGTCGGTCGAGACGGTGGGGCTGTTGTCCGCGTCGGTGAAGGTCCGGTCGAAGGCGCCGGTCAGCATCGCCTTCACGGTCAGCTCGCGCACCTCGTGCCGGTCGCCGTCGCGGTGGACGCGCATCACCCGCACTCGGCCCTTGCCGTAGGTCTTGTGCAGCAGGGTCATCGAAACCTCATCCAGACGATCCAATCTCGGCTCCGCCCGATGCGGGATCGAGCGATCACGAAATCCCGCGCGGCGAGCACCGCCTCAGACGTGCTCGGCCGCCGCCGCGGACGCCGAGGCCTCCCGGCTCGCCTGCTCGGTGCTGCCGACGCCGTTGAAGAAGGCGTTGAGCAGGACCGCGGCGATCGAGGCGAGCAGGATGCCCGATTCAAGCAGCGGATGCAGGGCGTGCGGCAGGTTGCGGAAGAAGGTCGGGGCCACGAGGGGGATCATCCCGAACCCGACCGCGACCGCCACGACGAACTGGTTCTTCGGCTGCCCGCGGAAATCCACCCCCGCGAGGATGCGCGCCCCTGTGGCCGCCACCATGCCGAACATCACGAGGCCGGCGCCGCCCAGCACCACCTGCGGCACCGCCTCGACGAGGGCGGCCATCTTCGGCAGCAGGCCGAGGGCGAGCAGGATGATGCCGCCTGCCACGGTGACGTAGCGCGAGCGCACCCCGGTGACGCCGACGAGGCCGACATTCTGCGAGAACGAGGTGTACGGGAAGGTGTTGAAGATGCCCCCGAGCAGGGTGCCGAGCCCGTCGGCCCGCAGGCCCCGGGCGAGGTCTCGCTGCGAGACCGGCCGGCCGGTGATCTCGCCGAGCGCCAGGAACATGCCGGTCGATTCGATCATCACCACGATCATCACCACGCACATCGTGGCGACCGGCACGAGGTGGAATTGCGGCCAGCCGAAGTGGAACGGCAGCACCGGGGCGAACCACGGGGCCGCCGCAACCTTGTCGAGGTGCATGAGCCCGAGGAGCGCCGCCAGGACGGAGCCCGCCACGATGCCGAGCAGCACCGCGACGTTGGCGACGAACCCCCGCCCCCAGCGGATCAGGCCCAGGATCATCAGAAGCACCAGGAAGGCGATGCCGAGGCCGCCCGCCTGCGCGTAGTTCGGGTTCGGCACCGCGGCGGGCACGCCGTCGATCAGCTTCGTCAGGGTCGGTTGACCACCGCCGGCCCAGTTGATGCCGACCCGCATCAGCGAGATGCCGATGACCAGGATGATGGTGCCGGTGACGACCGGCGGGAACAGCGGCAGCAGGCGGCTGACATAGGGCGCCACCAGGAGGCCGAAGAGGCCGGCGGCGATCACCGAGCCGTAGATGCCCAGGAGCCCGACCCCCGGCGTCGCCGCCATCGACAGCATCGGCCCGACGGACGCGAAGGTCACGCCCATCATCACCGGAAGACGGATGCCGACGCCCCGGAAGCCGGCGCATTGAACCAAGGTCGCGAGGCCGCAGGCGAACAGGTCGGCGCTGATCAGGAAGGCGACCTCTTCCGGACGAAGTCCGAGCGCCCGGCCGATGATCAGCGGAACGGCCACCGCGCCCGCGTACATGACCAGCACATGCTGCACCGCGAGGGGTACGAGGCGGGCCGGCGGCAGCATCTCCTCGACAGCGTCGGCGGGCTGGACTGGCATGGGGCGCCTCTCTTCTTGTAGTGTCCTAGGGTTAGCGCGAGGAAACCGGCTGCAACGCCCCTGCGTCTGGCCGTCCCCTCATCATCGCGCATCCTCGGCGAGCCGCAAGCGCCGTGCCAGGTTCTCCCTGTTTGGCCGGGCCCGGGTTGCGGGCCCGGCCGCCTGGGTATTTGTTCACCATTCCGGGCCGAATGTGCCCGCGCGGCCGGCACCCCGCGGCCCGGCACCGGGCCGGGGCCGGCCGCGTTTCTTGTCGCGAGCAACGGACGAAGGCAGCCATGCGAACCATCGTGTACGCCGACGGCGGCTGTGATCCCAATCCCGGCCCGGGCGGCTGGGGCGTGGTGATCCAGGCGCCGGAGGGCACCGTCGAGCTGTGCGGCGGCGACCCGCAGAGCACCAACAACCGCATGGAGCTGACCGCGGCGATCCGGGCGCTGGAGCATTTTCCCGAGGGCGCGGCGATCGAGATGCGCTGCGACAGCCAGTACGTGGTGAAGTCGGTCACCGAGTGGATCCGGGGCTGGAAGCTCAAGGGCTGGCGCACCACCACGGGCCCGGTGAAGAACGTCGAGCTGATGCAGCGCCTCGACGAGCTGGCGGCGCGGCGCGACGTGCGCTGGGTCTGGGTGAAGGGCCATGCCGGCGAGGCCGGCAACGAGCGGGCCGACCGCCTGGCGGCGCAGGGGCGCCGGCAGGCCCTCGGCCTGGCCCCGCGGCCGGAGGCCGGCCCGGCCCTCGCGCCGGTGCCGCCCTCCCCTCCGGTGGAGCCCGCGCCGCGCGGCACCTCGATCCCGGTCGAGGGCGCCCTCGGCCTGCGCCTCGCGCGGGCGGCCAAGCAGGCCGGCACCACGCCCCAGGCCTATGTCGACGAGGTGCTGCGCCTCGCCCTCGACCTGGGGCCGGACGGCCTGGCGGCGCTGCGCGAGGCGGCCCGGATCCGCAAGGCGCCGGCGGCGTGAGACCGCCGCGCCGTCGAACGGCCTCGTTCGGCGGCGCCGGCTCAGGACCGGACGGCGCGATGACGGCGCGGTGGCGTGAGCCTTGCGCGACGACGCCCGCGTCAGGGGCGCTCGACGCGGCCGACGCGCAGGGAGAGAGGCCAGCGCACGCGCCTGACGGAATCGGGGTCTCCCCACGCCTCGGTGAGCTCGGCGTGGAACGCCTCGATCGGCCCGCGGCCGACCGCCTTCTCGGCCGCGCGCACGGCGGACCACGTCTCGGTGTAGCCGATCAGGTCCGGCAGGCGCCACGCCACCTCGATGTCGAGGGCAGGGGCGTCGAGCGGCGCGAACGGGAACGGCAGCGCGCGATAGCCCTCCTCGACGTGCCTCCGCTCGGGCGGCCAGTAGGGGCCGATCACCTCGGAGTAGAAGCGCTGGGCGACCTCATCGGCCGCCGCGTCCTCGACGTGCAGCACGCCGTAGGTGATGAGCGCCACCACCGCGCGGGGACGGGCGATGCGGCGCACCTCGGCGTAGAAGGGATCGAGGTCGAGCCAGTGCGCGGCCTGTGCCACGGTGACGAGGTCGGTGCTGGCCTCCGGCAGGCCGGACCGCTCGGCCGGGGCCGTGCGGTAGGTCACGCGCGCGTGCGGCGTGGCGGCGGCGATCTGCTGCGCGCTGGCATCGGTGGCGACGACCTGCGCGAACCGCTCCGCCAGCAGCGTGGAGAGCTGACCGGTGCCGCAGCCCGCGTCGAGCGCCAGCGCCCGGTCGGGCGCGGAATCGGCGAGGTACTCCACCAGGGCGGGCGGATAGGTCGGCCGATGGGCCGCGTACCCGGCGTTGTTCGTCGAGAAGTGGTCCTTGAACGTCGTCATGCCGTCCCTGCCCGCTGCGCGCTCACGCCTGCGGCCACGCTCCGCCCGGGGGCGGGGCGCAGGCCGCTCTCGCGGTCGCCTGGGAGGCCGTAGCGGTCGGGGAGGCTGTCCGCCACCCTGTCGGCCCGCGGGTCCGGCCCGCATCGCCTTGCGTGCCGGGCTTCTTCCGCCGGCTCATGCGCGGGGCGTGACACCAGAGTTCATGCCGCGTCGAGCGGGGGTGCGGGGTACGGCAGGCCGCGATCAGGTCGCCGGACCTGTCAATGGCATCGTCCAGTCGCGACGCAGCCCGTCGCGGGGCGCCGCTGGACCGCCTGCCTCACACCGACCGGCCGTTCACACGGCCGAGCTTATCGAGCTTGACGTAGCGTCAGAGGCAAGAGCTGAAGGACGATCCAGCGCCCGCAAGGCGAGGCAGGACGCGTCACTGTTTGGCGCAGCCATGGCCATGAGGCCGGGCTACCGGCAACGGAACGCAGTCAGGCCGCCGCTCGCAGCACCTGGGCCGACACGAAGCGCTGGATGTTGCGCACGGTCGAGAACACCTCGCGGCTGAGAAGGTGCTCCGGAAACTGGATCTCGAAATGGTCCTCCAGGTCCATCATGACCTGGACGGCGCCGAACGAGTCCAGGCCATTGTCGAACAGGCAGTCGTCGTCCGAGATCCTGTCGATCGTGCGCGCCAGGGTGCCGTGGCGAGCCAAGATCGAACGAATTTCCTGCGCAGACGCCATCTGTCCCATCCTTAACCACCGCGCCACTAGCCTAGGGAGACACAATCCAGAAATCAAACGCAATCATCGGTACTGGTAAACCACCGGATAAAGCCCGGGCGGAGCAGGGCACGGCGGGCGGATCCCCGCTCGATCGTGCGATCGTCCCGCGGCCGGCGAGCGGCACCGATCCTGCCGCGCGCATCGCGGGGCAACGGGCCGCGTCCCGGATACGGACGGCCTTGTACGAGAACGGAACGGGTGGCGGGCGATGCGTGGGCGCGAAGGCTCAGTTCGGTTCGAGGCGCTGGATGCGTGGCGGGGCGTCTGCGCCCTCGCGGTCGCGTTCTTCCACGCGCCGCTGGCCCATCCGTTGCAGAACGAGGCCTGGCTCTCGAACCTGCAGTTCTGCGTCGATTTCTTCTTCGTGCTGTCGGGCTTCGTGCTGCTGCACGCCTACGGCGACCGGCTGGCGACCGGCCGGCAGGTGCTGCGCTTCGCGCTGATGCGCGTCGGCCGGCTCTGGCCGCTGCACGCCGCGACCCTCGCGATCCTGATCCTGCTCGAGCTGGTGCGCCTGGTCTACCTCTCGCGCCACGCCGCCACGCCGGTCGCGACGCCGCCCTTCGGCGCCGGCCACCGGCCGGTCGAGATCGTCACCCATCTGCTGTTCCTGCAGAACTTCGTCACCTTCGGCGACTACAGCTGGAACTTCCCGTCCTGGAGCATCGCGGTCGAGTTCTACGCCTCCCTGGTCCTGGCCCTGACCGTGATGGCGGCGGGGCCGCGGGCGCGCCTCGTCTTCGGGGCGATCGCGGCCCTGAGCGCCCTCGCCCTCTACGCGGTGAGCCCGCGTACGCTGTTCGCGATCCAGAACTGGGGCATCCTGCGCTGCCTGTTCGACATGTTCGTGGGCTGCCTCGCCTATACCCTGCGCGACACGTTGCGGCTGCCCCGCGGCGCCGCGACGGCGGCCGAGACCCTCGCCGCCGCCGCCCTGCTGGCGCTCGTGGCCCTCGCCGCGCCGGGGCCCGGCGCCTACGCGGCCAGCCTCGTCTTCGGCGCCGCGATCGCGCTGTTCTCGCACGAGCAGGGGGCGCTGTCGGGGGTGGCGCGCCGGGGGCTGCCGCAGCGCATCGGCCTGTGGTCGTTCTCGATCTACCTGCTGCACCTGCCGGTGTTCCAGGTCTTCTCCACCGCCATGCACTACGTCGAGCAGCGCACCGGGCTGCCGCGGACGGTCGTCCTGTGGCACGACCGCTACCTCGATTTCGGCTCCGGCCCCCTGAACGTCGCCGTGGCCGTCGCCCTGGTGGCGGCCACGGTGCCGCTCGCGGCCCTGACCTACCGTCTGGTCGAGCGCCCGGCCCTGGCCTGGTTCAAGCGCAACGACGCCCGACTGGCGGCGGAGACGGCCCAGCCGGCCGGCGAGCGGGCCCGCCGGGAGCGCCGGACGGGGGGTGCAGCCGCCCTGGTGCCGCGCTGACCCCGCCCCTGTCTCAGATTGGCATGGCGGGGCGGCCGGAACGCGTTCGGGATCGGTAACCCTCCGACGATTAAGTTCCTGTCCGTGCCCTGCCGGATCAGGGATCAGTTCGACGAAGGCAGGGGCACGAGATGTCGACGGCAGACCACGCCGCGGCCACCACCCGCAGGACCAACGGCACGCTGGCGGATCTGTGGGGATCGGCGCGCCGGCGCGCGGTGTGGATCGTGGCGAGCGCCTGCGCGATGGCGGCTCTGGGCGGGCTCTTCGCGGTCCGGCAGGTGCCGACCTATCGGGCCACGGTCGAGCTGCTGATCGACCCGCAGGCGCTGCAGATCGTCGGGCGCGGCCTGTCGCGCCAGGATGCGCCGGCGCAGGTCGACTTCGCGAACCTCGAGAGCCAGTCGCTGATCCTGCTCTCGGCCAAGCTCCTCGACGCCGTTATCGCCCAGCTCGACCTCGCCGACGACCCGGTGCTCACGCGGGGCAGCCCCGCCGGCGCGGACCGCGCCGTGGTGGCGCTCGAGGCCCTGCGCAAGCGCATCGTGGTGAAGCGGGTCGAGAACTCGTTCAACTTCCAGCTCACCGTGGCCTATCCGGACGCCCGCAAGGCGGCCGAGATCGCCAACACCATCGCGGCCCAGTTCTTCGAGGTCGGGACCCGGGACCGGATCGCGGCGGTGCGCCGCGCCAGCGAGGCGCTGCTGAACCAGCTCGGCGACCTGCGCGGCCAGCTCAACCGGGCCGACGTGGCGGTGGAGCGCTACCGGACCGAGAAGGGCCTGATCGCCTCCGGCGACACCGGCCTGCTGGTGTCGCAGCAGCTGAAGGACCTCTACACCCAGATCACCGCGGCCGAGACCAACCTCGCCCGGCTCTCGTCCCGGCGCGAGCAGGTGCGCCAGCTCCGGGTGCCGGACGGGCAGGTGCAGGCGATGCCTGAGGCCGACACCTCCCAGGTCATGGTCTCGCTGCGCACCCAGTACGCCCAGACCATCCAGGAGCTCGCGACGCTCTCCCGCAGCCTCGGGCCCAGCCACCCGCAGATGATCGCGCTCGCCGCGCAGCGCGCAGCGACCGCGCGGCTGATCGCGGCCGAGGCGGACCGCATCCGCCGCACCATCGAGGAGGACCTGCGCCGCGGCGAGGAGAGCTTGCGCCAGCTGCGCGGCCGGGCCGAGCGGCTGATCCAGAACCAGACCAGCAGCAACCAGGAGGGCATCCGCCTGCGCCAGCTCGAGAGCGAGGCGGAGGCGATCCGGCGCACCTACAACCTCGTGCTCGACCGGGTGAAGGACCTCGAGCAGCAGCAGTCGATCAACCCGAGCAACTCGCAGATCGTCTCGCGCGCCAGCCCGCCGCTCAAGCCCTCGAACACGCCGGCCGCGATCGTGGTGGCCGCCGCCGGCCTGTTCGGCGCCGTCCTCGGCCTGATCCTCGGCTTCCTCTACGACGTCTGGCGCGGCACCATCACCACGGTCTCGGGGCTCGGCACCGCCGGCGCGCCGGTCTGGGCACGCCTGCAGCGGGCGGGCCGCGGCGACCGGCACGGGAGCACCGAGCAGGCGCTCGTCACCGTGGCCCGGGAGCTGCGCACCCGGCTCGCCGGCCGCGGCCAGGCGGTCGTCGTCACGGTGGCCTCGGACGGGCTCGCGGCCGAGCGCCTCCACGCGGCGGAAACCCTCGCCGACCTCCTGATGCGCCTCGGCGAGCCGGCCCTGCTGGTGCCGGAGCAGGCCCATGCCCGGCTCGGCTTCGGCGACGGCCCGGGCACCGGCGCGCAGGTCCGGGGCCGGACCGCGCTCCTCGACCCCGCCCGCGGGGTGGAGCGGCTGGTGCGGCCCGAGATCATCGTGGCCGAGCGGGACGTGACGCGCGGCGACAGCTGGCTGTCGATCCCCGAGACCTCGGACGCGATCCTCCTCCTCGTCGCCCCCGGCCGGACGACCCGCGCCCGCCTCGAGCGCCTGCTCGAGACCCTCGACGGCGCCGGCCGCTTCCGCGCGCAGGGCCTGCTCGGCCTCGTGGCGGTCCAGGCGCGGCGCGCGGCCTTCCCGCGCTGGCCGGCTCCCGAGCGGCGGCCGGTGCCCGGCCGCATGCGTGCGGCATGAACCTCATTGGCATGAACCTCGCGGCTGCCGCGCCGGCCGCCGACTGGCGCGGGCCCTATCAGGCGCGGGCGGCCTACGGCGTGCTGATCGGCGCCCTGGTGTTCAACGCCGTCCTCTGCTTCCTCAACACCGCCGGCTTCCCGGTGAGCGGCGGCACCGTGATCGGCGCCGAGGTCGCGATCATCGCCGTCACCTTGGGCTTCGCCCTCGACGACCGGCCCGGGCCCTGGCTGATCCTCGCGGGGCTCGTCGCTTACGGGCTGCTGCTCCTCGCCCTGCGCGGCTCGACCGACGTCAAGGGCGTGCGCGACTTCCTGATCCCGGTCGTGTTCTACAATCTCGGCCTGCGCAATCCCGACCTGCGCGACGCCGACCGGGCGGTGCTGGCCAGCGGCGTCATCGTGGTGGTGATGGGGCTGTTCGAGTACGGCCTGTTCGACATCTACCAGCAGTACTTCAACATCGTGCGCTACTACGTGGCCCGCGGCAGCATGTCGGCGTCGGAGATCAGCGAGCTGACCGGATCGCTGTTCACCAGCGGCATCCGGCCGGATTCGCGCACCATCCTGCCGTTCCTCGGGCCGCACCGGGTCTCGTCGGTGTTCCTGGAGCCGGTCTCGGCCGGCAATTTCGGCGCCGTGCTGTTCGCCTGGGCCCTCTACCGCCGCACCATGCGGGGCCGGGCCTGGCTGTTCACCTGCGCGGCCGTCACCATCATCCTGGCCGATGCCCGCTTCGGCGCCTACGTCTGCGTCGCCATCGCGGGGGCGATGCTGGTGGGCCACCGCCTGCCGCGCCTGCTCTGGTTCGCCCTGCCCTTCACGATCCTGCTCGGCCTCACGATCTACGGCTTCGAGAGCATGCAGGTGACCTGGCAGAACGACATGAGCGGTCGCCTGCTCTGGGCCGCCCTGCTCATCACCTCGCTGCCGCCGGAGGGCGTCCTCGGCATCATGCCGGACAAGCTGTTCCTGTCGGATTCGGGCTACGCCTACGCGCTGACGCAGATCGGGGCGGCGGGCACGCTGGTGGCGTGGAGCCTGTTCGTCCTGATGCCGGCGCGCAACCCCGACGGCTGGCGCCTGCGCTGCGCCATGGCGGTCTATACCTGCCTGCTCCTCGTCATCAGCGACTCGCCGTTCTCGATCAAGACCGCCGCGCTGGTCTGGTTCATGCTGGGGGCGGCGGATGGCGCCCCGCCGGAAGATACCCCGCCGCGGGAGGCGTGATCCCCGGGCAGGGGCGGCGCGCCGCCCGCCTCACCCGGCCGGGCGGTCGCCCTCGGGTCCGAGCACGAGGTCGAGGAAGCCGTCGAGGGCCGCGCCCGCATCGAGGGGGTCCTCGGCCCCGTAGAGGCCGTTCCACAGGGTCGCCATCAGGGCCGGGGCGATCAGGAGCTGCGGCATCCGCACCAGGGCGTCGGAGCGCAGCTCGCCCCGCGCGACGGCGCGCGCGGCGAGGCGCCGGATCGCCTCGGTCCCCGGGTCGATCACCCGGCGGCGGTAGATCGCGGCGAGGGCCGGGAAGCGCGGGCCCTCGGTCGCCACCAGCCGGATCACCGCCGCCCGGCGCGACCCTTCGAGGTCGGAGAGGAGCGGCCGCAGGGTGCGGTCGAGGGCGGCCCGGAAGCTCTCCTCCGGCCCGGGCGGCGCAGCCATCGCGCCCGCGAGCGGATCGCCGATCGCCCCCGCGACCACGCCCTCGAACAGCGCCTCCTTGTCGGGAAAGTGCAGGTAGAGCGTGCCCTTGGCGAGGCCGGCGCGGGCCGCGACGTCGCTCATCCGGGCGGCCGAGAAGCCGTCGGCCAGGAAGGCGTCGAGGGCGGCCGCGAGGATCAGCCGGCGGGTCTCGGCGGTCTTGGCCGGGCTCGGCCCGCGGGTGCGCCGGGACGAGGCCGGCGCACCCGCCCGCGCTCCGGCATTTCTGGACGCATCGGTCATTTTTGACTTGCCGCCGCTCGTCTCGCGATCAAAACTGACCCCGTGGTCATATTCGCCTTGAGGGAGGAGCGCCATGCCCACCGTCCCCGAATCCACCGCCTCCAAATCCGCCGCGCCCAAATCCGCCGCCTCGGACCCGCAGGTGCTGATCGTCGGCGCCGGCCCGACCGGCCTGGTGCTCGCCCTGCAGCTCGCCCGCCGAGGCGTGTCGGTGCGGATCGTCGACCGGGCGGACGGCCCGGGCACCGCCTCGCGGGCGATGGTGGTGCAGGCCCGCACCCTCGAGTTCTACCGCCAGCTCGGCCTCGCCGACGCGGTGGTGGCCGAGGGCGTGCGGATCCCGGCGGTCCACCTGCGGGAGGGCGGCGCGGAGGTGGCACGCCTCGCCTTCCGCGACCTCGCCGAGGGCGAGAGCCCCTACCCCTTCGTCCTCGCCTACGCGCAGGACGACCACGAGCGCCTGCTGGTGGGCGCGCTCGCCCGGGCCGGCGTCGCGGTCGAGTGGGACACGGCGCTGACGGGCCTGGCGCAGGACGAGGCCGGGGTGCGGGCCGTCCTGGAGCGCGGGGGCAGCGAGGAGACCTGCCGGGCGGCCTATCTGTGCGGCTGCGACGGCGCCCACAGCCGGGTGCGGGAGGGTCTCGGCATCGGCTTTCCCGGCGGCACCTACGACCAGCTCTTCTACGTCGCGGATGCCCGTGTCGCCGGGGGCTTCCGGGAGGACCTGTCCATCCACCTCGGCGCCCACGGCTTCGGGCTGATGCTGCCGGTGCGCCTCTCGGGCATGCAGCGCCTGATCGGCCTCGTGCCCGTGGCGCTCACCGCGAGGGCCGGCCTGACCTTCGAGGACCTGCGGCCGAACGTCGAGCCGCTGATGGACATCCGGGTCGAGGCGGTGAACTGGTTCTCGACCTACCACGTCCACCACCGGGTGGCGGAGCGCTTCCGGGCCGGGCGCTGCTTCCTCGCGGGCGATGCCGGCCACATCCACAGTCCGGCCGGCGGCCAGGGCATGAATACCGGCATCGGCGACGCCGTGAACCTCGCCTGGAAGCTCGCCGGGGTGCTGGGGGGCCAGGCCGATCCCGCCCTCCTCGACACCTACGAGCCGGAGCGGATCGCCTTCGCGCGCAGCCTCGTGGCCACCACCGACCGGGCCTTCCGCGCCGTGACCGGGCCGGGCCTCGGCAGCCAGGTGCTGCGGACCTGGCTCCTGCCGCACCTCCTTCCGGTGCTCTGGGGCTTTTCCGCCGCGCGCCGGCGCCTGTTCGACACCGTCTCGCAGATCTGCATCGCCTACCACGACAGCCCCTTGAGCGAGGGCCGGGCCAGCGCGGTGCAGGGCGGCGACCGGCTGCCCTTCGTGGCGGAGCCCGACAACTTCGCCCCCCTCGCCACGCTCGCCTGGCAGATCCACGTCTACGGCATGCCGCGTCCCGACCTCGCCGCCGCGGCGGGACGGGCCGGGCTGGCGCTCCACGCCTTCCCGTCGAGCGAGCCGGCGCGGGAGGCGGGGCTGGCGCGGGACGCCGCCTACCTGGTGCGGCCGGACGGCTACGTCGCCCTGGCCCTGCCGGAGCAGGAGGCCGGGACGCTCGCGGCGTATTGCCGGCGGTGGGGCCTCGGGCCGGCCGATCGCCGCGACGGCGAACAGCGTTAACCCGGCCTTAAGAGGAGGCCTGCCCAGGTTGCACGACGTGAGAATCAGCCCCGGGCTGGTGTTCGCGGATGGCGCCGTGGAAGTCGTTCATGCTGGACACCATCCGGATCTCGCTCAAGGTTCTGAACGCGGTCCAGCTCGCCGCCGTGGCGGCCGCGGCCTTCGCGCTGGCGTGGTTCGGGGGGGCGCTCTCCGGCGCCCGCCCGGTCGCGGGGATCGAGCGGCCCGTCCTCGGCCAGGCCGCCCGGGCCTTCGCCGACGCGGTCGACGAGGAGCTCGGCGGGTCGATCGCCGACGCCCGCAACGCGGCCCTGCTCCTGCGCCTCGACGACCCGGCCGTGCCCGACGCCTGGCGGGCGGCCCGCCTGCGGGACTGGCTCGCCCTCAACCCGCGCTACCGCGACGCCGTCCTCCTTGCCCCCGACGGGGCGCTGCGGGCGGCCGGCGCGGATCCGGCGCAGGGCGCGGGCCCGGCGCGGCGAGCCTGGTTCGCCCGGATCCGCGGCGCGGAGGTCGCCGTCACGGCCGGCCCGGAGGGGTCCGACGTGCCCTTCGAGGTGACCCTGGCGCTGGGGCCTCCCGGCCGGTCGGACCGCCTGCTGCTCCAGGCCGCGCCCACCTACTTCGACGGCATCGGCGCCCGCGTCCGCCGCGCCCTCGGCCGGGCCGAGGAGATCCGCTTCGCGGTGGCCGGGGCGGACGGGCGGGCGCTCGTCGGCCCGCTGCCGGCGGCGGGCGACCCGCGCCCGCACGAGGCCGCCCCGACCCGCGGCAGCCGCGACCTCGCCAGCCCCGGCTGGATCGTCACCGCCGTCGCGCCCGAAGTCCCGGCCCGGCCGTCGGGGCCGGATGCGCGCCTCGTCGGCCTCGGGCTCGCCCTCGTCCTCGCCGCGGCCGCCCTCGGCTACGTCCTCGGCGGACGGGTCTCCGCGCGGCTGCGCCGCCTGGCCGACGAGGCCGCGATCCCCGGCGAGGCCGCATCCGACGACGCGCCGGCCTCGCGGATGCACGAGATCGCGGTGATCTCCGGCAGCGTCCGCGACCGGACCCGGAGCGCCGACGCCCTGCTCGCCGGAGCCGGGACCGGCCTCGACCGGGTCCGCGGCCGCCTCCACACCTTCGAGACGATGTCGGGCTGGACCTGCTGGGAGATCGACCCCGAGACCCGGCAGGTCGTGTGGTTGGACCGGGACGGCGCCGGCGCCCTCGCGGTGGCCGACCGCGTCGCCACCCTGGGCGACCTCGCGGCGCGGTTCGAGCCCGCCGACCGCCCGCTCCTCGACCTCACCCTCGCGGCGGCGCTCGCGGCAGACGGCCCCCACGACGTCGTCCTGCACACCCGGGGCCCGGGGCCCGAGAGCGGCCGCCGCCTCCTGGTGCGGCTCCTGCGCGGCCGCGACGCCGACGGCCGGCTGCGGGTCAACGCCCTCAGCCGGGAGATCCGCGAGGGCGACGCCGCCGACACCCCCGCGGGCGCCAACGAGCGTCGCCGCAACCTCGTCCTGCGCCGGGTCACCGACGGCATCGTCCACGACTTCAACGACGTGCTGACGGTGGTGCTCGCCAATCTCGGGGTGCTCCGGCGCCAGACCGCCCTCGACGCGCGGCAGGCGGGCCTGACCGACGCGGCCCTGGCGGGTGCCCAGCGCGGGGCCGCCCTCACCCGGCGCCTGCTCGGCCTGGTGCGCGGCGGCGACGGCCTCGGCAAGGGCGACCTCGCGGAGACCGACCTCGCCGCGACCGTGACGGCCTTCCTGCCCTTCCTGCAGGCGAACGTCCTGCGCGACGCACCGGTGGTCACCCGCATCCCCGCGGGCCTGCCCAAGGTGCTGTGCGACGAGCGCATCCTCGAGCTCGTGCTGCTCAACCTCGCCTTCCACGTCCGCGACCTCGGCCTGCACGGCTTCGCGGTCGGGGCGGCCGAGCACCCGGCCGACGAGCCGCGGGCGCCCGGGATGCCGGCGGGCCCCTGCCTGCGCATCCTGCTGGCGAGCGGGCGCCGGCTGCCCGATGCGCCGGTCCCCGCCGGTGCGCCGCGGGCGGTCGAGACCGCGGCGCAGCTGGTGCGCGAGTGCGGCGGGGGCTGGCGCCTCGTCTGCGACGGGCGGGGCGCGGAGGCGTTCCTGGCCGAGATCTGGCTGCGGGCCGAGGCCTGCATCGCGGGGGACGACGCCGCGCCGGCGGAGCAGGCCCCCTTGCGCATCCTGCTCGTCGAGAGCGACAGCCTCGTGCGGGCGAGCCTCGTCGAGGCGCTGGGCGAGCTCGGCCACGCCGTGGTCCAGGCCGCCTCGGGCGAGCACGCCCTGGCGCTGCTGGCCCGGGACGCCGCCTTCGACGCGATGATCGCCGACCAGGCGATGCCGGTGATGACCGGCCTCCAGCTCGCCGCCACCGTGGTCGAGCGCCATCCGGGCATCCGCGTCATCCTGGCGAGCCCGCACGGGCAGCTGCCCGCCGCGGCGCGCCGCTTCCTGCAGCTCGACAAGCCGTTTCGCCGGGAAGACCTCGCCGCCGTGCTCGGCTCCGCCGCCTCGGCCCGCGCCGCCTGATCGGGCGGCTGCACGCGAGATCCGGCCCCGTCGCCGCGGCCGGGCGCAGTATACGGGCCAAGCTAGGCTAAATTTTCCTAGTGTGTTTTCCCTGAATGAGAGCCAATTTTTAACTGTCCCACGGGATAAATCGGTGCGTCAGCGTATCGACATCTTGTGGAGCGAGCGGCCGTGTATGCCTCGAGCCAGCATCGAACACTGCGCGCTCCCGTCGGCGCGGTTCTGGCCGTTCTGGCCGCGGCCGGCGCGGCCCAGGCGGCAGACCTGAAGCGGGCGAGCACGAGCACCAGCGCCGACTGGTACACGGGCGCGGAGCAGCAGGCGGTCGACGACAGCTGGGCGATCGCCGTCGACGGCTCGACCAGCGTCACGTCGAACAGCTCCGCCTTCGGCTCCATCACGGTCACGGCGCCGCTGGCCGGCGCGCCGACCCAGAGCGGCCCCCGGGTGCGGGTCGAGGCCATCGCCGGCACCTACTCCTATCCGGGCCAGGCCGTCGCCTCGCGGGTGACCGGCTACCAGCAGGAAGGCTCGGTGATGGGCGGCTACGAGTGGGTCTGGCGCGACGCCGCCCTCGCCGGCTTCATCGGCTTCAACGTGCGCAGCAACCAGCTCTCGATCCCCGATCCCGGCAACCCGGTGGTCGGCACCGGCATCGGCCTGCGGGTCGCGGCGAACTTCTACGCCAACCCCACCGACCGCACGATGGTCTCGGCCTACGGCTCCTACTCGACGAAGTTCAACGCCTACTACTCCCGCCTGCGCGTCGGCTACATGGTCGCCGACGGCGTCTATATCGGCCCTGAGGCGCTCTTCCTCGGCGACGACTTCTTCCGGCAGTACCGGATCGGCGCCCACCTCTCCGGCGTGAGCTTCGGGCCCGTGCAGATGTCGCTGGCGGCGGGCTTCGTGCAGGACCGGGTCCAGGGCTCGGGCTACTACTCGAGCATCGAGGCGCGGGCGAACTTCTGAGCCGCCGCCCGGCCGGCGCCCGCGTCCCGGGCCGGCGCGCCGCTACAGTGCCTCGCCCCGCATCAGCCGGGGCTGGCGCCCGCGCAGGCCGGCCGCCTCGCGGATGAACAGGCGCTTCAGGCCCGGCATGCGGTCGACGAGGCCGAGGCCGAGGTCGCGGGCGAGCCGCACCGGCAGGGCGTCGTTCGAGAACAGGCGGTTGAGGCCATCGGTGGCCGCGCCCATCGCCAGGGTGTCGAAGCGCCGGCTGCGCTCGTAGGTCTCGAGGGCTTCCGGACCGCCGGGATCGAGGCCGAGGCGCATCGTGTCGGCCAGGGCCTCCGCCAGGGCGGCGGCGCTGCGCAGGCCGAGGTTCAGGCCCTGGCCGGCGATCGGGTGGATGACGTGGGCGGCATCGCCCAGCAGCAGCAGGCGCTTCGCCCCGAAGCGCCGGGCGATGCCGAAGGAGAGCGGGTAGGCCCGCAAGGGGGATTCGAGGGCGATGCGCCCGAGCGCCAGACCGAAGCGGCGCTCGACCTCCGCCAGCGCCTCCTCCGGCCCGCCGCCGATCAGGGCCGGCACGTCCGCCTGCCGCTCGGTCCAGACGATGGAGGAGCGGTGGCCGAGCGGCCCGCCGGGCGGCAGCGGCAGCACCGCGAAGGGGCCGGAGGGCAGGAAGTGCTCGATCGCCCGTCCCTCATGGTCGCGCTCGTGCGCCACCGTGGCGACGATGCCCGACTGGGGATAGGACCAGCCGACCCAGCCGATGCCGGCGGCCTCGCGCAGGCGCGAGCGCCCTCCATCCGCCGCCACCACGAGGTCGGCCCGGATCTGCCGCCCGCCCGGCAGGCGCGCCGTGATCGCGCCGGCCTCCGGCGCCGCGGCGAGGACGGGGCTCGGCTCCAGCACCGCGCCGGCCGCGGCGGCGGCGTCCCGCAAGGCGGCGAGCAGGCCGCCGCCCTCGACCATGTGGGCGAAGGGCTCGCCCGGCTCGACCTCGCCGCCGAAGGTCAGGAAGGTCGGCCGCACCGGATCGGCGAGGCGGCTGTCGGTGACCACCATCTCGCGGATCGGCTGGGCTCCCCCCGCCACGGCGTCCCAGACGCCGAGGCGCTCCAGCATCCGCCGGGCGGCGGCCGCGACCGCGTAGGCCCGCAGGTCCCGCGGGGCGTCCGCGCGGCCGAAGGCCGGGTCGCAGACCGTGACCCGCACGGTCTCCCCGAGCGCCTGCCGCAGCGCGAGGGCCAGCGCCAGCCCCGGCAGCCCGCCGCCCGCGACGACGATCTCCCGCGCCGCTCCCCGCCGCCCGCTCAAGCCCTCACCTTGCGCCATGCCTTTGTCCTGCGCCATGTCGCCGTCGCCCGCTGCTCGTCTGGTGGGCAGGGCTCATAGCATGACGGCGAGCCCCGCGTCGCTTGACGGCGCGTCGCCGCCCGCGTCAGCTACGCGCCCCTTCACCAGCCCGGATCTCTCCCTTGCGCGCGGTCGCCGACCTCCTCGACATCCTCGACCTGGAGCCGCTCGAGCAGAACCTCTTCCGAGGCCGCTCGCCGCGGGACCGCTGGCAGCGGGTCTTCGGCGGCCAGGTCATCGGCCAGGCCCTCGTCGCGGCGACCCGGACCGTGCCGCCCGAGCGCCGGCCGCACTCGCTGCACGCCTACTTCCTGCTCGGCGGCGACCCCAAGGTGCCGATCATCTACGAGGTCGACCGCATCCGCGACGGCCGCAGCTTCACCACGCGGCGGGTGGTGGCGATCCAGCACGGTCGGCCGATCTTCTCGATGTCGGCCTCCTACCACGTCGAGGAGCCGGGCTTCAGCCACCAGGCCGAGATGCCGGCGGTGCCCAGCCCTGAGGACCTGCCCGGCGAGGGTGCCCTCAAGGCCTCGGTGATGCCGCGGATGCCCGATCCGGTCCGGGCCTATTTCGAGCGCGAGCGCCCGATCGAGCTGCGGCCGGTCGAGATCGAGCGCTACGCCGCGCGGCAACCCGGCCCGGCCCGCTTCCACGTCTGGATCCGGGCGACCTCGGCCCTGCCGGACGATCCGGCGGTGCACCAGGCGGTGCTCGCCTACGCCTCCGACATGACGCTGCTGGACACCTCCCTCAGCCCCCACGGCCGCACGGTGTTCGAGAGCGAGATCCAGCCGGCGAGCCTCGACCACGCCCTGTGGTTCCACCGGCCGTTCCGGGCCGACGAGTGGCTGCTCTACGCCCAGGACAGCCCGAGCGCGTCGGGCGGCTGCGGCTTCTCCCGCGGGCTGATCTTCACCCGCGACGGCACCCTGGTGGCCTCGGTCGCCCAGGAGGGTATGATCCGCGAGAAGCGCGTGGCGCCCGAGCCGGAGGCGTGAGCCGCGCGATCTGCATCATCTTTGTGCAATTGACGATGATTTAAGCTGCATTGCCACCGCGAGCGGCTTCAATATCCGCATTCGGCCCAGGAACCGGGCAGCTTGTCCGTAGGTCCGGTGCCGATCCGTGGCACGTTCCTTGATTTAAGCCCTCCGAGACCGGAGCCAGGGCCGACGGGTTCGCCCGGGCTCCGGATCACGCCTCGACCCGGCTCGCCCGGGCGGGACGCCAAATCGAAAGGGGGCTCGTCCCATGAAGATCGTCATGGCCATCATCAAGCCGTTCAAGCTGGAGGAGGTCCGCGACGCCCTCACCAGCATCGGCGTGCACGGCCTGACCGTGACCGAAGTGAAGGGCTACGGGCGGCAGAAGGGGCATACCGAGATCTATCGCGGCGCCGAGTATGCGGTCAGCTTCCTGCCCAAGCTCAAGATCGAGGTGGCGGTGGCCGTCGACCTCGTCTCGAGCGTCGTCGACACCATCGCGGCCGCCGCCCGCACCGGCCAGATCGGCGACGGCAAGATCTTCGTGATGCCGCTCGAGAAGGCCGTGCGCATCCGCACCGGCGAGACCGACGCCGACGCCCTCTAGAGCCGGCGCGCCGCCCCTTTCGCGGGCGGCGCCCGCGGGGCCCGCACGCCCCGCCCCCGATTCCTTCATGCCGAATTTTCTTGAGACCATCGGGAGTTCCTCTTCCATGAAGCTTCGCAACGTCCTGGCTCTGGGCCTGGGAGGCGCCGCGCTGGCGCTGGTCCTGGTAGAGCCGTCCCTGGCGCAGACGCCGACCGTCGAGGCGGCGCCTGCCGCAGCGGCGGCGCCGGTGCCCAACAAGGGCGACACCGCCTGGATGCTCGTCGCGACCGCGATGGTGCTGCTGATGTCGATCCCCGGCCTCGCCCTGTTCTACGGCGGCCTGGTGCGCACCAAGAACATGCTGTCGCTGCTGACCCAGGTCTTCGCCATCGTCAGCCTCGCCTGCATTCTCTGGGTGTTCTTCGGCTACAGCCTCGCCTTCACCAACGGCGGCGGCCTCAACGACTTCGTCGGCGGCTTCTCGAAAGCCTTCCTGCGCGGCGTCGACGCGAACTCCGTCGCCGCCACCTTCACGAACGGCGTGGTCATCCCCGAATACGTCTACATCTGCTTCCAGATGACGTTCGCGATGATCACCCCGGCGCTGATCGTCGGCGCCTTCGCGGAGCGGATGAAGTTCTCGGCCCTGCTGCTGTTCTGCACGCTGTGGCTGATCTTCATCTACTTCCCGATGGCCCACATGGTCTGGTACTGGGGCGGCCCCGACGCGGTCGGCAACGCCGCCAAGGCGCTGGCCGCGGCCACCGACGAGGCGTCCAAGAAGTCGGCCCAGGACGCGCTCGACGCCGTCAACGCCGATGCCGGTCTGCTGTTCAAGTGGGGCGCCCTCGATTTCGCCGGCGGCACGGTCGTCCACATCAACGCGGGCATCGCCGGCATCGTCGGCTGCCTGATGATCGGCAAGCGCATCGGCTACGGGCGCGACCTGCTCGCCCCGCACTCCCTGACCATGACGATGATCGGCGCCTCGCTGCTCTGGGTCGGCTGGTTCGGCTTCAACGCCGGCTCCAACCTCGAGGCCAACGGCTCGGCGGCGCTCGCCATGCTCAACACCTTCGTGGCCACCGCGGCGGCCGGCCTGTCCTGGCTCATCGTCGAGTGGGTCGCCAAGGGCAAGCCCTCGCTGCTGGGCATGCTCTCGGGCGCGGTCGCCGGCCTCGTCGCCGTCACCCCGGCCTGCGGCTTCGCCGGCCCGATGGGCTCGATCGTGCTCGGCCTCGTCGCCGGCGCCGTCTGCTTCGTGATGTGCTCGACCGTCAAGAATGCGCTCGGCTACGACGACTCCCTCGACGTCTTCGGCGTGCACTGCATCGGCGGCATCATCGGGGCGCTCGCCACCGGCATCCTGGTCAACCCGGCCCTGGGCGGCGTCGGCTCCCCCGACTACGCCACCAAGCCCGGCGAGCTCGTCGCCGCGGCCTACGAGTTCGGCCCGGCCTTCCTGTCCCAGGCCAAGGCGGTCGGCTTCACCATCCTGTGGTCGGGCATCGGCTCGGCGATCCTCTACAAGATCGTCGACGTGGTGGTCGGCCTGCGGGTGACCCAGGACGAGGAGCGCGAGGGCCTCGACCTCGCCGATCACGGCGAGCGGGCCTACAACTACTGAGGCCCGGGTGCGCCGGGGTGCGGTCTGCGCCCCGGCGTCCAGAGCGATGCGAAGGCCCCGGTGCGGTTGCGCCGGGGCCTTCTGCGTTCCGGGGGACAGACCGGCGGAGCGCGAAAGTCTCCCGGGCTCCCGAGGGCGAGGAGCCGACTGCCCGCTCGACGAAATGTCCAGCAGGACCAGCGCATTCCCGCCGCCTCGCGCAGCACCGCAACGGGCAGTTAGCCTTAAACGACCATTAACCGCATCGCTCCATCCTCGCTTCTCAGTTCCGCGTACCTGGTTCACCCACGCATGCGTTCGCTTCGTCGCTCGGCATCGCCCTACGATGCCCTCATCGACACGTCCCGCGCGTTCCTGACGCGGCGCGTGACGGAGGTCACCGGCCTCGCCCTGCTCCTCGGGGCGGCGGCCTTCACGGTGGCCCTGGCGACGTGGTCGATCGACGACCCGAGCCTCAACCACGCCACCTCGCGGGCGGCCCGCAACCTGCTCGGCTTCGGCGGCGCCGTGGTGTCGGATCTCGGCATGCAGCTCCTCGGCCTCGGCGCCCTGGCCTTCGCGCTGCCGCCGGCGGTGTGGGGCATGCGGCTGCTGCGCACCCACCGGCTGGCGCGGCTGCAGCTGCGGCTGGTGCTCTGGATCATCGGTTTCGGGGCGGCGAGCGGGATGGCGAGCGCCCTGCCGCCCACCGCGCGCTGGCCGCTGCCGACCGGGCTCGGCGGCGTGGCGGGCGACGCGCTGCTCGGGGCCGCCAAGGCGATCGCCGGCCCGGCCGGGGCCTTCGCGGGCTTCCTCTACGCCGCTGTCGCGGTGATCAGCCTGACCGGCGCCTGCGGCTTCGGGCTGATCGAGGACGACGACGAGGAGGACGAGGCGGAATCCTACGCTCCGGTGGTGAGCCGCTACGACGAGCGGCAGGGCCGCCGCGGGGCCGCCGCGGCCCACGACGACGAATCGCCCGGCCTCGGCCTCGCGTCCCTCGGCGCCCTCGCGCATCTCGCGATCAGCGCCCGCGCCGCCGTGGCGCAGCGCATCGACGCTTTCCGCGGCGGGTCCTGGCGCCGGGACGGCGCCGACCCCTATGCCGGCAACTCCCCGGCGCTCGCCGCCCGCCGCGCCTTCGCGGAGCCGGGCGAGGCCGAGCCCCTGGATGACCTCGAGCGCCCCACGCGGGTAGCCCGGCGCGAGCCGGTCTTCGCGGAGAGCCCCCCGCGCCGGGTCGAGCCGGCCCAGCGCCGCGGCGAGCCGGCGATCCACGACGAGCCGGAGGACGAGGACGACGGCTTCGCGCCGGAGCCCGAGCCGGCCCCGCGCGCCCGCGTCGCGCCCCCGCCGCCGCCGATCCAGACCCGCCGTGCGCCGCAGCCGGGCCCGGCCTCGCCGGATTCCTACGAGATGCCCGCCCTCGCGCTGCTGGCCGAGCCGCGCCAGCCGGCGCCGAGCGCCGCGGTGTCGACGGACGCGCTGGAGCAGAACGCCACCCTGCTCGAATCGACGCTCGAGGATTTCGGCGTGCGGGGCGAGATCCTGGCGGTCCGCCCGGGGCCCGTCGTCACGCTCTACGAGCTCGAGCCCGCGCCCGGCACCAAGTCGAGCCGCGTCATCTCGCTCGCCGACGACATCGCCCGCTCGATGTCCGCCATCTCCGCCCGCGTCGCCGTCGTGCAGGGCCGCAACGCCATCGGCATCGAGCTGCCGAACCTCAAGCGCGAGACCGTCTACCTGCGCGAATTGCTGGCCTCCCCGGCCTTCGCCGAGACCAAGCAGAAGCTCGCGCTCTGCTTGGGGAAGAACATCGGCGGCGAGGCGATCATCGCCGACCTCGCCCGCATGCCCCACCTGCTCGTCGCCGGCACCACCGGCTCGGGCAAGTCGGTCGCCATCAACACCATGATCCTCTCGCTCCTCTACCGCATGAAGCCGGAGGAGTGCCGCCTCATCATGGTCGATCCTAAGATGCTGGAGCTCTCCGTCTACGACGGCATCCCGCACCTGCTCTCGCCGGTCGTCACCGATCCCAAGAAGGCGGTCATCGCCCTCAAGTGGGCGGTGCGCGAGATGGAGGAGCGCTACAAGAAGATGTCGAAGCTCGGCGTTCGCAACATCGAC
>NZ_LABY01000160.1 GCF_001043975.1 Methylobacterium variabile
AGGAACTCACGGATGACCTCGCCACAGACTCGCGGGTCCGGCGCATGCCGGGGAGCCGAAGCGTCGCTCGGCCGCCGCGCCCGAGCCGCCGCCCTCCTGGCGGCGGTCGGGGTGCCGCTTGGCGGCTGCGTGGGCTTCTCGGCCGACGGCGGGCTCGGCCCGGCGCATGGCTACGCCGCCCTGGGATTGAGGAAGGACATCGTGAAGGTCTCCGACGAGACCGCCGCGGTAGGCGCGGCGGCGCGCGCGGAGCAACTGCTGCGGCGCCCGCTGACGCCCGACAGCGCGGTTCAGGTCGCCCTCCTGAAGAACCGTGCCCTTCAGGCGTCCTTCAACGATCTCGGCGTGTCGGAAGCCGAGTTCGTCCAGGCGACCCTGCCGCCGGTCCCGCGGATCTCCCTCAGCCGGACCGGGGGCGATTTCACGCTGGAGGTCGAGCGCTCGGTCGCCGCGAGCCTCATCGAGCTCCTGACGCTGCCGGTCCGCATCCCTATCGCGCAGAACCGCTTCAGAGCGGAGCAGTACCGCGCGGTCGGGCAGGTGCTGCGGCTCGCCGGCGAGGCCCGGCGCCAGTTCTACCGCACCGTGTCGGCGAACCAGTCGGTCGCCTACCTGGAGCAGGCACTCGCGAGCGCGGGCTCCGCGTCCACCCTGGCCACGCAGCTCGGCGAGACGGGCGCCTTGAACAAGCTGGAGCAGGCGCGCGAGCACGCCTTCTACAGCGAGCTCGGGGCGCAGCTTGCCAAGGCCCGCGTCCTGCAGCGGGTCGAGCGCGAGAAGCTGATCCGCCTGCTCGGCCTCTGGGGACGCGAGATCGACTTCAAGCTCCCGAACGGCCTGCCGGCGCTGCCCGGCCGGTTGGTGAGCGGCACCCGGATCGAGGCCGAAGCGATCAAGAAGCGCGCGGACATCCAGACGGCGCGCTTCGAGCTCCAGTCGCTCGCGGGCCAGTACGGCCTCAACCAGGTCAGCGGCTTCATCAACGTGCTCGATGTCGGCTACTCCGACCGCTACGAGCGCTCGAAGGCGTTCGAGCCGAACGAGCAGGGCGGCTTCAACGTCACGCGCGAGAAGAGCTTCGGGCGCGGCTACTCCGTCGACCTCGTCATCCCCATCTACGACTTCGGGACGACGGTGGTGCGTGGTGCGCGGGAAGCATACCTCGGCGCCGCCCACCGCCTCGCCGAGAAGGCGGTCAACGCCCGCTCGGAGGTGCGCGAGGCCTACCAGCGCTACCGCGGACAGTACGACATCACCCGACACTACCAGGGCAGCGTGCTGCCTCTGCGCAAGACGATCCAGGATCAGGCTCTTCTGCAGTACAGCGGCATGCTGATCGACGTCACCACCCTGATCATCGACGCCCGCTCCCGGATCCTGAGCAACATCCAGGCCATCGAGGCGCAACGCGACTTCTGGATCGCGGCGACCGATCTCAGGGCTGCCGTGATCGGCGGCGGCTTCGCCGGGGAGGGGTTCGGCGGCGAGAGCGCAGGCGTCGAAGCGGTCGCCGGGGGCGGGGGCGAGACCCTCGCGTCCGCGACGCCCGGCGGCTGACGCCATCTCGCACGAGACACATGGAGAAACCGATGACTGACATTTCGCGCAGGAACCTGCTCGGGGCCGGCGGACTGGTCCTCGCAGGGACGTCCATGATCAGCGGCCGCACGCAGGCCGCAGGTTTGCCCGAGGCGCCCTCGATGGAGAAGGCGACGACGCAGCCGCCGCTCGTTCCGACGAGCGGACCCGACTACAACCCGGTGGTGACGCTGAACGGCTGGACCCTGCCGTGGCGCATGCGCGGGGACTGGAAGGAGTTCCACCTCGTGGCAGAGCCCGTCGTCCGCGAGATGGCGCCGGGCATGAAGGCCCATCTCTGGGGCTACAACGGGCAGTCGCCCGGCCCGACCATCGAGGCGGTCGAGGGCGACAAGGTCCGCATCTTCGTCACCAACAAGCTGCCGGAGGCCACGGCGGTGCATTGGCACGGGCAGACGCTGCCCAATGGCATGGACGGCGTCGCCGGGCTCAACCAGCCCGGCATCCCGCCGGGCAAGACCTTCGTCTACGAGTTCATCCTGAGGCGCTCGGGCACCTTCATGTACCACCCGCACTCGGACGAGATGGTCCAGATGGCGATGGGCATGATGGGCTTCTTCGTCGTGCACCCGCGCGATCCCGCCGAGCGGCGGGTCGACCGCGACTTCGTCTGGCTCCTGAACGCCTACGACATCGAGGCCGGGTCGTACGTGCCCAAGGTCAACACGATGCTCGACATGAACATGTGGTGCTTCAACAGCCGTGTCTGGCCGGGCATCGACCCCATGGTCGCGCGCCAAGGCGACAAGGTGCGGATGCGCTTCGGCAACCTGACCATGACCAACCACCCCATCCACGTGCACGGGGTCGACTTCAAGGTCACCGGCACCGACGGCGGCTGGGTATCCCCGGAGCGGCAGTGGTACGAGGTGTCCGCCGACGTGGCCGTGGGCCAGATGAGGGCCATCGAGTTCAACGCCGACGCACTCGGCGACTGGGCGGTCCACTGCCACAAGTCGCACCACACCATGAACGCCATGGGCCACTCGGTGCGCACCTACATCGGCGTGAACCTGAAGAACACGTCCAGGCAGATCCAGAGGATCGCGCCCGGCTACATGCCCATGGGATCGACCGGCATGGGCGCCATGGCCGAGATGGAGATGCCGCTGCCGGAGAACACGCTGCCGATGATGACCGGCGCCGGCCCGTTCGGTTCCGTGGAGATGGGCGGCATGTTCACCGTCCTGAAGGTGCGGCCCGACCTGGCGCCGGGCGACTACAGGGACCCGGGCTGGTACCAGCACCCTCCGGGCACGCAGGCCTACGAGTGGACGGGCGAGCCCCTGCCCGAGCCCAGCCGCGACCCGAACACTCCGCGTGGCAAGCGCGCGCGTGAGACGGACCTGCGCGTGGTCGACCCGCGCAAACGCCGGACGGCCGCCAACCCGGGCGGTCACGGAAACCACTGAGCCGGCGATGCCGGATGTCTTTCAGGCTTCCGCCGCGGCGGCGCCACGACGCGGGCGCCCACCGGCGGACGGGTTCGGGTGGACCTGGTCCCCCGAAAGCCGCTGCACGGGCCCCGCCAAGGCCCCCCGACAGGTGCCCGTGCAGCGGTACAGCGACCATCAGGAGAACACGATGAGGAAGCTACCTCCGTTCGCCCTCGCAGCGCTGTTGGCCCTGGCGGGCCCGGCCTGGGCGCAATCCGTCAAGGCCACGGTCACGAAGGTCGACCAGGCGGCCGGCAAGGTCACGCTGGACCACGAGCGCATCCCGAAGCTCGACATGGATGCCATGACCATGGCCTACAAGGTCAAGGATCCGGCGATGCTCAAGGACCTGAAGTCCGGGGACAAGATCGACTTCGAGGTCGACGAGGCCAACGGCCAGTACACCGTCACGAAGATCCGGAAAGCCAAGTAGCGCCTCGAACGGGCCCGCCGCGCGGACACGCCCGATCCCGCGCGGCGGCCCCATGCCGCGGAGGAAGTCATATGCGACGTTTATCCCTGTTCGCCGCCGTCATGGGCGTGGCGCTCGCCGGCGCGGTGCCGGGAGCCGCCTGGGCGCAACCCGCCAAGGGCGCCCAGGCCGCCCTCGAGCGTGTGCGCGAGGTCATGGCCGACCGCTTCAGGAACCTGAAGCTGACCGGCGATCCGGACCGGGACTTCGCCGAGCTCCTGATCGCGGGCTACGAGCAGACCCTCTTCCTCGCCAAAGCAGAGCTCGAATACGGCGGCGACCGGCAGTTGCGCGAGACGGCGCAGAAGATCCAGGACGAGCAGCAGCAGAAGATCGACGCTCTCAAGGAGTGGCAAGTCCGGAGCCGGCAGTCGGATTACCGGCCACAGCCGAACCAGACGCCCTCCGGCGAGGGCCCGCTCGACCGCCAAGCCCAGGCGGGCGGCTCGCGCCAGCCTGCGTCGCCTTCCCCCGCGCCGCCGCCGCCCAAGCCTGCCGCAGCCCAGCCCCCTGCCAACACGCCTCTCGTGAGCGGGACCGTCCAGAAGGTCGACGAGGCCGCCGGCAAGGTCACGCTGGACCACGAGCGCATCCCGAACATCGACATGGACGCCATGACCATGGCCTACCGGGTTGCCGACCCCGCCATCCTGAAGGGGGTGAAGGCCGGGGACCGGGTCCGGTTCTCCGCCGACCGGGTGAACGGGCAGCTCGCCATCACGCGCATCCAGAAGGCGCGATGAGGCGACGCAGGACATCGAGAGCGCACTCAACCCGATTCTGCCGACGGGCATCCTGCACCCGACGCGTCGGCAGTCCGGCTCGGGCCCAGTCACCCAGGATACTTTCATGCGAACTGCCAAGATCGTCCTTCTCACGTTGCTCTCGGCCGGCGTCCTGGCGACGTTCGCCGCCGCTGCCGTGATCTACGCAGGCGTCTTCAACGTCGCGGCCACCGAGCCCCACTGGGCTCTGACCTCGTGGGTGCTGGAGAAGGCACGGGTGCGCTCGATCCGGGCGCATGCGGCCGGTCTGGCGCCCCCTCCGGGTTACGACGAGCAAGCCAAGCTCGTGTCGGCCGTCGGACACTTCTCGGAGCATTGCGCCACGTGCCACGGCGGACCTGGCGTCAAGCGCAGCGAGGTGGCCGACGGCATGTACCCCGAGCCGCCCGACCTCAAGGAGGCTACGAGGCGCTACACCGCGGGCGAGCTGTTCTGGATCCTGAAGAACGGCATCAAGATGAGCGGCATGCCGTCGATGGCGAGCGACGGTGACGAGATGCTTTGGGCGACGGTTGCGTTGCTGCAGAAGATGCCGGGCCTGTCCGACGACGAGTACAACGACCTGTGGATGCAGGCGCAGGCAGCGGGCGACCACGGCGGCATGAACCATGGCACCGCCGCAGCGGACGGTACGAAGGGAACCGACCAGCCGTCCACCGCGCCGCAGCCGGACGGCGCGCGGCACAAGCACAGCCATTGACCGTCGCGGCCCGCCACGCGAAAGCCACCGAGGTCGCCTCGCACCGGGCGGGCGGCGCCGTGAGGGCGCATCCGACGCCCCCGAACACGCGGTCGCCGCACACGCTCGCGGCCGGATCGGGCACCAGGACGGGACACTGGTCGGGAGCCGCTCCGACCCGTGTGGTCTCCCACGGCAAAGGCCACGCAGGGGACCAACGACCAGGCGAATACAAGAGCAGACGGAGATCTACGATGAAGAGATACGCGATACCGTTGTTCCTCGCCCTCGGCCTCGCATCCGGATCCGCCCTCGCCCATGGCGAGGCACCCCAGGCCGTGCACGGCGGCCTCGTGCAGGAGGCGCAGGAGCTGTGGTTGGAACTCGTGGTGAAGGATACCGACGTGACCGTCTACGTCCTGGACGAGATGCGCAAGCCCGTTCCCGCGTCACAGATCTCAGGCACCGCCACGGTGCTGGTCGGCGGCAAAAGCTACAAGGTCGACCTGAGCCCGGCGGGCACCAACAGCGTGCAGGGCAAGCTGCCCGTCGCGGCTACCAGCCAGATCGTGGCGACGGTTTCGTTGAAGGTCGGCGGCAGGGCCGCGTCCGCGCGGTTCACGAAAAAGGCTTGAGCGGCCGGGTTCACGAACCTGCGGCACATGCGGTTGCGGCCGGCGAGGTGGTTGGCTGTCGGGCAGGCCAGTTCGCCGGTCGTCCCGGGAAGGCACGGCCTGGCAGGCCGCGGAGCCAGGCCACGGAAGCGTCGGCCGGTCGGGCGCGGGTACCGACCACATCATCAGGCAGGCCTGGACGCGGCCGCCATCGGCCTCGGCGGCCTCGGCGCGGGCGGGAAGCGCGGCGTTGCCGGCCTGCAGCCGCTCGACGAGGCAGAGCAGATGCTCGCCGCCGTCGTCCTCTGCGACGCGGATGGCCGGGCCCGGCCGCACTCGCGCGCGACATGGCCGATACCGCCCAGGCTGGCTTCGAACACGGCGCGGACCGGTTGAGCCGCGCAAGGCGAGGATCGCTCAGGTAGCCGCTTTCGCAAGCGGAGCCGGTATGGCATCTGCCTGCTCCGTCGCGAGCGCACTCGCGACCCGCGCGTTTCCAAGGGTGGAGTTGCATGCCCGCCGCAAAGACGGACCGTCCGGCTCCGAGCCCGCCCGCGACGGGGCCTCGGGTGACGAGCCAGAGCTTCCTGACGGACAAGCTCGCGAACGAACTCTTCATCGCGGTCGTCGGGCCGGGAGGATCCGGCGCCGGCCAGGCAGCCAAGATCCTCAAGGAGTTTCTTGAAACCCAAGCCGTCGGCGGGGGCACCTACGAGGTGCACATCCTGAAGGCGAGCGACGAGATCAAAGCCTGGGCCAGGATCAACGGCAAGGACCTCTCCCCGGTCGCGGGGCGCAAGACCCTCGACAGCGTGGTCTCCCTGCAGAACCTCGGCGACGAAATGCGACTGTCGTTCAGGGACAACGCGGCGGTCGCGCGGGCGGTCATGGCGCGCATCCGGGCAAAGCGGGCCGCGGCGAGCGGCAGGCCGGAGGGGGAGATCGACGGGAAACCACGTGCGTACATCATCGATTCGCTCCGGCATCCCGCCGAGGCCCACCTGCTGCGCAGGGTCTACCAGGACGCCTTCACCCTGGTCGGGGTGGTCTGCGACGACGGCGTCCGGCATGGCAGGCTGGTCCGGGAGCTGTTCGACTTCAATGACCGCGGCAGTCTGGAAAACCGTGACCGCGTCACGGCATTCATGGTCCGGGACGCCGATGCGTGTGATTAGGCGTGGAATAAG
>NZ_LABY01000161.1 GCF_001043975.1 Methylobacterium variabile
CGAGGCCGCGAACGGCTCCAGGAACGGAGCGCGGTACGATTGCATCAGCCCGGTGGCGACGTAGAGCAGGAAGCCCAGGGGCTGCAGGACGACGAACCACAGGCCGCGCTGTGCATCGACCACCGCCACGGTGGACAGCGAGCGGGCCATCATGATCACGCCGACGTAGGCGAGCCCGAGCGGCACGACGTACGCGACGAGCTGGGCGACGATGCGGTAGCAGGCCTCGACCCCCTCGGGGGTGTTCGCACCCCAGCCGGCGAGCGCCAGGCCGAGCACCACGAAATCCACGACCACGATGACGTAGAAGAGGCCGAGGCCGAGATCGCGTCCGACCAGCCCGGGGCCGAGGGGCAGCACCACCATCGCGAGCGCGACACCCGCGAGCGCCACGACCGGGCCGGCCGGCAGCAGCAACCGGTCGGCGTTGGGCAATTCGAGGGCGTGCCGCAGGTCGGCCCCCTGCGCCGGGCCGGGCTCCCGGCCGGCGCGAACGAAAGCGCGCTCGACCACGTGGGTCAGGGCGGCCCCCCCGAGCAGGGCGGCGAGGACCGCCAGGGCCGCCGCTACTCCCATCGCAGCCCACCCATGCCCCAGGCGTAGGCGATGCCCGCCGACAGGAGCACGATGAAGACCAGCATGTCGAGGAAGGCGCTCACGCCGATGTCGGCGAAGACGACCGCCCATGGGTACATGAAGATCATCTCCATGTCGAAGGCGAGGAAGATGAGTGCGTAGACCGCGTAGCCGAAACGGAACTGCGCCCAGGCCGGGGGAGCGCGGACGGTCCGAGCCGGCGCTCGCGCGAACGCGGCAGCCGCCAGCAACGCGAGGCCTACGGCCATGACCAGCACCAGGGCCACGAAACCGAAGTCGCCGAGGACCGGGCTTTGCGCCGCCATCCGCTCCATTCGCCTCTCCTTCCGGCGGCTCCCGCGCAGGTTTCTCCCCTACATCCGGAAACCACGGCGACGTGGCGCCCGGGGCGACGGCGTCAATCCTCCTTGAACGCCCTTCTGACTTGGTCGTTGAGCGGTTTCGTCAGGTAGGACAGCACGGTCCGCTCGCCGGTCCGAATGAACACCTCGGCCGGCATCCCCGGCACGAGCCTCACGCCCTTCAGCCGCGCGAGCGCCTCGGGACTGGGCGCGACGTGGACCTTGAAGTAGCTCGTGCCCGATTTCTCGTCCGTGATCTGGTCGGCGGCGACGAGGCTGACGGTGCCCTCGACCTCCGGGGTGGTCCTCTGGTTGAACGCCGTCAGCCTGAGCATCGCCGCCTGCCCGCGCTGCACTTGGTCGATGTCCCTCGGGGTCACCTTGGCCTCGATGACGAGGGTGTCGGCCCGCGGCACGACCAGCATGATCGGCTCTCCCGGGTTGATCACCCCGCCGACGGTGTGGACGGCGAGTTGGTGGACCACCCCGTCCTGGGGGGCCCGGATGTCGGTGCGCTTCAGCTGGTCCTCGGCCGCCACCCGCTTCTCGACGAGTTCGGCGATCTTCCCCTGCACCTCGCCCAGCTCCTTCGCCACCTCGCTGCGCAGGTCCTGGTCGACCTGGATCACCTGGAGCTCGGTCTCCGAGATCTTTCCCTTCGCCCGCGCGATGGAGGCGACGAGCTGCCCGTATTCGCCCTCCAGGCGGGCGGCGTCGCGTTCGAGGGCCGTCACGCGCTGGATCGGGACGAGGTTCTTGCGCCAGAGCTCGCGCACGCCTTCGAGCTCGCGGTCGATCAGGTCGATCTCGCGCTTCTTGGCGGCGACCTGCCCTGTCAGGCCCTGGATCTCCTCGCGAAGCTGCCCTGTCCTTTCCCTCAACTGCGCCTTCTGTCCTGCACGGGCTTCCCGACGAAGCTCGAACAGCCGGATCTCGCCGGCCACGACCTTGCCGGCCTCGGGCTCGGTGCGGCCCCGCTCCCGCAGGGCGGCCGGGAACTTGACTTGAGTGGCCCCGTCGCGCTCGGTCTCCAGGCGCCCCTGCCGCGCGGTCAGCTCGATGAGGCTCTTGTCGATGGCGGAGAGGTTCGCCCTGGTGACCGTCTCGTCCAGGCGTAGGACGACCTGCCCGGCTCGTACCACGTCCCCGTCCCGGACGCGCAGCTCGCCCACGACGCCGCCGGTGGGGTGCTGCACCTTCTTGACGAAGGAGTCGACCACGAGCGTGCCCGGCGCGACGACGGCGCCGGCGAGTTCGGTGGTCGCCGCCCATCCCCCGAGGCCGCCGGTCAGGAGCGTCGCGGCCGTAAGGCTCAGGAGGACGTGGCGCCGGACGGAGCGGCGGATGTCCCAGGTGGGTGACGCTCTCACGCCGTGGCCTCCTCTCCCTGCGTGGCGTCCGCGTCGGCCACCACCCTCAGCGGCACCGGCCGCTCTCCGACCGAGGCGAGTTCTCCGCCTCCGACCCGGGGCAGCCTGGGCTGCCCCGACGGCGCGCGGGCGGGCGGCCGCTTGAGCGCGGACAGGACCTGCTCCTTCGGCCCGAAGGCTTGGGCGCGTCCTTCCGCCATGAGGAGCACGTGATCCACGCCGGCCAGGCCGCTGGGTCGGTGCGCGACGACGACCACGATGCCGCCGCGGGAGCGGACGCCCCTGATCGCGCGGGTCAGCGCGTCCTCGCCCTCGGCATCGAGGTTGGAGTTGGGCTCGTCGAGCACGACGAGGAACGGGTTGCCGTAGACCGCGCGGGCGAGCGCGACGCGCTGGCGCTGCCCGCCCGAAAGGGCGGCCCCGCCCTCCCCGATGGGGGTGTCATAGCCCTCCGGCAGGGAACACACGAGGTCGTGGGCACCGGCTTGGCGCGCGGCCGCGATGATGTCCTCCGAGGATGCGCCCGGGTCGAACCGTGCGATGTTCTGGGCGACGGTGCCGGCGAAGAGCTCGACGTCCTGCGGCAGGTAGCCGACGTGCCGGCCGAGCGCCTCCGGAGTCCACTGTTCGAGGGTGGCGCCGTCGAGACGGATGCAGCCGTGCAGGGGGCGCCAGACCCCGACCAGCGCACGGACGAGCGAGGACTTGCCCGAACCGCTCGCGCCGATGATGCCGAGGCCCTCGCCGGCCCGGAGGGCGAACGTGACGTCGCGGACGAGGGGACGGTCCGCCCCAGGAGCCGCCGCGGTCAGGGCCTCCACGCGGACGCTTTCGCGGGGCGGCGGCAAGGCGACGCCCACGGCGCGACGCGGGAAAAGGGAGAGGAATGCCTTCAGGCGCGTCCAGCCCTGGCGCGCGGCCACGAGTCCCTTCCAGTGGGCGACGGCCAGTTCCACCGGTGCGAGCGCCCGGCCGACGAGGACGGAACTGGCGATCATGATGCCACCCGTCGCTTCTCCCGCTATCACGAGGTAGGCGCCGATGCCGAGCACCAGCGACTGCAGCGTGAGGCGCGCGACCTTGGTCATGGCGCCGAGGCCGCCCGAGACGTCGGAAGCGCGGCGCTGGGCGACGAGGTGGCGCTCGCTCGCCTCGTCCCAGGCGTCGCCCGTGCGCGCCGCCATGCCCATGGCGCGCAACACCTCGGCGTTGCGCCGCCCGGCCTCGGCCAGGGCGTTGCGCTGGCTCGCCGCGGCGGCTGCGGCCCTTGAAGGCCGCCGCGTCAGAAGGTCCGTCACCAGGGTGATCACCACCAGGAGGAGCGCGCCGCCGAGCACGGCCGTCCCGATCCAGGCGTGGAAGGCGAAGCAGAGCAGGAGGTAGAGGGGGATCCAGGGCAGGTCGAACAGGGCGGCGGGACCCGGGCTCGACAGGAAGGCCCGGACCTGGTCGAGGTCGCGGAGCGGCTGCAGGCCGTCGCCCTGCCGCGCCGTGGTCAGCGGCGCTTGCACGACGGCCTCGTAGGTGCGTCGTCCGAGGGACCGCTCCACGGTCGCGCCGACTCGGACGAGCAGCCGGTTGCGCAGAACGTCGAACAGGCCCTGGAATGCATAGAGGGCGAGCGCAATGGTCGCCAGGCCGAGCAGCGTGGGGACGCTGTGGCTCGGCAGCACGCGGTCGTACACCTCCAGCATGAACAGCGAGCCGGTCAGATAGAGGAGGTTGACGAGGGCGCTCAGCAGGCCGATGGCAAGGAGAGCGATCCCGGCCCCGCTCGGCAGGCCGCCCTCCTCCATGCCCGCTTCGTCGCCGGATAGGCTCGACGAACTCTCGACGTGGCTCATCTCGACGGCCCTGACGGCGGAAAGGTCCCCGGGCGGCACGTCCCTGCGGCCCGGGGGATCGTCGGGAGGGCGGCCGGCTCGGCCGCCCATGGGAGCGCCCGCGGAAGGACCGCGGGCGCAGGCGTCGCTCAGGCCACGTAGCTGTGGTTCGGGTCACCTGCCGCCGAACTCGCTGGGTCTTGGAAGATGTATTGCGAGCCGGCCGACGTGATCGCCGGATCGTTCACGAAGCCGCCCTCCCTTCCGTCGTCGGCGTTGAACATGAAATCGTCCTGGGCCATCTGGCTCTTCGTCAGGCCCTCGAGGAAGATCGACCCGCTGCCCTCGGCCGTCGTCCAGCTGACGAGGACGCCGGTGTGCCCGTCGTCGTGCGCCGACACTCCGTCGGCGACGGTGACCTGACCGGGTAGGATGTCCCGGAGCGCGATGTGGTCGAAGGCGCCGGGGCCGGCGTCGAAGCCGCCCGTGACCACGTCGTTCCCGGTGTCCGGGCCCACGATGAAGGCGTCGGCGCCGTCGCCTCCGTTCAACTCGTCATTGCCCTTGCCGCCCTCGATCATGTCATGGCCGGCGCCTGCGAAGAGCTTGTCGTCGCCGTCCTCGCCCATGACGTTGTCGGCCTGGTCGCCGCCGTACAACCGGTCCGAGCCGGCGCCACCCCTGAGGTCGTCCTGGCCCGCCCCGCCGTCGAGGACGTCGTTGCCGGCGTCGCCGCGAAGGTCGTCGTCGCCCGCCCTCCCGGACAGGCGGTCGTTCCCGCCCAGGCCGAAGTAGTAGTCCCTGTCGCCGGTGCCCTGGAACGTGTCGGCCTGACCCGATCCTTCCCTCACGTTGAACTCGTCGAAGCGGAACGTGTCCTCGGAACCGGTGTCACCCCCCGGGTTCGGGGCGCCGAGGTTGAAGCCCTCGTCCTTGGCGTAGCTCACGGCCGTGACGTGGTCCGCGTCCGCGCTCGTCGGCTGGATGACCATCCTGTCGTCCGTGAACATGAAGTCGTCCTGCGCCAAGTCCGTCTTCCGGACGCCCGCAAGCAGAACCGAGCCCTCGCCGCCGGCGACGTCCCAACCGATCTTCACGCCGGCGAAGGTGTCCTCGAACCTCAGGTCCTCGGGGTCGAGCCCCCGCACCGCAAGGTGGTCCAGCATGCCGGGACCGGCGGAGAAATCCGTGAGGACGTCGTCGCCGCTGTCGGGCGAGACGACGAAAGCGTCGCCGCCGGGACCGCCGGTCAGGACGTCGTTGCCTGGACCTCCTTCGAGGTCGCCGTGCCCCCCGCCCTCGTCGAGGTAGTCGTTCCCCTCGGCGCCCCGCAGCGCGTCCGCCGCCCCGCCGGCGATCAGGACGTCGTTGCCCTTGCCTCCATCGAGGTGGTTCATGCCGTCGCCGCCCAGGAGGACGTCGCTGCCCTTGCCGCCCTGCAGGTCGTCGTCCTGACCTCGACCGGAGAGGTAGTCGCTCCCGTTCCGCCCGAACGCGATGTCCATCCGGCCGGTGCCGGAGTAGGCGTCGCTGCCGTGTCCGCCGATATACAGGCGGTAATCGCCGAAACTCTCCTCGATGTCCTGGTCGTTCGCAGGGGCTTGATGGTGCGGGCGATGCGTCATGAGGCGTGTCCTCCTGCCGATAAGCCAAGGATGGGGTGACGACCTGGCGGTGATGCGCGAAGGCGCATACCCCTAGAGGGTAGACGACCATCCAACACCCGATGCGTGGCTCCGTTTCATCGTGGCTCCGGCAAGGGACGGTTTGACGCACTGCCGTTTCCCTCTCGGAAAGCAGCTGCATCGGCATGCTCCTGCGGGCCGCCGCCACGGCGGCCAGGATGCAAGGATCCGGGTTCGCGAGCGGAATCCGGGAACCGAACCCCGGTAGGGTATGGGCCATGGGCCGCGCGTTTCATCGCGCCCAAGCGGCTCCCTTGTCTCTCGGGAGACGGACGCATGGGGAACCGGGTCGACAACGCCGGGCCCATCGGGGAACACGCGACCGACCCTTGCTCCGGGAGCGGGCCGATGAGCCGTTCGCAGTCCCGTTCGACCACGCCGTACGCGTCGCCTGCCGCGGCTTCGAGCCCGCGCGGCCCGGGAGCTCGATCCGCCTTCACCCCGCGTCGATCATGCCCGTTCCGGGCACATCGATCGCCATAGTCGGAGAGGGACGGCGAACCCGCAGCATGATCGACGGGAACTCTGGGCCGGCGGCTGGTCGTCATGGTCCAAGCGGCACCGCGCCCACAGGTGCCATCGGGTGAGTCGCTTCTCCACCCCGTCGCTGCTGTTCGGGAGCACCATCCTCGACAGACTAGCAGAAAGGGCTCAACGTGGTGCACCGACTGGTCGCGCGATGGCCAGCACCCCCTTGAGGCCTGTTCCAAAGCGCGCGATGGTCTCGCGATGCCCGCGCAACTCGCTGTAGGGCAGGTAGCGGAGGTCCAACTCGCTCACCCGCGAGAAGGCCGGCCTGGCGAACTGCGCCCGCACATCCTCTTCCCGGTTGTCGGGCGCGACGAGGAAGAAGTTGCGGGCCGTTCCGCCCTCGACGCCGAGCGCCAGGTCAAGCATCCGCACGATACCGGAGTAGATGCTCGTCGTGTGCTCGACCTCGAACGCCGCCGCCACGTCGCGGCTGGCCGCATCCAGCCAGATCACGTCAATGAGCCGGACGGTCTCGGCGGAGCCGTTCGCGGTCAATCGCCCGGGCAGCCGGTCGAGGCAGCCGTCGGACAACCTTCCGCCGGCGTAAGGACGGCTGCCGTCGTTCGAGGCGACCCAGACGTCGAAACCGAGCGCGAGCCCGAGGTCCCGGAGCCAGCCCTGGATCTCGGTATGGGTGTGGTCGGCCTCGCTCGCGGCCTGCGCCGCCTTCGAGGCGGCGCCGGCCGCCTCGGCCCGCACGCGTTCGAGATCCTCCCGCCACCGCTCCAGCGCCGCGGTGGCATCACGCTCGGGAAGCGGGTAGCGCCCCGAGCCGACGTCGAAGAGGAAGCCGGCTGCGGCGCCGAGGTCGTTCGACAGAAGCGTCCGGTGGGCGGCGTTGAGGGCCAGGATGCCCTGACGCATCGCGAGGTACTCGTCCCACTTGCCGAGCTTTACGTTGGCGCCCATGAGCGCGTTGAAGCCCTTCACGATGGCGGTGTTGAACGGGGGAGCCACGGTCGGGTGCAGGAAGTACAGCAGGTTCGCCGCGGCCGGGCCGAGCCCCTTGATGCGCGACTGGTCGAGCGTTCGGATCGCCGCCAGGACCTGCGCCTCGGCGTTGCAGCACAGGCAGGTGTCGAGGAAGCGCCCGAAGGCCAATTGGTTCGACCGGTCCTCGTAGATGTCGGGGATGCGGAGCTTGGGCTTCCAGAGGAAGGCGTGATCGGCGCCCTTGAACACCTGGCGCTGCTCGGCGATGGAGGCGACGACGGTTTCCAGCGACGAGCCGCGGTAGGCGTTGCCGAAGGTATCGGCCCGGATCTCGTCGACGACCGCCTGGATGCCGCGCCGGATCGAGCGGAAGTTCTTGATGCGCTCCTCCCACAGGAACCAAGTCCGGTAGGAGGCGCCGGGGTCCTCGCGCCAGTGCCGGACGAGGTTGCCGATCCAGGCGTCGTTCACGTTCGTCATGTCCGGGGGGCTTGGTGGTCGTGGCTCCCGAATATGCCCGGTCGGGACATCGGGCACCACAATGCCGGGGATGGATGGGCAGGGTTTCCCGTGATGATGGGAGGGTGTCGCAACCGTGCAACGGTTGCGGGAGCCGTCGACGGCGGCAGAAGGCGTGCGCCCTGGTGGGATGCGGATGTGGTGCCGCGGCGGCGGGGACCGAGAGAAACCTTCGAAGATCGGGCCAGCGGCTCATCGGTGAGATCCTCACCCCGACTGGCAGCACTCCCTTGCGCCTGAGGATCTGCGGTCGTGCCGTGAGCCGAGCCAACGGCACCGTACCGTGACGGGCGCATCACCGCCCGCGCCCATCTGGGCATCGAAGCCGGCAACGGCCTCGCGACGTCTGCGGGCCGCCCGCACGGTGGTCGTCCCGGGCGAAACGGTCAGGCCTCACCGCTTGGTGTCCCCCATCGGCATGTCCCGCATGTCCTGGGCCCGCATGCCGATCGTCCGGCGCCGTGCCTGCACGTTCATCGTCATCATGCGGGGATCGCGCCCCGCGCGGGTCGCCGGAGCGGCGGCCGCGACGGCGCCGTTCGAGCCCGCCGCGACCGCCGGCGCCTCCACCTTGTAAGCCACCGTGCCGGGCGGGTTGCGGTACCAGCCGGGATCCTTGTAGTCGCCCCGCGCCAAGCCTTCCCGAACCTTCACGACCGAGAACATGCCGCCCATCTCGACCGACCCGAACGGCCCCTCCCCGGTCATCATCGGCAGCGTGTTGTCCGGGGTCGGCATCCGCATGCCGGCCATCGCCGCGCCGCCGGTGGAGCCCATCGGCATGAAACCCGGAACGAGTTGGCCGACCTTCCTCGCGATTTCCGCCTGGTCCACGCCGATGTAGGTGCGCACGGAGTGGCCCATGGCGTTCATGGTGTGGTGCGACTTGTGGCAGTGGATCGCCCAGTCACCCTCGGCGTCGGCGTCGAATTCGAAGGCGCGCATGGCCCCGACGGGCAGGTCGATGGTGACCTCCGGCCACCTGGCGCTCTCCTTGACCCAGCCGCCGTCCGTGCATGTCACCTCGAAGGAGTAGCCGTGCATGTGGATCGGGTGGTTGGTCATCGACAGGTTGCCCATGCGGACGCGCACCCGGTCCCCCTTCGCCACGACCAGCGGGTCGATGCCTGGGAACGCCCGCGAGTTCCAGGTCCAGATGTTGAAGTCCGTCATGGTCGCGATCTTCGGTACGTAGGCGCCCGGGTCGATGTCGTAGGCCCCCGTGAGGAGGACGAAGTCGCGGTCCACCCGCATGAAGGCGGGGTCCTTCGGGTGGACGACGAACGAGCCCATCATGCCCATCGCCATCTGGAAGGTCTCGTCGGCATGGGGGTGGTACATGAAGGTGCCGCTCTTCCGCAGCACGTACTCGTAGGCGAAGGTCTCGCCCGGCTTGATCGGCGGCTGCGACAGGCCACCGACTCCGTCCATTCCTGAGGGCAGGAGCATGCCGTGCCAGTGGACGGTGGTGTGCTCGGGCAGCCTGTTGGTGACGAAGATGCGGACCTTGTCGCCCTCGACCGCCTCGATGGTCGGCCCGGGCGATTGCCCGTTGTAGCCCCAGAGCCGCGCGACCATGCCCGGCGCGATCTCCCGCTCGACGGGCTCGGCGACGAGGTGGAATTCCTTCCAGCCGTCCGCCGTCATGCGCCACGGCAGGGTCCAACCGTTCAGGGTGACCACCGGGTTGTAGTCGGGGCCTGAGCTGGGGATGAGCGGCGCCTGCGTCGTAGCTTCGGCCATGCTGGACGCCTCCGGGATTGCGGCGGCCTTGGTGCGGCCCGAAACCAGCCCGGCTCCGACGAGAAGAGCGCCCGAGGCACCGATGAAGTCGCGTCGAAGCATTCGGGATCCCTCCTGCGGATCGGCCGGCCCGGCTGCCGGGGTGCGGGGGCCGCGACATGTACCGCTTGGGTCGATACCGCTGCGCCTGATGTCCCTCCAACCCCGCTGCGGCGGGGCACCGGCCAAAGGGGACGGAGGGGCAGCCGGGTCGAGGCGGAGTACCGGAAATGCGGCCGAGTGGCCGTGAACCGGAGCCGCCCGACGGAAGCAGCCTGAATCGTCCCGAACAAGCGGTTCAGGCCGCCATCGTCCGGCAGCTTTCGGCGCAGCGGCGGCACTGCTCGACGCAGTGCTGCATATCGCCGACCTGCTCGCAGCTCCGCGCGCAATCCTCGCACACGTCGGCGCACTCGCGGCAGGTGTGCCTATGGTGGCTCGTGCCGAGGAGCATGAAATGCGCCGAGGTGCGGCACATCTCGGCGCAGGCGAGCATCAGGCGGAGGTGCTCCGGCTCGACGTGCCTCCCACCGGCTGGCAGGCAGTGGTTGGATGCCATGCCGAGGCAGGTCTGGTAGCAGCGCAGGCACTCGTCGATGCACGCCTGCATGTCCGGGCTCATCTGATGCATCGTGTCGCTCGCATTGTTAGGAGTTCGGCCAAGCCGTACTATGTGTGGGCGGGCCTGCTCGGATGGAGCGGGCACACGACGAAGAGACAACATACCCCCGCCGGGTATGGTTCCAACTCGCTGGGCCGGCGGCCGCCAGTCCCACCAGAGGCGCAAGGCAGCATGTCGGGTTCCGAGAAGGACCACGGTGGGATCACGGTGGACCACAAGCAGCAACTCCCCCGGCTGCGTCGCATCGAAGGGCAGGTGCGTGGCATCCAGCAGATGATCGAGACGGAGCGCTACTGCGTCGACGTCGCGCACCAGATCGACGCCATCATCGCCGCGTTGCGGCGCGTGCAGTCCGACATGATCCGCGACCACATGCACGGGTTGGTGCAGGCCTCCGTCGCGAGCGACCTCTCACGGGAGGAACGGCAGCGCCTGGCCGACGAGATCGGCAGCCTTATCGGCAGGATTGTCTGACCTTAGGGCAGAGCCGCGAGTTGCAAGGCATGGCGGAAGCCTGCCAGGACCGCGGATGGCACGCAAGGCATCTCGGTGTCGGTGCCAGGGAAACGTACGGCGACCGGCTTGATGTCGTCTACATACGTATGCGGTTGGAAGGGCGGCGAGTCCTATGTTCGTGGGCGTCAGTGCACGACCGCTCGCTCGCCAATCAACCTGAGCTCCAGCACCTCGCGTATGTCCCCTTCAGTCAAGATGCATTCGTCCGACGGCCACTGCGGCGTCTCAGCGCCTCGACGCCCGGACGACGGCCACTCGCCCAGCGAGCACCGAATGCGAGCCAAGGCGCTTCACCCGCGCGAAGCCAGCCTCGGAAAGTATGTCCGGCCACGTTCCATCTCTATGCGGCCGGAGGCGCTCCTCGCCGAACACCATGGACGCAACCTTGACCAAGGCGCCTTCCTGCGCCCCGCGCGCCAAATCCAAGTCGGAGGCGAGCAGGCTTCCTCGCCGCCGCAGGACACGCAACGACTCGCGCGCGATCCGAAGCTTTTCCTCCGGCCGCAGGGAATGCAGAGCCATCACGAAAGCCACCTTGTCGAAGGAGGCAGGAGGGAACGGCATGCGACCGCCGGCCTCGTACGCAAACGCCTTTACGTTCGAGAGTCCAGCCGCAGCCGCCTCGGCCCGCATCAAGGTGGCGCGCTCCGCATCCGCTTCCAAACCCACGAATGCGGTACCGGGAAACCTCCTGGCGAGCGCGAGCACGGGTTCGGCTTGCGCACCTCTGACATAGAGGATGCGCTCGCCGGACTCGGGAGCGAGGGCGGCGACAAGGGGCTCGGTGCAGGCTGTGTCCCGCATCAGGACGGGATAGGTCCGCTCGAAACCGCGCCTGGCGATCCATCGGCGCGCACCAAGAAAGAGGGCCATCGTCTTGAAAACCGTTCGGATCGACTTCGCTGTCGCCACCGACCCGCGGCGCGCCGGCCTCAGGGCGACGGCACCCGCTGTAAGCCACGGGTGTACCGTTACCGGGTAAGGGTACGGGACCAACCTGACAAGCGAGGAGTTCGGACCATGTTCTCCGCTCATCTCATTGGCTGAGGTTCGCGCACCCGGGAGTGGAGGAGCCTGACGATCGGATCCCGATGACGTTGGTTCACCAGGGCGAACTGCCTCTTCACCTCGTCGAACGGAACTTTTGGCTATCCGGATTTCGACGTGGAACTGCGCTCCCGAAGGCCGTCTGGTCCGACGTGGATGCCCGAGGCACCTCTCGGTACGGATTCAGGAACTCGATCGCACGACTACGCGCTACCCCTTCGCCACTCCGATGCGACTGGAGCCGCTCGGCATCAGGGTCGGGGATCGTCCAATCGAGGTTCCTCAGCAGACTCCGGGACGTGAGGACGCCTTTGTCGCGCTCGCTTCAAGCGGGCGCCGGGCAAAGGAGTAGGCCGATCTCCCGTGCGCAGCCATAGCGCCATCTCGATTGAATGGACGATCCACAGATCGGCGTCGGCGGTCCGGCGTACATGCACCCGACCGCGTCTTACGACGTCGTCCGTGTAATGGGTAAAGTCCTTGAAGTTGTCGGTAACGAGTGCATCCGCATGCCCGGCAAGGGCGGTGTCCAAGACGCGTCCGTCCTCCGGATCGTAGGGGGCGTGTACGATTGCGGGATCGTAGGGATCGTAGCCTTGAGGGACCGCTTCCCGCGTCGGATGCACACCTCCGCCGAGTACGACGCGCGGGAACTCCGGAGCCGGTCCCAACAACGCGAAATTGGCGATGGTTTCGGTGAACTGCGTGGCGGTCTCGATGTCCACGCCCTTCCTCATCATTACCGCATGGAGACGGGACAGCATGGTGTGAGAGATGACGAGTTGCAGCGGCCCGACGCCCGCCCGTCCGTCGACGACGGCCTGCACGATCTGCTGAGAAGCAGTACCGCGGCGTCCCGCCGCCTCGGCCAGGAACTGTTTGACCCAGATATTCAGGTCGACGCACAGACGGAACGCGGTCAAGGCCGCGCGACTTCCATCCATTCCCTTGTCGCGGCGTCCAAGGCTTCGTCGGAGTCGTCCTCAGGAAGCGCGTGGGCGACCTGCATCGCCATCGTTCGTTGGGTCAATGCAAGATTGACCTTCAGGAGCAAGCGCACGAACTCCCCTTCGAACCATCGCCGCTCGTCGGGAGTACCAGCCTGCTCCAGGCGACGAAGGGCGGACCGAGCTGCCTCTGGCAGGCCGACATAGAAGCTTGTCGCCTGCCCCACCAAGCTTGCCGGCGTCCGTGCCTCCGCAAGGGCGACCGCACCGAGCTTTGCAGCCACGGATTCGTCGACGTAGCCGGAAACCGATCTGCCAGCCATGGCAAACTCCCCTTCTCCAGAATCTATAGGATTGACTATCACGATGCCGGGAAGCGGTCCAATTCTCGTCGGCGTCTACCAAGCGCGGCGCTGCCCCAGCGTGCAGGCGGATTGCCGAAAGTCTACGGGCAGATCGAAGCGGCGCCCGTCGCTGTCCGCCGCCCGCATCCGGAACTTGCTCCGGGTCTCGAGCTCATGCTGGCCGTGGGCAGGCAGACTACGCGGTACGTCGTCTAGGTCTGCGCCGTCGGCCGGGTCTTGTCGCCCGGCCTACGGCGCAACTTTGGCCGAGGCGTGGCAGTACGAATCTCCGGTTTGCAGCGGTCCAGGGATTCCATACCCAAAATCCGGATAGCCGAACTTTTTCCGATGGCCGATGCCTCGCATCGACCATCCGCCTCATCACCGTCCGCCGACGGGGGCGGGTCGAGGCCTCGTCGCGCAACGCGCGATGGCGCGGAGCGCCAGCCTTGACGCGCTCACGACGGTGGACCACCCGACGCTGGAGCGCCGCTCGGGCGGGGACAGCCATGCTGTTTCCAAGAGGTCAAACCGTCGTACCGCCTGCCACGGCTTGACTCGCGATACAGTCGCCAGTCGATCTGGCTGCGCACGGCATCGGCCGCTTGCCGGTCGGACAGGCGCTCGGCGAACTGGATCAGGGTGACGAGGGCCAGGCGCCAGGATGCCTCGGCGGGCTGGCCGAGGCGCCGGAACAGGGCGGCGAAGCGCTCGACGTCGAAGAAGGGCCCGAGTTCGGCGCGTAGGCCTAGGAGCAAAGAGCCGTGCGGGAAGGCGGCGCGGGCGATGCGAGCGGTCGCGTCGGGAACATCGTTCGGGATGGTCGGGCGGAGCGACATGGTGCTGGCCCCGCGAACCGAGAATCGCCACCAACACCGCGGAGAGCGTCCCCGATCCGATCCCCAGCCTGACTTCGCCAGCAGGATCAAGAACGCGGGAGGACCACATTACAGTCGGCGATCCGAGCAAAGGCGGGTCAGACTTCAATCGGCGTTGAGATAGGGGCAACAACAAAGCGCTACTCAGCCCCATTGCCCACAAGATAGATCCTAACCGTGCCTGCGCTTCTCAACGGAGGTGATGCACGTGACTGGATGCTTCACCTGAAATGGAGCGAGCACAACCTTTCGGTGAACAGCAGCGCCGCCTTCGCGGAGGAAATCGGGAGCGTCCAGCACTTCCATGGCCACCCGCGCTTGGGGGCACCGCCAATACTGCCGACGACACCATGACTTCCAAGTGGTGCGCCTGACAAGACCGCAAACGCGAGAGGGGACCCGTGAAGGCCCCCTCAGTGCTCAGTAGTGATGCCGCCGCCGGTGATGATGGTGGCGGCGATGATGATGATGCCGGCGCATGTAGTGGTGGTGCTCCCGCATGTGACCGCGGTGCTGCACCGTCGTCACCATATCGGTGGCTTCGACGGCAGCCGGCAGGGCTGGTGCTGCCGCAGCCTGGGTCGCAAGGCCGGCGGTGCCGAGCGCGGTCACCACGGCCAGCACGAAGAATGGCGTCCTCATGGGATCCTCCTGGCTTGCCGGCGGACGCAGGTGCCTCCACCGGAGCCCTGGGAACGGCCGCGCTTTCCAAACCGTTCCGTCGCTCAGTCGTATTCAGCAGGGCTGTGGCTTATTCATCATCGTCGTGGTGATCGTCATGGTGATGGTGACGCTCGACCCGGACGCTACCGGTATGGTCGAGGTCGTCGTGATGACGGTGGCGCTCGATCACGCGGCGCTCGTGATGGTGATGATGACCGTCTCCATGCACACGCACGCCACCCGGACCAACGTCGATGTGCTGGGCCATGACCGCGGCCGGCGTGAACAGCAGGGCCGCAGCAAAACCAGTGAGGACGAGCTTCTTCGTCATGGGTGTCTCCAGTCTCGTTCGGCATGACGCCTGTCGGGGCTGGAAACGCCGCAGGGAATAAATGGTTCGCCTGAAACGTGCTACCTTTTTGCGCGGAATCAGACCGGATTGTCCGGGCAGGCGCAGGCGATGAACATGGCATGAACGGCCCGGTCACCACCCCAGGACTTGGCAGCGGTTGCCAGACATTGCCCTCCGGCAAGGGTCACGTGGGTGGGGTCCGCAGTGTTCGATAGAGTGCGTGCACCGCGTCCATGAAGTCCTGCTCGGGATGCGCCTGGCAGTAGCTGCGCAGGAACTCGGCTTGCCTTAGCAGCGGGAACCCGGGCGGCGTGAGGTCGAGCCCCTCATCGACACCGGGCGGCGAGCGGATCAGCGCGCCGCTCATGAACCCCTGCGCCCAGGCCAGGAAATCCCGCTCCGCCGTGGGCGTGCGGGCGATCTCGGCGCTGAACTGCGCACAGGGCACGGCGCCCACGCCAACGATCTTGTCGGTCTGGCCGGCGGCGCTGAACGCGCAGCCTGCCCCCAGAACAAGGGCAAGTCCGATCGGCCGGATCATGGCGTCTCCCCGTCTGCGTCGTGATGGTCCGGATCGTCGGTCAGGCAGACGCGGCCGGTGCAGACCACCAGCACCCGGTCAGGCGATAGGCCGAGGCAGGTCACGTCGTAGACCGACCGCGCGCCGTCGCGCAGGACCAGGGTGGTGTTGCGTGCAATGCAGCCAGCCTGCTGCAGGGCGCGCTTCAGCAGGTGGTGGTCGGCCTGCGCCGGACCGATGGCGAGCATGGTCCCTACGCTGAGGAGGGTGAGGCGGAGCATCATGATGGTCCCTCCTATTCGGCCGCTTGCCGCAGACGGGGGTGGGCGAGGCGCTCGGAGGCAGCGGTGTCGCGAGCGGCGGCTTCCGTGGTGCCGAAGCGGGCGTAGAGCGCCGGCAGGACGACCAGCGTGAGCAGGGTCGCACTGATCAGGCCGCCGATGACGACGGTGGCGAGCGGGCGCTGCACCTCGGCTCCGGTGTCGGTGGCAAGAGCCATCGGCACGAAGCCGAGCGAGGCCACAAGGGCGGTCATCGCCACCGGGCGCAGACGGGTGAGCGCCCCCTCGACGATCGCCGTACGCTTCTCCATGCCGCTCTGCATCAGGTGCTTGATGAAGGTCAGCATCACGAGGCCGTTCAGAACCGCCACGCCCGAGAGGGCGATGAACCCCACCGCGGCCGGCACCGAGAACGGCATGTCTCGCAGCCACAGAGCGACGATGCCGCCGGTCAGCGCCAACGGCACCGCGCTGAACACCAGGAGAGCGTCCCGCAGCGAGCCCAGCGCCGAGTAGAGCAGCAGGTAGATGAGGACGAAGCAGCCCGGCACAACCACCATCAGGCGCTGACGGGCCGCAGCAAGGTTCTCGAACTGCCCGCCCCAGGTCACCCAGGCACCAGCCGGAAGCTGGACCCCGGAGGCGACCTTGCCTTGCGCCTCCGCCACGACCGAGGCGATGTCGCGCCCGCGCACGTTGGCGGTCACGACGATGCGCCGCTTGCCGTTCTCGCGCGAGATCTGGTTCGGACCCTCGGAGAAGTGGAAGGACGCCAGCTGCCGGAGCGGCACCGAAGCCGCTTTGCCTCCGGTCGGCAAGGGCACGGGCAGGTTCCGGAGTGCCTCGATGTCGTCGCGCACCCGGTCGGGCAGGCGCACCACGATGTCGAAACGGCGGTCGCCCTCGAACACCACGCCCGCCTCGCGCCCGCCGATGGCGGCACCGATGACGTCCTGCACGGCAGCGTGGCTCAGACCGAGCCGAGCAATCTCGGCCTTGTCGACCTTGATCTCCAGCACCGGCAGCCCCGAGACCTGCTCGACCTTGACGTCCTGGGCGCCCTCGACACCGCGCAGGATACCGGCCACGCGATTGGCGGCCGGCAGGAGCGCGGCGAAGTCCTCACCGAACACCTTCACGGCGAGGTCACCGCGCGTGCCGGCCAGGAGCTCGTTGAAGCGCATCTGAATGGGCTGCGTGAACTCGTAGTTGTTGCCCGGGACCTTGTTCAGGGCGGCCTGGATCTGCTCGATGAGCTCGTCCTTCGGCAGGCCCGGTTCGGGCCATTCCGCTTGCGGCTTGAGCATGATGAAGGTGTCTGAGACGTTCGGCGGCATCGGGTCGGTGGCGACTTCCGCCGTGCCGGTCTTGCTGAACACGAAGGCCACCTGCGGGAAGGCAGTGACGGCCTTCTCGACCGCGAGCTGCATCTCCTGCGATTGGGTGAGGGACGTGGACGGGATGCGCATGGCGTGCATCGCCAGGTTCTTCTCGTCGAGCTGTGGGATGAATTCCTGCCCGAGCCGCAAGAACAGCAGCCCGCTGCCCAGGAAGAGCAGCACGGCGAGGCCGACCACCGTCATGGGGAAGCGTAACGCTCCCGCGAGCGCCGGGCGATAGACCGCCTTGAGGCCGCGGATGAAGAAATTCTCCTTCTCCTGCACCCGCCCGGTGATGACGATGGCGATCAGGGCCGGCACGAAGGTGAGGGAGAGCACGAAGGCGCAGAGGAGCGCGATGATGACCGTCAGGGCCATCGGCGCGAACATCTTGCCCTCGACGCCGGAGAAGGTGAGAAGGGGGACGTAGACGAGCAGGATGATGGCCTGCCCGTAGACGGAGGGCTTGATCATCTCCTCGGCGGAGGCGTGCACGGTCGCCAGCCGCTCCTGCAGAGTGAGCGTCCGCCCGGCCTCCTGCTGCCGTTCGGCGAGGTGGCGCAGCGAGTTCTCGGCGATGATGACGGCCCCGTCCACGATGAGGCCGAAATCGAGAGCGCCGAGCGACATCAGGTTGGCGCTGATCCGCCCCTGCACCATCCCGGTCATGGTCATCAGCATGGCGACCGGGATGACGAGCGCCGTGATGAGGGCCGCGCGGAAGTTGCCGAGCAGCAGGAACAGCACCGCGATGACCAGGCCTGCGCCTTCCAGGAGGTTCTTGGCGACGGTGCGGATGGTGGCATCGACCAGCAGCGTGCGGTTGAGGACGGTGCGGATCTCGACCTGAGGCGGGAGGGAGCGCGCGATCTCCTTCAAGCGGGCATCGACGGCGGCCGAGACGGTGCGGCTGTTGCCGCCGATCAGCATCAGGGCGGTGCCGACCACGGCCTCTTCACCGTTCTCGCTCGCCGAGCCGGTGCGCAGCTCGCGCCCGATGCGCACCTCGGCCACGTCGGACACCCTGACGGGCACGCCGCCGCGGGTGGCGACGACGATGCGGCCGATCTCCTCCATGCTCTCGATGCGCCCGGCCGAGCGGACCACATAGCCCTCGCCGTTGCGCTCCAGGTAGCCCGCTCCGCGGTTCTGGTTGTTCTGCTCGACGGCCTCGGCAAGGTCCTTGAAGGAAAGCCCCAGGCCGATCAGCTTCGCCGGGTCGGGCTGCACGTGATATTGTTTCTCGAACCCACCGATCACGTCGACGCCGGCCACGCCCGCAACTGTCTTGAGCTGCGGACTGATGATCCAGTCCTGCACGGTGCGCAGGTAGGCGGCCTGCTCGAAGCCGGGCCGCAGGCGCTGCCCCTCGGGCGTCAGGTAGCTCCCGTCGGACTGGAAGCCCGGTTGGCCATCCTTGACCGCTTCCTTGGCCGGGCGGACGTAGTGGACGGTCCACATGTAGATCTCGCCGAGGCCCGTGGAGATCGGACCCATGCGGACTTCAGCCCCGCCGGGAAGGTTACCCTTCACCTGCCCGAGCCGCTCGTTCACCTGCTGGCGCGCGAAGTAGACGTCGGTGGCCTCGCTGAACACGGCCGTGACCTGCGAGAAGCCATTGCGCGAGAGCGAGCGCGTGTAGTCCAGGCCGGGGATGCCGGCGAGCGCGGTCTCGATCGGGTAAGTCACCTGCTTCTCGACGTCGAAGGGCGAGAGCTGGGGCACCACCGTGTTCACCTGGACCTGGTTGTTGGTGATGTCGGGCACCGCGTCGATGGGCAGCTTGGTCAGGGAGTAGGCCCCGAGCGCCGCGGCGAGCAGCGACAGCAGCAGGACGAGCCAGCGCTGGCGCACCGAGAAGGCGAGGATGCGGGAGATCATGACGGCGCCCCTCAGTGCTCGTGCTCGGCCTCGGCCTTGCCGAGTTCCGCCTTGAGGACGAAGGAGTTCGCGGTCGCGACCGCCTCGCCGGCGTCGAGCCCGAAGACGACCTCGATGGCCTCCTCGTCGCCCTTGCCCAGCACGACCTCGCGCTTCTCGAAGCCCTCCTTGGTGCGCACGAACACGACCTGCTCGCCGCCGATGGTCTGCAGGGCAGCGCGGGGCAGGCGCAGGTCCACCGGCTGCTCCTCGACGGAGACCCGGACCGTGGCGAAGGAGCCCGGCCGCCAGGTCAGGTCGGGGTTGTCGACCGCGGCGATGACCTTGGCCGAGCGGGTATCCTGGTTCAGCATCGGGCTGACGAAGACGATCTTGCCGGGCGAGCCCTTCCCCTCCGGGCCCGGCGTCAGCGTCACTGCCTGGCCTTCCTTGATCGCGGCAAGGTCGCCCGTCGGCACGGCGAGCTCGACCCAGACCCGCGACAGGTCGGCGATGGTGTAGATCTCCTTCTCCTGCCCCTCGTCGTTGACCGGGGAGCCGACGTCCACCTTGCGCTCGATGACCCGGCCGGAGATGGGTGCTCGGAGGCTGTAGCGCTGCAGCCCGAGCACTGGCGCGCGGCGCAGGCCGACCATGTGCTCGTCCTCGCCGGCCGCGAGCTTGGTGGGCGGCGGCTTGGCCGCGAGCGCGGTCACCTCGTCGTCGGGCACGCCGAGGGCCGAGAGCTTCTGGCGGGCCAGGTCGACCTTGAGCTGCGCCTCGACCAGGGCGGTGCGGGCGCGCAGGAACTGCTGCTCGGCCGAGACCTTCTTGTCCCAAAGCTCGTGGTCGCGCTCGAACAGGGTCTGCTGCAGCTCCAGGCCGACCACGGCGGCGATGAAGTCGTTCTTGGCGTCGGCCACCTCGCGGCTGTCGAGCACCGCCACGACCTCGTTCTTCGTCACGGTGTCGCCGATGCGCTTACGCAGCTCGGCCACGGTTCCGACCACCTTGGCGGCGACACGGGCGATCCGGTCGGCGTCGGGCACCACCGTCCCGGGCACGGTCAGGGTGCGCCTCAACACGCCCTTGTCGACGGACGCCACCTCGATCTTGGCTCCAGCGATCTGCTCAGGCGTGAGGGTGACGACACCCTCGGGCTTCTCCTCGCCGTGCTCATGTGCCCCGTGGCCGTGCCCGCCGTGTCCATGGGAGTGGCCGGCATGACCGCCGCCTCCGGTCGGCTTGGGCTTGACGAGGGTGTCGAGGCCGGAAGCCGCGAGGAGCGACTTGGCGCCGGTGGACACCTCGGGCACGAGGGCGCCCACGGCGACGCCCGCCGCCAGGGCGGCCGGGACCAACAGGTAACGGAACATCTCTGAACTCCCCATGCGACCGCCACGGGCGATCCGGGTCCAGCTCAAGCTGGACGGGGCGCTGACCCTCACACGAGGGCAGGCGTCCACTCGGGAGCGGCTCGGCCGTCCCGGATGTCAGGCGCGGGGAGGCTTGAGGGGTGGGACGGTCGTGCGAACGTGGACCACGTCGTCGAACCAGGCGTAGCGGACACCCGTGACCAGGGTGGCAACGGGCATGGGCGGCGCGGTCTCGGGGGTCACCGCTTGACGGCAAGCGCAGTGGGCGACGTGCCCGTTGTCAGGCGCGCCGTCGTGGTCCGCGTCGGCGACCACCAGAGTCAGGTGAAGGGCCTGATGGACCGGGGTCTCGCCGGCTGGGGTCTCCGGGACGGGCAAAGCGAGCAGAAGGGCCAGGACGACGGCGACGCTCCGCACGAGCGCACGCCACCAGGCGACCGCATCGCGGCGGTCGCTCCTCGGTGACGTGCTGGTCGCAACGTGTGTCACGGGTCGGTCCTCGAGGTCCTAACGGCTCGCGTCGAGAGTGTAGCGGCCCTTGCCGGCCTCTCCCTTGGGGGTCTTGAGCGACACGGTCGCCCGGAACTTGCCGTCGACCGGGAAGTCCACCTTGCCGGAAAGCCGGTTGTCGCCGGCTGGTTTCATCTCGACGGTCCTCTGCTCGTTGCCCTTTGCCAGGACCACGGCGGTGGCGGAGAGGGTCGAGGCGTCAACCTTCCTGTCCTGCTCGTCGAGGACGTGCAGGGTCATCTCCGAGCCTTTCACCACGAGTTCGGCCTCATAGGGACCGATCTGCTTGATCTGGCCGCCGTTCGCGGCGGGGTGATCGTGGGCCAAAGCCGCTGTCCCCAAGCCGGCGACCAGCCCCAGGGTGACGATCCCGATCTGCAAGCGCCTCATCCGTGCCGTCTCCCTCGAACCGCATCCAACCCGCATCATAGAAGCTCCAGCCGCCAAAGGAGCAAGGGGCTTGCGCGGCCTGCAGCCCCGTCGCGTTCGGGGGCTTACCCAAGCTGGGAGCAATGAGGCACGGGCGCAAGCCGTCGTTCAGCAAATACTCATCCAGCGCGTCGCAGAGTGCGTTCCATCACATCGGTGGCGTGGCTTCTCAAGTCATCGTGAGGGCACCTCCAGGTCCTGCCCAGCAACGGCGACGGACTAATACGTCGTTCAGCTTCGGGCACGGGAACCTGCGGGTCCCGTAAGCCGGCTCACACCGGCAATGACCTGTCACGCTTGAGGAACCTGCACCGGGTTCAGGAGACTGCCATGCTGAAGCGCACCCTTCCGTTCTTATCTGCCCTCGCCCTCGCCGCCGCCGTGTCGGTCGGCTCCGCCCAAGCCATGCCGCTCGGGGCCTCCGTCGGCCTTGCTGCGCAAGACGGGCCTTCCACCGTGGAGCAGGTCCAGTGGGGGGGACATCGTCACCATCATCATCATGGCTGGGGTCACCACCACCATCACCGTGGCTGGGGCCACCATCATCACTGGGGCCACCACCATCATCACTACCGGCCGAGCTACTACGGCTGGGGTCACCACCACTATCACCGTCACGGCCACCATCACCACTACTGAGCCGCAGGTTCTGCGAGGTCAGGAGTGGCGCTGCTGCGTCGGCAAGATCGGCGCAGCAGCACACCGACCGAGCAGTTTGCGAGCTATGCGGGAGTTTGGGTGACGCGCTGGGTGTGAAGGCGGCGTATCGAGGCGGGTGTCGAGCCTACCAGAACCTCTCAAGAGAGAGCGAGATGGGGTGGACGGACCGTGACGGCAGCGACGTGTCACGGTGCGTTGGTTCAACCTCAATCGAAAGAGCGCCTCGATGACGAACACCATGATTGGCCTCGATACGGCAAAGTCTGTGTTTCAGCTGCACATCGTTGATGCGGCTGGAGGTGTGACGCGGCGCAAGCTACGCCGTGACGAGCTCATCCCGTTCTTCGAGCGGCACCCTCGGTGTCGGATCGTCATGGAAGCCTGCGGAGCCGCACATCACTGGGGGCGCGTTCTCACGGCCCTGGGCCACGAAGTCAGCCTGATCGCTCCCGAAGCCGTCAGGCCATTCGTCAAGCGAGGTCGGAAGAACGATGCCGCTGACGCTGCCGCCATCTGCGAAGCCACTGCGCGACCGAACATCAAGTTCGTTCCGATCAAGACGCCAGATCAGCAGGCCATTCTCGCTTTGCACACGGCTCGCTCCCTATTGGTCAAGCAGCAAACAATGATCGTGAATGCGGTGCGCGGCTTGGCAAGTGAATTCGGTCTCACAGCTCCTCAAGGCATCAGCAAGATGGATGAACTGAAGGCGTCAGTGGAAGGAGATGATGATCTCCCCGATGCCGCTAGATCCGTCCTCAATACCCTATTTCAGCAGCTGACATCATTATCGAAGCAGATCGAAGCGCTGGAGGAGCGGATCGTGCTTCATGCCAGAACGAATGAGACAGCTCGGCGGCTTGCCACGATCCCGGGCGTTGGGCCGACGACGAGTTCCTTGCTCGCCGCGACGATCGCCGACATCAGCGTGTTTCCCAGTGCCCGGCACTTCGCGGCTTGGCTCGGTCTGGTACCGCGCCAGTTCTCAACTGGCGGCAAGACGCGTCTGGGCCGCATCACGAAGGCAGGGAATACAGAGATCCGAAGGCTGCTCGTTCTTGGCGCGACATCGATGGTGCGTCGGGCCGAACACTGGAGGAGCGCCCTGGGACAATGGGTCCGCTCGGCCCTCGGTCGGCGGCCGACGCGGTTGGTGACGGTGGCGCTGGCCAACAAGATGGCCCGTATCGCCTGGGCCCTGATGAGCCACAACGAGATCTACCGTCCGACGAGGAACATGTCGGTTGCGACATGATCATCTGCTCGTACGGTAGAGGGCGAGCCTCGTCTCGTCAGCCAAGCAGGAAGCGCTGACCATCGTGATGGGAAAGCTGTCAAGGACAGTTCAGGCTAGTCCGAATGGCGTATTGTGCCTCGAGCCCGCGAGCGAGCGAGATTGGTGCCTGACACGGAAGCGCACACCCATGGTAATTACCCACGCCTGTGTCGGCGGGCTCAGACGCGGATGGTTTTGAGGATGGTAGCGAAGGCGTCGGCCCCCGAGAGGCGAGCGGTGTCGACGACGGTGCGCACGTCCGCCTCACCGGCGGCCGCCCACATCGCCCGATAGCCGTTAGTCACCTTCCGCTGCACCACTGCCGGGCGCAGCGCGCGCTCGCAGGCGTTGTTG
>NZ_LABY01000162.1 GCF_001043975.1 Methylobacterium variabile
CCCGCGCGGTCCAGGATGCGCAGGGCGCCGGCAATTTCCCGGGCCGCGACGGGCGCATGCCCCGGGCGGAGCCGCGGCTCCTCACCGTGACGCAGGAGATCAGCCGCTCGGCGCCCGAGACGCTGCACCTGGCCTACGGCGTGGTCTCACCGATCACCTTCGTCGACGCCAAGGGCGCGCCCTGGCCGATCGCCTCGGTCGCCTACGATCCGCGCCTGTTTGCTCAGGACGGCACCGGCTGCGGCCAGGACACCGCGATGGGGGCGGCCCAGGTGCCGGCCGCGACGGGCGCCGACCGGCCGACCTCGATCAACCTGATGCCGTGCCGGTACGACACCTGGGGCAACATCCTGATCCGGCTCGAGGCCGTGCCCTACCCGATCCCGCTGATGATCCTCTCCGGGCAGAGCGAGACGGTGGACATCCCGGTCACGGTGCGGGTCGCCGGCACCTCGCCGCTCACCCCCGTGAAGGTGGTCACCGCGAGCACTGCCCCGGTGCGCAAGGCCGGCCCGCCGGGTCCGCCGCGCGGGACGGGCCCGATCGACACCACGGCGCTCCTGCATCTCTTCGGCTCCGGCACCCCGCCGGCCGGCGCCCAGAAGCTCGCCGCGACCGGCGGGGCGCAGGCCTGGCTCTACCGCGAGCGGATGTACGTGCGCGTCCAGGGCGATCTCGTCAGCCCGCAGCCGGTCGCCTCGGCCGACGCGTCGGGGGGCTACCGCGTCTACGAGTTCCTGCGCCCGGCCTCGCGCCTCGTCGCCGAGCGCGGCGACGGGGCCGAGACCGCCATCAGCGTCGAGTTCTAGGGGGGATGGCGATGCTCTCATCGAAAGTTGTCGCGGCACTCGGCGGTGTCGCCCTGTTCGGCGCCCTCGGCTCGGCCGCCTTCATCCTGCGGGACGTGCCCGGTGCCGACCAGGGCGCGGGGCTGGCCTCCGAGATCCGGGGCCAGACCCCGAACCCGCCAAACGACATGATGAAGCCGGTCAGCAAGGCCGAGGCGGACCGGCGCGCCGGCGTCAACCGCCAGGCGGCCGACGAACGGGACAGCGCCGGCAAGCCCTTCGTGGCGCCGACGGTGATCGCCGAGAAGCGCGGCGCGACGATGGGCGAGCTGCCCGACGCCAATCCGGAGCCGAAGCCCCCTGAGCCGCCTCCGGAGCCGAAGGTGGTCGAGCGGATCATCTACCAGGACCGGCCGGTCATCCAGACCGTGTACCGGGACGTGCCGGTCCAGCCGACGGCCGACCCCGAGCAGGTCGCGGCGATCAACGAGCAGATCAAGGCGCTGCTGAAGCCGACCCCGGGCGGGTTCCTGGTGCGGAGCTTCGCCAAGGGCGAGCGGCCCAAGCCCCCCGTGCCGCGGGCTGCCGCCGTCGCCCCGCCGCCTCCGACCGGGCCGTTCGGGATGGGCGTTCGGCACGCGACCGTGGCGCGTGCCGGCGACGTCGCCTACGCGGTGCTCGATCGCGGCTTCAACTCGGACGATCCGGCGGCGCCGATCTTCGCCACCATCGTCGACCTCGACGAGCGCCAGCAGCCCGGACCGCTCAACGGGATCCGGCTGCTCGGCCAGATCGTCTACTCGCAGACGCAGGCCTCGATCCGGTTCACCACCATGATCCTGCAGGACGGCCGCCAGGGGCCGATGCAGGCGGTCGCGATCACGGTCGACCAGGCCCGCACGGGCGTGGCCGAGGACGTCGACAACCACACCCTGGAGCGCTACGGCGGCCTCGTCATCGCCGGGCTGATCCAGGGCGTGGGCCAGGTCGGCCAGCAGCTCACCCAGCTCAACACCCAGACGGTGGTCGGCAACGGCTTTGCGGTCCAGTCCGGCCGCAACGTCGACTGGCTGACGGCGGGCCTCGGCGCCGCGCAGCCGGTGGGCCAGGCCCTGACCGCGGCGGCGGCGCGCAGCTTCAGCCGGCCGCCGACCCTGTCCTCTCCGACCAACTTCCCGATCGGCATCGTCTTCCTGCAGCCCGTCGTGGTGCCGCTCGACGCCGCCCGGGTCACGGTCGGGGCCGGCACCGGCTACGGGCCGGATCCGGCTTATGGCCCGAGCTACCGGCCCGAGACCCTGCCGATCTCCTTTGTGAGGAAGCCGTGATGGGTCCGTCCAAGGGGCTGGCCGACGTCCTGCGCGGCCTGATCGACCTCGTCCTTCTGCCCGTCGTGGTGCCTCTCGACGCGGCTCGGGTCACGGTCGGGGCCGACACCGCTTACGGGCCCGAGACCCTGCCGATCTCCTTTGTGAGGAAGCCGTGATGGATGGCTCGAAAGGCCTGGCCGACGTCCTGCGCGGCCTGATCGACCTCGTGCCGGTCCTGGCCTGGCTCGTGGTCGTCATCACGGCGGTCGCCGGCATCTTCCTCACTGGCTACGCGATGCTGCGGATCTACCAGGCCAACAACTCCGGCGACGGCACGGCGGGCAACTGGATCGTCGCCGGGGTGATCGGCTGCGCGATGACGATCCCCACGATCATCATCGCGCAATTCTCCTTCTACTTTGCCGAGTGAGGGTCTGGACGCGATGAACGACGGATCCTGGCACCTCATCGACAACCTGACCGCCAACGCGGCGGCCTATCTCGACGATCACCCCCTGGTGAGTAAGGCCGCCATCGCGCTCACCCTCGCGGCGGGCTGCTACGCGATCGTGGCCGCGCGGGCCTGGTCGGTATCGGTCTGCTCGGACCGGAGCTTGCGCCGGATCCTGCACGTTTGCGCCATGGCGGGCGGCGGCTGCCTGTTCCTGACCGGGCTGTTCTACGACAGCCTGACGCGCGGTCTGGACGGCGCGATCACGTCCCTGCCGCTGATCTACGTCTACTACCCGGCCTCGATCACGCTCTCCTGCGCCGCGATGGTGTTTGCCCTCGCGCAGGTCTACTGCGCCCTGCACGTCCGCCCGGCGCCTCTCATGCGGGGGATCGTCCCGGGCCTGCTCGGCGCCTGGCTCTTCGCGCTCGCGGTGCCCGTGTACCAATTCTCGGTCATCCTGCGAGGCGTCCAATGAGGACGGCGGACAAGTTCTGCGACCTCGCCGGGTTCGATCCCGAGCGTGAGGAGGCGGTGGTCTACGCCCATGACGGGTCGCAGGTCACCCTGATCGAGATCGACGGCATCCGCTCGATCGTCTCGCCCGACGACTACCTCGTCAACGTGGTCGAGCGCTTCGCCGGCGGGATCGCCCAGATCCTCAAGCGGCCCGGCCACCAGCTCACGATCTCCTACGAGTCCTCGCTCAACACCGCCAAGGTCATCGAGCCCTTCGTCGAGCGCCAGGGCCGGCGCGCCCGCCAGAAGGGGCTCTCGGTCGAGGCGCTGATCGAGGAGGGCCGGGCGGTCCTGGAGGAGCGGGCGCGCTCCGAGACCATCCTGCTCGCCGCCTGGACCCGGCCGACGGCCGGCACGCCCGAGGAGGTCCGCCGCGAGCAGCGGGACAACCGCCGGGCCTGGCAGGAGCTGCCCCCGGCCCATGACGCCCAGAACCCCTATTTGCGGCTCGGCTCGCTCGACGGCGTCCACGCCGCGTTCGTGCGCCGGGTCATGGAGGCGCTCGGCGAGGCGCGCCTTCAGGGGCGGATCCTGGCTCCCGATGGTCAGGGCCGGCGGCGCGATCTGGAGCAGATCCGGGCGGCCGTCCTCTACCACGAGACCCCCGACGGCTGGACGCCCTACGGGCCGGGCACGAGGCGCTACCCGGGTGCCAAGGAGCGCCACGACGACGACGTCAGCGACTTCTTCACGCCGACCGTCGCGCGCCAGATCATGACCTCGAACGCGCAGGCCTCGAGCAACATGCGCGCCCTCGACATGGGCGGGCGCCGCTACGCGCTCGCGGTCATGCGGATGTTCCCCTCGTCGATCCTGCCGTTCAACCGGCTGCTCGACTCGCTGCTCGAGAGTTCGTCCCGCTCGGCCGACATGCCGTTCCGGGTCTGCTTCCACCTCGAGGCACTGCGCGACGCGGATGTCGGCTTCCGGCTCAAGAAAGTCCTGGCGGGTCTCCTCGCCTTTGCAAGCCCGAGCAACAAGAACCTGTTCCGGGCGCTGCGCCAGCTCGAGGAGGTGGTCGAGAAGGACGGCGAGGCGATCGTCAAGGGCCGGGTGATCGCCACGACCTGGACCGAGCCGGGCGAGGATCCGGGGCTCCTGGAGCGGCGGCGCTCGTACCTGATGAGCGGGATGATGACCTGGGGCGAGGCGGTGATGACCGACGCCCCCCACAACCCGCTGCGGGCTCTCTGCGAGACGGTGGCCGGGATGACGGTGCAGGCCGAGATCCCGCCGGGCTCGATCGCGCCCCTCGGGGATCTCGCGGCGATGCTGCCGTTCCACCGCACGGCGCCGATCTTCAAGCAGGGCCAGAGCATGCTGGTCACGCCCGACGGCAAGCCGGTGCCCTACGAGGCGCTCTCGCCCGAGCAGCTGTTCTGGCTGACGCTGATCTACGCCACGCCGGGCTCGGGCAAGTCGGTGCTGATGAACAGGCTCAACGTCGAGTTCGCGTCGTTCTCCGCCGGCGCGGCGCTGCCGTTCCTGGCCGTCATCGACGTCGGCGTCAGCTCGTCCGGGTTCATCGAGCTGGTGCGCAACGCGCTTCCCCCGGAGCGGCGGCACGAGGCGTACTATGTCCGGCTCCTCAACACGCCGGACTTTGCTGTCAACTTCCTCGACCTCGGGCTCGGCCGGCGCATGCCGCTCGAGCGCGAGCGCAGCTTCATCGAGAACTTCCTGACGACGCTCCTCAACGTGTCGAACTCAGAAGTGGCGTTGCTGATCCCGCGCCTCATCACGCGGGTCTACCAGCTCAAAAGCGACCTCCAGTTCTCGTCCTCGCCGGCGGTCTACCAGCCCAACGTCGACCCCGAGCTCGATCGGCTGATCGCGCATTACGGCATCAAGGTCGGCGACCGGTCGAAATGGTGGAGCATCGTCGACGCGTTCGTCGAGCGCCGGCTCTCCACCGCCGCGCAGCGCGCGCAGCGCTACGCGATGCCGGTGCTGGAGGACTTCGCCCGGGTGCTCGCCGAGCCGATCATGGTGCAGGACTTCCCCGCCGAGCTGATCCGTCACGTCCAGCGCTCGCTCGAGAGCGCGATCGAGAAGTTCCCGATCTTCTCCCGGCCCACCCGGCTCGATCTCGGCGAGGCGCGGGTGGTGTCGATCGACCTTCAGGACGTGGCCATGCGCCACAAGTCGCCGGAGGCCGAGCGCAACAACGCGCTGATGTTCATGATCGCGCGGCACGTCTACCTGTCGAAGATCTCCGGCTTTGCCGAGGAGATCGCGAAGATGGATTTTCCGCCCGAGGACGCGATCCGGGCAGAATACGTCCGGTACTGGGAGGCGCGCTACGCCGAGGTGGCTGAGACGCCCAAGCGCCTGTGCATGGACGAGTATCACCTGACCGGCGGCGTCGAGACGATCGCTCGCCAAGTCAAATCGGATGCCCGCGAGGGCCGCAAGTGGGGCCTGGAGCTGATCCTGGTCTCGCAGCTGCTCGCCGACTTCGACACGCTGGCCAACATGGCCTCGACGGTGCTGGTGCTCAACGCCGACTCGAACGAGATCCGCGAGCAGGCCCGCAAGACCTTCGGGTTCGATCAGGCGGTGAAGTCCGCGCTCGAGCGCCAGGTCCACGGGCCGCAGGGTCGGCGCGGCGCGAACATCCTGGCGCGCTTCAAGCTGCGCGAGGAGGAGCGCTGGATCGTGCTCAACAACTCGCTCGGGCCCCGGATGCTGTGGGCCCTGACCACCAAGGCGGAGGACCGCCTGGTGCGCGACGAGCTGTACCGCCGGATGGCGGTCAACGAGGCGCTGCGCATCCTGGCTGCACGCTTTCCCGATGGCACCGCCATCGAGACGTGGGGTCGGATGTCCGCGCTTGCGCGGTTCGGTGAGGACCGGATCGCAAAGACGATCGTCGATCAAGTGTTGGGGGAACTCATGAGCGACGCTCAACCCCAGATCGACCGATCCAGAACCGCCGCATGACAATGGAGGTCCCAATGAACATCAAGGATATCTACTACCGGTCCCTGGTCACCGCCACGATGCTGGGCCTGAGCACGATGTCGGCGCTGGCTCAAGCGACGGGCGGTAGCGCCTCGGGCGATCCCTCGGCGCCGATCGAATTTCTGAAGAACTCGCGCTCGAAGGCGTCGAGTTCGGCGCTCAACGCGTCCTCGATCGCCACCGGCGGCAACAACGCCGGCATCGTCATCTCGATCATCTTCGCCGTGGTCGGCATCGGGCTTGCCGGCATCTCGGGCGTGAAGCTCTACAAGTCGTCGCAGGACGACAACGCCCGCGAGGATGCCGGCCGGTCCCTGGCCGGGATCGTCGTCGGCTCTGCCGTCACGATCCTGGGCGTCATCATCGGCGTGGTCACCACCTACATGACCGGCGCGAGCACCTGACGGCCGACCCGGCCGGTCCAGCGTGGCACGACGACAGCGCCGAGCGGAGCCTCTTCGCTCGGCGCCGCGTTTCGAGCGATCTCAGTACGCCGTGATCGCAGACTGCAAGTTCGGATCGACGTGGCGAAGCCACGCGTAGTCCGGAAAATGGATCCGTTGCATCGCGAGAGCCGCGGCCGCGAGCGCCGAGACGGCCGCGGCGAGGCCCTCCTTCTGCTCGAGCACCTCATGGACCTGGCGAAGCGGAGCATCTTCCCGGCCGTTCCGTTCAGTGATTGCCTGGAGCAGGGCGCCGTACAGGGTCGGTAGGAGAGTGACAGGCTGATCCGCCAGGGGATTCGCCGCGTGGCGGTCTGCGGCCGCCCTGACAGCCTTCAGGACGGTGTCGCGTGCCTTGCGATCGGTGAGGGGAGCCACCGCGTCGATCGTCAGGAACAGGGCGCCGGCGAGGTGCCAGGGAATAGCGTCCAGCTCCGTCTCGACGGCTCGGGCATCGAGGAGGTCGCGGACCCCCTTGAACGTGTTTGGAACGCCTGCCTGGACCTGGAACGCCTCCTGGTCTTTGTCTGGCACACGCATCACCCGGTCGGCCGGCATGAACCGGCTGCCGATTTCCTCCCGCCCAAAGCCTAGACGCGGCAGGGTGATGAGCGCTTCGATGTGGTGGCGGCTGCGCTTGCGCCAGGCGAAGTAGCCGACGAGCGCCGTGAGCAGCGCGGTCACCAGGCCGAAGGCGACGCTCGACTTGTAGATCGACACGTACGCGAACGGCTCGCCGGCCGGCATGCCGGTGAAGTACCGGCCCCAGCCGGTAAACCGCCACAGGGAGGCGCTCTCGATCAGTCGCAGGACGGCGTATATCCGGCCGAGGACCGGGCTGAACGTCCACCACACGAGGCTGAGGACGGCCAACGTCGCGAAGGCGACGACGCCGAGGACCACGACCCTGGCGGGCGTGACGGTCTCGGCCGAGTTCTCATGCAGGGTCGTCATCGCGTGTGGCCGAGCTGGGGCTCGTCACGGCCGAGCGCCTGTGTCTGCGCGAGGGTCTGCTGGCGATCGTCGACCATCAGAGCCTGCGCCACCGGTTTGAGGACGGCACGGATTTCAGCGAGATCCTGCCCCTGAGGCAGCAGGCTCCTGGCCTGCTCGGGGCTGCCCTGGATCAGCATCACAGAGCCCTCGCGGCCGAAGCGCTCGATCAGGCTCTTGTCGATCTGGCGCACCTCCGCGACCAGCCCGGGATCGGCGACGATCTCGCGGGCCGTGCGGGTCTGCAACGCCTCGGCGAGCGCGGGGCTCGGGCCTGGGATCTCGATGCGGTTGCGCACGGCATCGTCCGGGCGCTGGCCGGCGAGCAGCACGTAGCTCGCCGGGATCAGCACACGGCCGACGACCTGGCTGCGCGCCACCTCCTCACGCGGCTGGGAGCGATCCAGGGTCTCGTCGTTTCGCAGCACCCGCACGTCGACCCGCGAGTTGTTCTCCGGCATCACCCGGAACGAGGCGAGCGGCACCGCCGCGATGTGCCGCTCCAGACGCACCAGGGCGTGGTGGTAGCTCGTCGCGACCACCTGGCCGCGGACCTGGGTGCCGGGCTCGGGCAGGACGATGCGCGGCGCCCCCATCAGGCGGGTCGCCTCGAACGCCTCGGCCGAGAGGCGGCCGAGGACCGGATGGGCGCGCTGCTCCTCCGAGTAGCGGGCATTCCGCACCATCAGCGTCAGGGGCTGGATCTCGCCGCGGGTGGCGAGCACGAGCTTGTCGCGGGTCTCGCTCGGGATCCGGTTGATCAGCGCCTGGTCGAGGGGCTGCTTATGGTGGCGGGCGTACTGCTCCATGAACGCCAGCAGGGTGCGGGTGTTGCCCTCCCGGAAGGGGTGGGCCTGGAACAGCGTCGCCATGGTACCGGCCAGGCGCATCGCCGGCCGGCTCTCCTTCAGGTTTCCGGGCTGCTCCTGCGCGAGGCTGGCGAGGGCGGTCCGCATCTGCTGGTCGATCCCGGCCGGCGGCGTGTAGGCGACGCTGCGGCCGTTCAGCACGATCTCGGGCTTCCACAGCTCGACCGTGCGGGTCTCGCCCGCCCACGGGTAGATCTCGCCAAACAGCCGCTTATGGATCGCCGCGAAGTGCGCCTGGTCGAATTGCCCGAGCACCGGCTCCTTGAGCATCTGGCGCAGGGCCTGGAACGAGACGAGCTGCTCGCGCTCGGCCAGGGCCTCCGGATCGCGGATCTCCGCGGTGTTCCTGAGGGTGTCGGTACCCTCGTAGACGTAGGGAGCGCCGCTCACGCCATCGCTCCCTTGGCACGGGCCCGACGCGCGTCGAGGGCCTGGAACACCTCCTCGTTGGTCACGAGGCCGGCCCCCGAGAGGAGGGCGCCGAGCTGCACGCGCATGCTCATCTCGTTGCCCGAGCCGCGCATGATCGCGACGGCCTGCTCGTCCTCGGGCGAGGTGAGCGCGGTGACGAAGGGCGCGAACTCGCGCTCGTCGACGCCCGAGGCCAGGGCCTCGAGCAGGGTGAGGGCCTCCTCGCGCCGGGTCACCAGCGCAGGCAGATCGCGAAAGCTCATGAGTGCGGTTCCTCGGTTGAAGCCCGGCCGATCCGGCACGCAGGCAGCGACTCTCGTTCCGTCCTCGAGACGGCAAAAACTCTCGGCTGTTCTCTCGCCTACCCTTACCCATCGTCGCCGCGGGGCCAATACGAAGCGCGTGTCGTCCGCGTCACAGGTTCAGCCGGAGATTGTGCTAACAACCAAATCACCGGGGCCGATCCGGGTGTGATCGGGCGTTACAGCGTCAGTCCCGGATCCCGGTCACGGTCGAGCTCCTGGCGCCGTTCTTGGGCTTGCTGCGGCTGCACGTCGAGGCGCTGGTCGAGTTCCCGGCGCAGGACCTGGGCGATCAGGTGATCCAGGCTGCCCTCCTTGAGGTAGGAGGCGACGAACCCACCGCCGGACAGGATCTCGCGCTCCTCGCTTGTCAGCCACTGCGCCGGGCCGAGGCCCTTGTGCGCCGCGTTGCCGATCGCCCCGTTGGCACCGAAGCGGCGGCCTACGGCGCTCGCGAATGCCTCGATCTCGGCCCGCTGCTCGGAGGTCGCAACCGCCTTCGCGACCACGGCATCGAACGCGCGCGGATCGGTGCCAGGGGTTCGGGCGATCGTGGTCAGTGCCGATGCGGCGGCCGGCGACAAGCCGGGCACCTCGATCGCGATGCGCATGCGGTAACGCTCCTCCTCCGGACGCGCCTTGTCGGCCATGATCGAGAACCGGTTCTTGAGCTCGACGGCGGTCCATTGGATCGCCCCATAAGCAGCCTCGGCCTTCTCGCGTTCCTCCTTCTCGGCCTTGGGAACGAACCAGCCCTTTCGACCCCGCAGGCCGCCATAGGCTTCGGGGTTGTCCAGCAGGTCGCCGATCCGTGACGAGTAGCCCCGACCAGAGGTTCGAAGCTGGGCGTAGATCGCATCGAACAGCTTGGCGGGATCCTTGACCGACATGCGGATCTCGGCGTGCAATGAGGCGAGCTCACGCTTGAGATCCCGTTCCGGATCGACGCGGCTTTCGAGCACTTCGTCGATCGCCGCTTCGTCGTAGGGAACGGCGGCCAGGAACGGCTTGAGCGGGGCCTTGGCGACCGGAGCTTCAACGGCGGCGGGGCGTGATGCGGAAAGAGACTGCCAAGCCGTGGCAAGTCGACTGGCGAGGTCGTGCACGCGGCGCCAGCGCGCCTGAGCCGCGACGATCATCGTGCGTGCGCGCTTCACCAGCGCAGGCACCAGAACGGCGTGACCGTTGAGCCCACGGCGCTCGGCGAAGGCCGAGGCGAGGGCGCGCATATCGGCCGGACGGACCCGGTCCGCAATCTCGGTTTCGGCACGCTCCAGACGAGTCAGAGCGGCGTCGAGTGCAGCGAGCGAAGGCGAGCCAATCGACGGGTCCGGCGACGGAACGACAACGGCATCCTGCCGGCCCCGTACCGCCTCCAACCGTTCGGCCAGAGCGGAGAAGCCATCGGCCATGCGACCGGCATCGAGCAGCGGAACGTCGCCGGGACGATCCACCCGGATCGCGTCGTCCATCAGCTCCGGCGGGCGGGTCAGTGCGACCGCTGCCTCGCGGAATGCAGCCTCGTCGGCATAGTCGAGGGTCGAGGCCTTGGAGCCGTCGCGCGACAGCCGTCGCGTCAATCCGGCGAGGGCGGCCGCGTCCAGAACATCGCCCGTAGCGGCGGGCCCGAGCTTCTTCATGCGCCAGGGCGGGATGAAGTCGACGTGCGCGCCATGAACCGTGACGGCATGGCGATGGCGCGACATCGTCACGTAGGTCAGGTGCTGGTCCATGCCGGGCGTGGCCAGCATGTGCACCCGATCGACGGTGTCGCCTTGCGACTTATGAACGGTCGCCGCGTAGCCGTAATCGAGGTTGCGATAGGCCTCCGCCTGGATTTCGATCTGCGGCCCATCGCCGACACCATCGCGATCAAGCCTGACCGTGAGACGACCGCTCGATGCCGCTTCGACGGTGGCGAGCATGCCGTTCTTCACGCCGAGCTGACGGTCGTTCTCCAGGAACAGGACGCGATCCCCGGGAGCGAACATCCGCTCGCCGCGCGCCGTGACGAACCGCGCCTCATCGGCGAGATGGCCGTCCTCCTTCAGCGCGGATCGCGCGAGGGTATTGAGGGCCAGAACGTCGACGTTGGTGTGAGCGAGGATCAGCGTCTGGGATGGGCGACCGTCGGGCTTCAACCCGAGATAATCCGGCTTCCAGGCCGCGATCAGGCCGGCGCGGGCAGCGTCCCGGTCCGGGGTGAACCGGATGAGCCCGGCCGTGCGATAAACCTCGAGCGCCTCAGCGACCCGCCCCCTGGCAAAGTCCTTCGTCGCCTGTCGCATCTCAGGCAGGACCTGGCGCCGGACCTCGGAGAGTTCGGCGTAGCCGATGGTCTCGGTGATCGCCCGAAAGCCGGCGCCGGCCTCGATCGGCTGGAGCTGCATCGCATCGCCGACGATCACGAGCTTGGCCCCGCGCCGCTCGACCTCTTGCACGATCCGTGAGAGCTGCTCGGATGCGACCATGCCGGCCTCGTCGACGACGATCACGTCGCGTGGCTGGAGGACATCGCGCTCGTGCTTCCAGCCAAGCTCCCATGAGGCCAGGGTGCGGCTCGGGATGCCGGCACTGCGCTCCAACCCCTCCGCCGCCTTGCCGGCCAAAGCTCCACCGATGACGCGGTATCCGCTGGCCTCCCAGGCGGCGCGTGCCACCCCGAGCATGGTCGATTTGCCGGCACCCGCGAACCCGACCACGGCCGAGATCCGGTCCGGTGCCGTGACGTGACGCACGGCATCGCGCTGCTCCTCCGACAACTCGGGGCGCGCCGCCAAAGCATGCGCCAGCGCGCGATCGGAAACACCGTGGCTGGTGTCGGCGTAGAGCCGGCCGGTGGCGGCCTGCATCGCGACTTCGGCGTGGAGCAGCGCCCGTGTCGTCCAGCGTGCCGGGGAGACCACGCGCCCGCTCTCGGGGTCGAAGACCTCCTCGGCCACCGCCACGAGCTGGGGCGATTGCCCGAGCCGCAAACGCACCGCCTCGAAGGCGGCAGGATCGTCGATGTAGCGGAACACCGCCTTGGCGATATCGCGCTCATCGAACACGCTCTTCTCGCGCGACAGGATCGGCAGCAGAGTCTCGGGATCGTCGATGATGGCTTGTGCATTGCGGATGCGCTTCTGCTTCTCCGCCTCGACGCGATCGGCGACCGTACCTCGGGCGACCATGTTGGAAGCCTGGACGCCGATGTGCTCGGTCGGCTCGATCTTGATGCCGGCCTCGACGTGAGAACGGTGGTCGATGCGAAGGTCGAAACCCGCCGCCGCAAGATGCCGGTTGGAGACCTCGCCCCAGGACCGACGCCACGGCATGAGATGCTTCATCGGGCCAGCCATCCGCTCGTAGCGTGGCTTGCCGTCGTCGCGGTAGAGGATGTTGCCGGCGCGGTCTCTGGCGAACTCGAACTTGGCAGCAAAGCCCTTCTCCGAGAGCTTGCGAAGCGGGACCATGACGTGGATGTGCGGGTTGCCGGGGGCATCGTGAACCGCCCAGTCGGCGACAAACCCCTGTGATGTGACCTCGGTCTCGACCCAGTCGCGGGCGAGCGCGATGTTCTGATCTAGCGTCAGCTCGATCGGCAGGGCGATGTTCATCTCCATCGCGAAGCCGGTGCCCTTCAGACCCTCCTTCTTCTCGACGGCGTTCCAGAGAAACTCCGAAGCACCGTTCTCATCGCGGCCATCGATGGCGGTCCGAAACCAGGCCGGCACCTCCGAGGGCAGGCTGAGTTCGGTGTGAACGACGTGCTGCTTGCCGGTGAACGAGATGATCCGGCCATCGCTCTCGCGGGTCATGACCGTGGCGCGCCGATAGGCGGCCGAGGCGACGGCGCTCTTGCCGTTGCCGGAGCTGATGACCTGAGACGCGAGATGGTAGATGGCCATGCGAGGCTCCGAGCTTGGCCATTAGCACCTAACTCAGGGAAATGCAAATTTCCCCATAAGTGCGCACTTTCGCTCTGCTTCAGTGACTTTGCGGAGGCGCTTCGCTCCGTAGCTCCGCTTAGAATAGGCCCCTTCGGGGCCGCAAGCAGCAACCCGTTGGAACCGGCCTGCCAACCTACGATTTCGGGATTTCCCTTGGAGGATTTGGCTCGCCGGGGGCCGTCTGCAATCGGCCAATCTCGGCCGTATTGCATGGCTCCGGCTCGGCCGCATCGGTGTCATGCGTGTGGATCAAGTCGCGCCGGCGCCGGGAGGTCAGCGTGGCTATTGTGGGGGGGCTGGAACGGATCTTTGGATCAGCGTCGGTCCGCGATGCCGTCGGCGCCGACGCCGGAAGACAGGACCAGACCTCTCCATGAATGACCCTGTGACAGGTGAAACACGCTCGCCCTTTGAGGCAAAGATAGTGACGCATCTTACGCAGGTGTGCGTTTGCGCAATCGCCCTTTGCTGGTATGCGCGATGAACCCCCTACAGAGGAGCATAGCAGCCATGGCGCGATCCAAGTCCCGCGAAGCGATCGTCAAGGAGATCGAGGCCCTCCAGTCCAAGCTGAAGAAGCACGACAAGGCCGAGGCCGAGCGGCTCGGTGGCCTGGCGATCAAGGCCGGGATTGGCTCGATCGACATCTCGGATGAGGACTTCACGCGCGAGCTGGAGGCGATCGTGAAGCGATTTCGTGGCGAGGCACCCCAGGTGGCGGAGCCAAAGGCAAAGGGACCTCGAGGCGCTGGACAAGCTCCGGAGGGAACTCATGATGAAGCGGCATGAGGAGCGTCGCGCCGACGCCTATCGCAAGATCCAGCTCGGCGGTCTCGTCATCAAAGCCGGCCTCTCCGACCTGCCGAGCAACGTCCTGCTCGGCCTCCTGATCGAGGCTCGCGAGCGGATCCGCGACCCTGACGTGGTCGAGCAAATGGCTCGGCTCGGGGACAAGGAGTTCAAGGCATGAAGTGGCTCTACGGTGCCATCGCCGTCGCGATCGGCCTCGCTCTGCACCTCGCGTTCTCGCTGGTTCTCGCGCCTCTCGTCGGGTCGTTCTACGTCGTCGAGCCCGGCCATTCGATGATGGTCCAGGCCATACGGGTGGCCGCGGTCGCGTTCCCCGCGCTCATCCTATTTGCCATCTGTGGCCTGGCCCGGCCCGGCGACAGCGGCCGGGTCGTCGCCGTGTTCTCCTCGCTGTTCCTGATCGGGCTGTGCGTATGGACGGTGCGCGAGGAGATCGCCCGGCTGACCGCCCTCACCCCGGGGGCGGACACGCGAGCGTTGCTGCGCAAGACCGACATCCCGCTGTTCTGCGCGGTGTGCTTTGCGGGCTTCGTCGCCTTCGTCGCGCCGGTCGTTTCCCTGGTCCGGGTCAAGAAGACCACACGCGGCTACAACAAGCCGATCCGCTCGAAATCGGCCGCCCACGGCGACGCCGAATGGGCGACGATGCGGCTTGCCGGCGAGCTGTTCCCGGAGGATGGCGCACTGGTGCTGGGCGAGCTGTACCGACCCGATCTCGATGCGAAGAGCCAGTCGCGGATCTTCAAGCCGGGTGATCGCAGGACGTGGGGCTCCGGGGGCCGCAAACCCCTGATGGGGTTCAACGCGGATCTGGGCTCCGGGCACGGCCTGATCTTCTCCGGATCCGGCGGGTTCAAGACGACGGGCACCGTGATCCCGATGCTGCTGTCGTGCCCCTGGAACACTGTCGTGCTCGATCCCTCGACCGAGCTGTATCCGATGCTCGCCGACTACCGGAAAAAGATGCGCGGTCCGGGAAACTTCCGGCGCGTGCACTGCATCACGCCGAAGGACCTGGAGAGCGGGTTCAACGTCCTCGACTGGATCGGGCGGGGTGAGGACTCGGCCGAGAAGGACATCGCGGCCGTGGTCGGCTGGATCGCCACCGGCCAGGTCAAGCGCGCCGACCCCAATGATTTCTTCCGAAACTCGGCGCTCCAGCTCATCCGCGGGGTGCTGGCTCACATCTGCCTCAACAGGGGTTTTGATGCGACCCGGCCGCGCACGCTACGCACCTTGCGAGAGCTGATCTCGCAGCCCGAGCCCGATTTCCTGATGCAGCTCGGGTGGATCCTTCGCGCGGAGGAAAAGGACTCGTTTGCCGCGCTGGCGCTTGGCCCGTTCAAGTCGATGACGCCGCAGACGTTCTCGGGCGTCTACGCCACCGCGGCCGACCTGACGAACTGGCTGTCGTTCAAGGAATATGCCGCGATCGTGTCGGATGGGGCGTTCTCCAGCCTCGACCTCGTGGAGGACGATGTCGACGTGTTCGTCGCGCTCGATCTCCAGACGCTTCAGGATTATCCGGGCCTCGCCCGGGTCATCATCGGCGGGCTGTTGAATGCGCTCTACCACGCCAACGGTGAGGTGAAGGACCGCGTCGCGTTCATCCTCGACGAGGCGGCACGGCTGGGCAACATGAGCCTGCTCGAGGTCGCCCGTGACGCCGGCCGCAAGTACGGCATCGTGCTCGTGATGGTGTACCAGGCGCTGGGCCAGCTACGCCAACAATGGGGCGACAAGGACGCCGTCTCGGCGTGGTTCGAGTCGACCTCGTGGCAGAGTTTCTCCGCCGTCACCGACGTTGACACGGCCAAGGCGTTGTCGGAGCGGTGCGGGTACTTCACGCAGGAAATCATCTCGTACAGCCAGCAGGCCCGGACGGGCAAAGGCTCGGGCGGCGTGAGCGTGTCGGCCTCGACGGCGCTTCACAAAAGGGCACTCATCATGCCCGACGAGATCATCAACACGATGCGGCGCGACGAGCAGATCCTGTGCGTGCCGGGTGTCGAGCCGATCCGCTGCGGCCGGGCGATCTACTTCCGTCGCGATGACATGAAGAAGCTCGTCAAGGAGAACCGCTTCTTCGCTCGTGAGAGCCAGGAGGCCGATGATTACAGGAACGAGATCAAGGCGAGCCCACAGGCGGCCTGACGGGCCGCTCGCCGTGGCGCCAGGCGCGGCGAAACCCGTCCGCAAGGACGGTTCGGCGGGCGCCCGGACGGGGGCCCGCCGAAGGCTTGTCCCGCGCGCTACGAACCAGCGTATGGCTCCCCGATCTTCGGGGTCGAAGGCCGCCGTTCGGGCGGCCCTGGAGGAGGGGGTTTTAGCCCTCCGGGGGAAGCTGGGCGACCCGGGTTTGGGCGGCCTTCAGCTCGGCCTGGATGGCGCGCCGCTCGCGCGGGCAGGAGATGGAGGCCAGCTCGGCGCGGAGTTCGGCGACGTGGGTCACGAGGGCGTAGCGGGCGTGGGCGGGGAGGGTCGAGGTGGGGCGCGGCATCGGCTGGGTTCCTGTGGCGCTCGGGACCGTCCCTGCGCGATGCGACCCCCCAAACAGGCGGCGGCTCCGCCTGCACCCCGAGAGGGGCCGGAGCGCAGCGGAGGACCGGCCGGACTGACGATTTTGTCCCGCGAGGAATGGCGCGCAGCGCCAGGGGAAAATCGTCTGGCCGGACGGTTGCGGGCGGAGACGCCGTCTGTTCCCTTGTCGCCATCGTGTAGGGACGGTCCGACGCTGTGGCGAACGTCGGCGCCGCGCTTCACCGCCGGTTCCGCTTGGGGCGGATCGACCGGACGCCGGGCTTGCCGGATGGGGCGGGGTGGCCGGCTCGTGGCCCTCGCCGCTCGTCCAGTTTGGCGCGGGAGGGCGCCCCTCACCGCGCCGCCGCCGCTCGTGATGGCGCCCGCTCCGGACGCCTCCAGCCTCGCGGCCTGACCAGATAGGCTGCCCTCGCCGGGGAGGAGCGCGTCCAGCCGGGCACCGATACCTCCACGATCCGGGCACCACTCAGCGCCGAGGTTCCCGGTCTCCCGACATGGTCGAAGGGCCGGCTCATGCCGACCCTCGTGGTGGCTCGCTCAGGCCCCCACAGGGAGGTCGTCGATCGCGTCCTGGATCGTCTCGATGCACTCCGCCACGACGCGCCGCGCGGCCAGGTCGGAGAGCGAGTTCATCTCCGCATTCATCGAGGCCAGGATCGCCTCGAGGTTCGCACGAAGATCGGTCTGCGGGATGTCGGTGGAGAGGAGCATCGGCTGGGTTTCCCTGGCGCTCGGGACCGCCCCGGCGCGATGCAACCCCTCAAACAGGCGACGGTGTCGCCCGCACCCTCGAGGGGCCGGAGCGCAGCGGAGGACCGGCCGGACTGGCGATTTCGTCCCGCGAGGAATGGCGCATAGCGCCAGGGGAAAATCGTCCGGCCGGACGGTTGCGGGCGGAGCCGCCGTCTGTTCCCGTGTCGCCATCGTGTTGGGACGGTTCGACGCCGGCGCGAACGTCACTGCCGCGCCTCCTCCTGCGCCCTACGCCATGGGTGAACCTGCCGGTCGGCGTTCTTTGCCGGATGGGCGGTGTGACCATCTGCTACCCCCGCCGTCGCTCCTGATTGCAGGTGGCTGACGCGCTGCGCCGCGTCTCGCGTGGCGCCGCTGCGGCCCCGCCAGTCTCGCGGCTTGACCAGATGCGCGACTCTTGTTGGGGAGGAGCGCTTCCAGCCTGGATCGGGTCGGCTCCGGTTCAGTGCTGACCCTGCCTTCCCTGCGTGCTACCCTGCGGCAATCAGGGTGATCCTTGGGGTAGTCATGGCCGTCAACCCGCTCGAGCCGTTCACCTGCCCCGAGGCTCCCGCCGAGGCTCTTCCGGCATCTTCCTGGTCGACTTTGAAGGCGATCTTCGATGGCACCACCTCGCTTCGGTTCGAAGTCGGGGAGCCGGCCAATCTGCGCCTCACCTTGACCTTCAGTGGCCTCCCCCTTTCGGCGACCGGCGTCGAGGACGTCGCCGACCTGATCGAGGGTTTCCAGCTTGACGGGGAAGCTTCCGTGTTCTGCGACCGCATTGGGTTCTCGCTGGTCCAGATCGGCGATGTCGTCTTCTATCGCGACGCGGATACCGAGGTCTCCCTCCCGCGCGGGGCCTACGACCGGCTGGCCTTACTGGTCACCGATCTGATCCAGGATCAACGCGTGCACGGCGCCTTCGAGGAGGCCTATCGGCGGCTTGCCAGGGAGACCCGGGCGGCCGCCTGGCACCCGAGCCACGTCGAGGGATAGCGGCCCGATCACGGGCCGCTCGCTCCCGGGGTCCGGCGCTCACGCGCCGGCCTTCACGCCCCGCGCAACGGGGATGCCCTTCGCCATCGCCTTGTCGGCGAGGTTGTCGGAGATCCCGCCACCGGGGAAGTGCACCACCCCGATCGGCGCCTGCTCCAGGATGGTGTCGTTGCGCCGGAACGGAGCCGCCTTGCTGTGGCGCTTCCACTCGGGCCGGAACACCACCTGCGCGACCTTGCGGTTCTCGGCCCACTTCGCCGCGATCAGCTCGGCGCCGTCGCCTCCACCGTGGAGCAGCACCATGTCGGGGTGCTTGGCCCGCACCTTGTCGAGGGTGTCCCAGATCACCGACACGTCCTGGAACTGCTTGCCGCCCGTGAAGGCGATCCGGGTGCCCGGGGGCAGGTGGATCTCGGTCTCGGCTCGGCGCCGGGCGCTGATGAAGTCGCGCGAGTCGATCATCGCCGCGGTCATCGTGGCGCGGTTGACCTGCGAGCCGGAGCGCGGGCGCCACAGCGACTTCGTGATCCGGGTGAACCGGTGGGCGGCGGCGTCGCGGGCGTACTCGAAGGCGTTGCGGCGTTCGCAGAGCGTCTGCCCGAGGGCGATGAGCCGCTCCAGCTCGACCGACAGCACTTCGCTGCCGTCCTGCTCGCGCTGGCTCTGGCGCTGCGCCTGCTCGTTCTCGTCGAGCTTGCGATTGATCTGCTCGACCCGGCGGTGGAAGACGTTCACGAAGCCCCAGAGCACGTCCTCGAGGTCGTCCTCCAGGCGGGTGTCGGCGAAGGCCTGCTCGAGGGAGGACATCGCGACGTTGAGGGCTCCGTCCATCTGGAAGGCGCCGGGCAGGGGCCGGGGATCGTCGTGCTCCTCGAACGGGCGGTAGCCGGTGACCGCGAGCTCCTCGAGCAGGCTCGGATCAGGCTGAAGGTCCTCGTCGAGGTCGTGGGTCAGGTGGTCGAGCATCGCTTGGCTCCTCGAGGGTCCGGGGACCGCGTCCATCGCGGCCTTCATGGCGACCCAAGGCCGGGCTCGGGGGCCTGGCGCACCCGCGCGAGGATCCGCATCGCACGTCTTGCGATGCGGCCGCGCGGGCCGGAGCGGAGCGGAGGACGGCTCTGCGACCGTCGATTTTGTTTCGCGATGCAAAGCCGCCCGACGGGCGGCGGCGGAAAATCGTCGGGCGTGAAGCCGTTGCGCCCAAGGTCCCCCGACCCGGCATCCCGTCGCCCTCTCAAGAAGGCCGTGGAGGCGGGCTCTCTCGCGGCCCCTGCGTGCCAGCGGGCCTCTCCACCCACTCCTCAGGCGGCAGCCGCCTCCCCGCCCTCATCGAACAGGAGATGCGCCACGGCATCGTTCGGGTCGAGCTGCGGGGCCAGGTGCAGGGCGAGATCGCGCGGGCCGAGGTGGCACAGGTCGCGATTGAAGTCGTCCTCCCGCGGAACGAGGTCACTGACCAGGATGCCTTGAGCCTCGGCGCGCTGGCGCAAGGTCCAGGCTCCCCGCTCCCCGGCCTCGTCGGCGTCGCGGGCGATGTAGAGCTGGCGCAGGCCCCCCGGCAGGATCAGGGCGCCGAGGTGCCCGGCCGAGAGCGCGGCGACGTGGGGGATGCTCGGCATCAGGCGGTGGACCGACAGCACCGACTCGACGCCCTCGCCGGCCACCATCACATCCGACACGGTGCCGGGAAAGCGCACGCCGTGGCCCAGCAGGTTGCCGAGCACGCGGCGGGGTTTCGGAAGTTCGGCCTTGCCACGCCCGTCCGGCGCGAGCCAGGTCCGGCCTACCGCCGTGACCGACCCATCGAGATCGGTGACGGTAGCGAGCAGGGCCGGGTGCCAGGTATCCGGACCCGGATGCTTGCGGGACGGCCGATAGAGGCAGCGCGGGTGGAAGCGCAGGGCGGCGAAGCTCGCGGCGTGCTCGATCCCGCGTGAGCGCAGGTAGGCCTCCGCCGGGGTGCCCGCGAGCGGCCGCCCGTAGCGCAGCATCCGCCGGGCCGACTCCGTGGTGTCACGCGCTGGTGGGAGCGCCTCGCGACGCTCCGGCGCGGGCGGTTCGGGCAGGCTGAGGAAGGCCCATGCCTCGGCCAGCGCGTCGCGCCAGTCCTCGCCGCGCTGAAGCCGGATCACGTCGAGGAGGTCGCCGTGCTCGCCGGTGGCTGCATCCTGCCACTTGCCCCGCCGGCCCTTGCCGCTGGCCGGGCCGGTCAGGCGCACGTAGAGGGAGCCGCCCTCGGTGTTGTAGACGTCCCCGACGCACCAGTACCGACCGGAGCGGTAGCCGTTGGAGAGGTAGCGCCGACAGAACCACTCGACATTGTTGGCGAGTTGAGCCGCGATATCCGAGGCGGGGGGTAGTGTCGGCATGATCGAACCTCCGTCGGGACACGGACATTAAGCGTGAGCGGTGACGGCGACGCAACGCAGGAGCGCGTGGCGCTCCATCATCGCGGCCAGAATGGCCGCGCCGCGCTCGCCGACCGGGATGAACAGACGCGTACGAAACGAGATCACCTCGGAGAACAGCCCGATGGTCTTGAGCCCCGCCCGCGCACTCTCGCTCGCCCCGATCACTTCGATCCGATCCTCGCCCATCACCCTTGCTCTTTTCACCTGAAGACCGCCCGCGAGCTGCAGGCTGGTCCGCCCGCCGAGCACCGCGGCGTAGGCCTCGGCCGGCGCCAGGGCGGCGCCAGCTCCAAGGTTCAGCCGCTCGCGGGTGACGTGCAGGTCCTGGGCCTCGACCACGCGCCCGACGATGCGCTCTCCGGCGTCGGTCACGAGGCGGAAGACGCGCATGTCGATGCCCGGCAGCCGGTCCCAGATCGGCAGCAGCAGGCCGGTGACCACGTAGAGGGTGCGCTCGTCGAACTCGGGCAGGCTGGCGAGTTCAGCCGCCCACGCCGCCGCGAAGGCCTCCGGCGTCACATCCTCGAACGAGGAGCGGGCGTACTGGTCGCGGTCGAGAAGCTGGCGCTGGAGCGGGCGCACCAGGCGGACCCGGGCGACCACCGAGCCGTCCTCGCGCGTCTCGCTCGCCGCCTTGCCCATCAGCGCCGGCCGGCCGGAGCGCGCGTTCACGACGGGGCGGTAGCCGTCGGCGATCATGTCGAGCGCCGTGGCGAGGTCGAGCGGCCGGAGCCGGCGGCGCTCGGCGATGGTCAGGAGGTGCGTGTGCGCCCCGCTCGCCGGGTGGGTGTAGGCGACCTCGCGATCGGTGACCGTGAAGCTCTCGGCGGTCAGGACCTCGACGCCGACGTCGTAGACCCCGGCCGAGATCGCGCCCTCGATCACCAGGGCCAGCCGCTCCTCGAACGCCTCGAACAGGACGTTCTGGACCGCGATGCGCAGCGCCAGCACGCGGTTGAGGAAGCGGCCGATCGGCGGCAGCTCGTCGAGAACGGAGCCGTTCTCGGAGGTGAGCGCGAGCCCAGTCATCGCCTCGAACACCTTGAGCGGGCAGCCCTCGATCTCGCCCCGCACGATCGCCCAGTAGAGCTGGCGAAGTGCCGTCGCCGCGTACGGCCCTTCGAGATTGTCCTCGGGCCGGAACAGGCCCTGGCCGCCGGTCTGACGCTGGCCGCGGGTGATGGCGCCGAGGGTGTCGAGGCGCCGGGCGATCGTGCTGAGAAACCGCTTCTCGCCCTTCACGCTGGTGGTGACCGGGCGAAACCGAGGCGGCTGCGCCTGGTTGGTGCGGTTGGTGCGGCCGAGCCCCTGGACCGCCGCGTCGGCCTTCCAGCCAGCCTCGAGCAGGTAGTGGACGCGCAGGCGCTGGTTCTTGGCGCCCCGGTCGGCATGGTAGCTGCGCCCGGTGCCGCCGGCATCCGAGAACACCAGGATCCGCTTCTCGTCGTCCTGGAACGCCTGCGTCTCCGAGAGGTTGGCGGTCGCCGGCCGGTTCTGGAGCGCCAGGCGATCAACGCCGTCCTTGCCCGCCTGGCGCACGATCCGGCGCGAGCGTCCCGTCACCTCGGCGACGACGTCCGTGCCGAAGTGGTGCAGGATCTGGTCGAGGGCCGATTGCACGGGCTCAAGCCCGCACAGGTGCTCGATCAGGCTGTCGCGGGTCTCGACAGCCTCGCGGCACAGGACGGGCTGGCCGTCGGCATCGATCACCGGCCGGGACAGGATGTTGCCGCCGTCGTCGGTGTAGGGCTCGTAGAGCTGGGTCGGGAAGGCGTGCTTCAGGTAGTCGATGACGTACTCGCGCGGCGTGACATCGACGTTCAGGTCGCCCCATTCCTCCGAGGGGATCTCGGCCAGGCGCCGCTCCATCAGCGCCTCGCCGGTCGAGACGATCTGGACGACCGCCGCGTGGCCGGCCTCGATCCCCGCCTCGATCGCCGCGATCAGCGAAGGGCACTTCATCGCGGTGAGCAGGTGGTTGAAGAAGCGCTGCTTGCTCGACTCGAAGGCGGAGCGCGCCGCGGACTTGGCCGCCCGGTTCAGCGTTCCGGATGTGCCGGTGACGCCCGAGGCTTTCAGCGCCGCGTCGAGGTTGGTGTGGATCACCTGGAAGGCGTCGGCGTAGGCGTCGTAGATCGCCGTCTGCTCCGCCGTCAGCGCGTGCTCGAGCATCTCGACCTCGACGCCGGCGTAGGACAGCGAGCGGGCGGTGTAGAGGCCGAGCGCCTTCAGATCGCGCGCCAGCACCTCCATCGCCGCGAGCCCGCCCTGGTCCATGGCGGTGACGAAGTCCGACCGGGTGGGGAACGGGAAGGCGCCGCCACCCCACAGGCCGAGGCGGTGGGCGTAGGCGAGCTTCTCGACCGTGACCGCGCCGGTGGCGCTGACGTATAGTACGCGGGCATCAGGCAGGCGGTACTGGAGTGCGAGGCCGGCGCGCCCCTGCTGCGAGGCCTCGACCACGCCGCGATCGCCTGAGCCGGCCGCGGCGTTGGCGAGCGCGTGGGCCTCGTCGAGAGCGATGACGCCGTCGAAGTCCGGCCCGAGCCAGGCGAGGATCTGGTCGAGGCGCGAGCCCGAGCCGTTGCGACCGGTTCCGCGCAGGGTCGCGAAGGTGGTGAACAGGATGCCCTCGGACAGCGTCACCGGCTTGCCGGGGGCGTAACGCGACAGGGGCACGATCTGGAGCGGCTCCTGGCCGAGGTGGCGCCAGTCGCGCTGGGCGTCCTCCAGCAGGGCTTCGTTCTTCGAGATCCAGAGCGCCTTGCGGCGTCCCTGGCCCCAGTTGTCGAGGATGATCCCGGCGACCTGGCGCCCCTTGCCCGCGCCGGTGCCGTCGCCGAGAAAGAAGCCCTGGCGGAAGCGCACGGCGCCATCGGCACCCTTGGCCGCGGCCGAGAGGACCGTGCTGGTCTCATCCACCGTCCAGTAGCCCGGCAGGTGGCGGGCGTGGGCGGCGCCGGCGTAGATCACGGTCTCGAGCTGGCATTCCGAGAGGAGGCCGCCAGTGACGATAGCAGTCGGCAGGCGCGGGGTGTGGCTCGGCCTTGGCAGGCGGACCGAGGCCATCGCCGTCGACTGTACCAGCGGGGTCGGGTGGGGTTGCGCGCCCTCGATCCGCAGGGTCTCCAGGGCGTAGGCCTCGTACAGGGCGGCCTCGGCCGCGAGCGTGGCGGGCAGCTCCTCGATCACCGTGTAGGTGACCTCCGGGGCGGTCTCGCCAGCGGCAGCCGGGGCGGCGTCCGGCGCGCGGGAGCGCGGGGCCGGGGCGGGCCTACGGGCGAAGCCCGGGATCGCGCTGCGTCCAGCCGGCGCGGCCGGCTCCAGGCGGCCTGGGACATTGGCCTGGACCGCGGCCAGCAGCCCGGCCGGATCGTCCATCAGCCCGAGCGGGGCGACGTGCGCGCCCGTCTCGCCGGCGGGCAGCCGGTCGAACACGCTGAGGCGCACATCGACGGACGTACCGTGTTTCGCGTAGGCGCGGCCCGACAGCCCGGCCGAGAACACCAGCCGCCCGCCGCGCTCGCCAAGCGCCGCGAAGGCCTTCGCCGCGGCCGGGCGATCGGGTCGGAAGCTCTCGCCGGTGATGGCGACCAGGCGCCCGCCGCGGGCAAGCCGGGACAGGGCCGAGCGCAGGTGATCGCCCGTGGCGTCGCGATAGCGGCCCTCGACCTGGGCCGCCACGGAGAAGGGCGGGTTCATCAGGATCACGCTCGGGGTAACGCCCGGATCCAGCCTGTCGTGGATCTGGGCTGCGTCGAGCTGCGTGACCGAACCGGCCGGGTACAGCGCCGTCAGGAGCCCGGCCCGGGTCGCGGCCAGCTCGTTGAGATGGAGGCGCGCGCCGCCCAGCTCGGCGTGGATCGCGAGCAGCCCGGTGCCGGCTGACGGCTCCAGCAGCTCCTCGCCCGGCCGCAGGCCGCAGGCGAGGGCCGCGACGTAGCCGAGCGGCAGCGGCGTCGAGAACTGCTGGAGCGCCTCGCTCTCCTCGCTGCGCCGCGTATGGGTCGGCAGGAGAGCGGCGACCCGGGCGAGCATCGCGAGCCGGGCGGCCGGGGTCGCGGCCTTGGCCCGGATCGCCGGCCAGAACCGGCGCAGGAACAGAACTTGAGCGACCTCGCCGGCCTCGTAGGCGTCCTTCCACAGCCAGAAGCCCTCGGCGTCGCTGCCGCCGCAGGCGGCTTCCATCGCCGCGCGCAAGGCGGCGGTCTCGATCGCGCGGCCTTTCGCGAGGGCATCCGCGAGGCGCGTGCCGGCCTCGACGATCGCGGCCGGGCTCGGGCTCGGCACGAGGGCGGTGCTAGCCTCCAAGTATTTGGCGCTGATGGAGAAGTTCATGGTCGCGGCTCCTGGTCGATCAGGCCGGGCCGCGGGTCTCTCTTCCCCTCGCGCCGGCTTAATCCCCCGGAGGGCTCCTCTTCCTCTCAGATCACGGAATTTTTATACCGTCCCGAAGTATTGAGGACACACTGCCGGTCCTTCCACACCGTGGATTCCCTTACAAACCATTAAGACCATTGACCGATTGCCAAGTCATGGGCTTGCATGAAACAGTCAGACACAGCGGAGGGATTCGTCGGTTGAACCGGCCGCACAGAACAAACCACGACACGATCGTCGAATGCACGGCCCGGATCGTGATGGCGTACGTTGCCGGCAACAGGATACCGCCGGATCGTGTCGCCCCGCTGATCGAGTCGGTGTTCGAGGTGGTCAAGTCTCCGCGCGACTTCGAGGTCGACACGGCCGTCCCCGAGGCCCCGGCTCTCACCTACGTCGCGTCGGACCATCCCCGCCCGCAGGCTCCGGCACGCCTTCTCACGCGCAGGGAGATCGAGGACTCGGTCCAGGAAACCTACCTCGTCTGCTTCGAGGACAATAAGCACTACCGGATGCTGGCCCGGCACCTGCGGCTGTTCGGCCTGACGCCGGATGCCTACCGTGAGAAGTGGGGTCTGCCCGACGACTACCCGATGATGCCGGCGGCCGACCACAAGCATCGGTCCGAGCTCGCCCGGCAACGCAACCTCTGGCAATACGATCGCAGCGCGGCCAAGCCGCGCAAGAAGTACGTCATGAAGGCCAAGAAGCAGCCGCAAGGCGTCGAGGACCTGTCCAAGCCGAAGGCCTACAGCATGGATCTCACCCGAGGCAGGTGGAGCCTGAAGGGGGAGATCGCGCAGGCAGCGACCCCGGGCTGACGCCCGGGACCGGTGCCGATCAGGACTGCGACGGGCCCGAGCGCTCGGCCCGCACCCACCCTGGGCTTCTCATTCGGCGGCGATGGCGTAGCCCAGGTCAGGCTCACCGTCGGCCGGGCCGTCCTCGCCGTCGAGGAAGGGCGGAAGCGGCTCGGACCCGTCCTCCTCCGCAGCTTCGCCGAGGAACGCCGGCAGCGCGGCCTCCTCGGTCGCCGTCGCCCCCTCGGCACTCAGGCCGGGCGTGCGCAGCAGTTCGGGCAGCCAGCCGCTGTCGGCCATCAGGCGCTCGGCCTCGCGCGCCATGTCGGCCTTCTTGAGATGGTCGAGGAGCTGGGCCTTGTCCTCGCCCTTGGCCTCGCGCACCGCCGCCAGGATCTTGCCCTTCGTCACGCGCGAGAAGTAGTTCGCCGCCGTCGGTTTCCAGTCCCGGGTCATGTCGAGCCCGACGAGTTGGGCGAGCTGGTCGGCATGCGGCATCACCTCGGCGGGCCGCCGATCGTAAGCGCTGTGCATCGCGTTGATGGAGAGGCCGGCGCAGAGCGCGAACAGGTCCGTGCGCTCCTCGGGCGCCAGTCCCACCAGGAAGTCCCAGATCGCCCGGTGGTCGGCCGGCAGGCGCCTCGCCCACGCCTCGCGCTTCGCGTCGAGGGCGCTCGCCGGCCGGTAGGCGTCGAGGCCCTGGACGGTGTGATCGGGGCGGGCCGAGGAGGACGAGACCTCCAGGCACGACGCAGCCCGGTAGGCCGTGACGATGACGCGGATCACCATGGCGTGCAGGACCGCGATGAAGGCGGCCTGGGGATCGTCGGCCAGCGCCTCGCGCAGCGCGATGGTGCGGTAGGTGGTCAGCTCGATCCGGTGCTGCTCGGAGAGCGGGCGCTCGACCTCCTCCGGCTCGGACGCGGGGGCGAGCGCGGGCGTGCTACCCCCGATCGTGATGACCGTGCGCATCACCGCCGGAGCCGGGGCAGCGACACTGCCCGAGGGGGACGCGACCGGCTCGCCGATCGGCGCCGGCGCCGCTCCGGCCGCGGCCGCGCCGTGGTCCGCCCCCGCAGAGGCCTCCGTCTCCGCCCGGGGCTCGTCCTCGGGCCGGACGTAGCCGCGGCGCACCTTCGGCGTGCCGTCGTAGTCGAGGGTGACGAACGCACCGGCGATCGCGATGTCGGCCGGGTCGTAGATGTGGGCGCGGGCCTCGAACGCCGCGATGTCCCTCTCCAGCTCGGAAATCCGATGCGCGACGTCGGTGGGCCATTCCTCGTCGCTGTAGCCGTACTCGTTGTCGAGCCCCTCGCGCTCGGCCAGGGCCGCCTCGAAGGCCTCGTGCTCGGCCTCGCTCAGCTCGGAGCGGGTCGGCAGGACGCGCAGGCCGTATAAGCGGCTGCTCATCAGCGACAGCGACACCTCGATCCACTTCCAGCCCTCCGCCGCGACCGTGGTGCTGAACTCGGCGAGCTTCGCCTCGGCCAGGCGGTCGAGCAGCGCCGCATCCTCGAACCAGCCGTCGCCGCGATCCGTGAACAGGTCGCGCAGGATCGTGCCGCCGGCGGCCTCGTAGGCCTCCTCGCCGACGAAGATGGCGCGGGCCTCGCCCATGCTCACCGTGCGCTCGGTCAGCGCCTGGCGGATGCCCCAGTTGCTCAGGGCGCCCCGCTTCTTCAGCGCCTCCCAGACCTGAACCTGGCGGGCATGGTCCTCGCTGACCGAGAACGCCATCAGGCATTCGAGCGTCATCTGACCGGCGCCGTAGGCCTCGAGCAGCGCCGGGCTGACGCCGGCGAGCCGCAGGCGCTGGGTGACGATCCGCTCGGTCACGAAGAAGCGGGCGGCGATGTCGGCGGTCGACATGCCGGTGTCGGCGAGCGCCTTGAACGCCCGGTACTGGTCGAGCGGATGCAGGGCCTCGCGCATCGCGTTCTCGGCGATCGAGTCCTCGGTCGCGCTGATCGCGCTGCCGGCCGCGCGCACGATGCAGGGCACCTTGACGGTCCTGGCCATGCGCCCGGTCGCCACCAGATGCTCGAGCGCGCGAAAGCGGCGCCCGCCGGCCGGCACCTCGAAGCGGCCGGTCTCCTGGCCCGCCTCGTCGAGGAGCGGGCGCACGCTCAAGGACTGGAGCAGGCCGCGATGGGCGATGTCGGCGGCGAGATCCTCGATGCTCATGCCGTCGGCGATCCGGCGCACGTTGGCCTGGGACAAGCTGAGCTTCTCGAACGGGATCCCGACCGCCTCGGTCAGGACGATCTTGGCGGTGGCGGCGATCTTGGCGGCGGCCTTGGTCCTGGACATGGCTCATCATCCTTCGCGTCGGGTGGTCGGCTCTCTGTCGACCTCGAAACCCTCACGCAGGCGAAGCCCCCCTCTGACTCCAGAAGGGGGCCGCGGAACCGTTGGTCGCCAGATCAGGCGGCGACCTGCACGCGGGCGCCCACGGCCTCGCGCGGGGCCAGGGTCAGCGGCGGGACGGCGGTGGACACCGCCTGATCGAGCCGCGCCAGGATCTCGGGCAGGCCCTCGCCGGCCTCGTGCGCGTTGCGGAGCGCCGCCAGGGTCATCACCGGCTCGCCGCCGTCGTCGGCCAGCTCGGCGGCTGGGCTCGCCAGCCCCGGGCGCCAGTGGCGCAGGCCGGCGTCGAACACGCCGGAGCGTGCACACCAAGTGCGGAGGTACGACAGCCCGTGCTTCTGGCAGTAGGCGTCGAGGTCCGAGGTGAGGCCGAAATCCTGGAGATCCTCGAAGGTCACGCTCGTCCCCTCGGCCAGGGCCTCGTGCACCAGGCGCTCGGCCTCGGCGAAGTAGCGGCCCGTCGCGGCGATCAGGCCGGCGACGGCCTGCGCGCCCTCCAGGGGGCCGCCGATGGTCACGGTGGTCATCACGTACTCGCCCATGTCTCGCTCCTGAGCTGCAGGCCCGACGGGAGCGCTCGTCCCGCCCGGGAAGCCTGCACGAAGGAAAGGCCCTCCTCTGACTGTGAGGCGGGCGGAGACTGGCGAAAGGATCGGGAAGGCGCTATCTTCGGTCGTGGAGTGGGAGGACAGGTTTCCCTGTCCCCCCGTTTCGCTAGAATGTGAAGAATTGGACCCGGAGGCGCAGCTGCCAACTGCTCCGGGTCCTTTTCACATCAAGCGTAATGCTCAGTGGCAAGAACCACATCGGCATTACTCCCATCGCAGGCGAGGCCTTCGCCGAGGCCGGGGCGGCCTATCCTCCCCGGCAGGGCCGGTTGGCTCGGCCCCTCTGCATCCGCCTGCAATACCGTGTGTCGTATCCGGCAACCCGGGTCGCGTCGATGGCTCGCCCGCTCAGGAGGCTGCGTCCGGAGCCGGCAGGGCGCGAGCGGCCGGCCCGGGAAGGCGAGCCGGTGCTGCCGCGGCATCGGCAGCCTGGATGCGCACCACCATGGCGCTACCGGCCGTGAGGTCGTGCAGGTCGACCAGGACGGTGAGGACCTTGGCCACGTCGCCGGCGAGATGAGCCCGCGCCTCGTCGAGGGTTGGGGCGTGGTGGCGACGCACAAGCTCGCGAGCGGCGGCCTCGAGCACCCTCGCGGGATCCAGGACATCGAGGTCGAGGGACATCGTGTAGGACGAAGGATCGGCCATCTGCGCCAGGCTCCGAAGGGTTCAGGGTCAGGGCCTCTCTCGACTTCGAGAAAGCCCGACTTTATCCCTCTGCCTCTCGCTCTTCTTGCGCCAGCCGCCGGACGATGACGGACCGCGTATCGTCCGCTTGGGCGAGGCGGCGGATTATCGCGAGGTCGTCATCCGAGCAGGTGCCGCGCACGATGATGTCGACCCAATGCCCGCTGCGGCCGACGTGGCTGTCGCGCAGCCGGTGGTTCGACGAGGTGTAGAAGCTCTCGCTCGGATCGATCAGCCGCACGCGCGAGGTCAGGAACAGGATCCCGGACCCGAGATTGCCGCAGAACAGGCGCTCGTCGGCCCCCGTCGTCTTCGGCCCGCCGCCCACCGTGCGCTGGCCGATCTGCCGGAAGGCCTCGGAAAAGCTCGCCGGGTTCGGCGTCGTCCGGGGGGTGAGCGTGTGGCCGCCGCCCCACGGCGGCCGCGCCGGATCGATCCGGCCGGTCGCGATCTCGTGCAGCAGGGTGCCGAGATAGCTCGGATCGGCCGGATACGGACAGATCCGCCACAGAGCCCGGATCGCGCGGCGCTGGTCGACCTCCAGGGCGGACAGGCGGTTGCGAACCCTGCGCCAGCCTTCCGCCCGCTGCCGCCGGCTCTCCTGCTGCTGACGCTCCCATTGCCCGGTGCGCCGGACCATCTCCTCGTCGACGTCGAGCTGGCGCTCGGCGATCACCGCGGCGAAGAGGGGCAGGGCCGCCTGCTCGCGGACCTGCTTGCGCTGGTACGCCGCGCGCTTGCGCGACGTGTCCTCGAACGCCGTCGGCCGCGGCCAGCGCTTGAAGCGCATCACGCCGCCTCCCGCTCGATCGTCGCCGCCGCGTCCTCCGCACCATCCTCCTCGCCCTGCCCGCCGGCGCCGTCCGGGGCGAGGTCGGCCGGCAAGTGGCCGAGCAGCCAGTCGGCCGAGCGGCTGGCCAACCCTGCGGCCTGCACGATCGCGCGCGGATCCGAGCGCAGCACCTCGAGCCAGTTCGCGATATAGTCGGCGTGGCGCACCGTCGGCACGATCCCGAGGCTGGCGCAGACGAAGGCCGCCGAGATCTCGGCCACGAGCTCCTCGCGTGCGTACCCCTCGCTGCCGAAGCGGCCGGTGAAATCGCGCGCGAGCCGATGGGCGGCTCCCGTGGCGTGGCTCATCTCATGCGCCGCGGTCCTGTGAAAATTCACCGGCTCGAAGAACGATTGCGGCGGCGGCAGCACGATCACGTCGTCGGCCGGGCGGTAGAACGCCCGCTGCCCGCCAAGGTGGATGGTGAGGCCGGTGCCCTCCATCAGCGCGCGGAAGCGCGGCTCGATCAGGTCCTCGCGCGGCGGCGGGGGCGGCACGTAGAGGTCCTCCGGCAGGCCGTCGCACTGCGCACAGTTGAACACGGTGTACTGCTTGAGGAAGGCGATCGCGCGCGCCTCCTCGCCCGCCCGCGAGGCCCGGTCCCGCTCCTGCTCGGGGGTGAAGCGATTGGCGTAGACGACGGGCGTGCCCTTCTCGCCGCGGCGCACGCAGCCCCCGAGGGCGAGCGCCTGGCGGAAGGTGAGCCAGCGCTGGGTCGGGTAGCCCGCCGCCATGCCGCTCGACCACAACAGCATGACGTTGATGCCCGAATACGCTCGGGCGGTCTGGGCATTGCGCGGCATCCCGACCGCGGCGGCTCCCGGCAGGTCGCCCCACGGCTGCACCCACGGCACCCGGCCCTGTTCGAGCTGGGCGATGATCGTGTCGGTGATGCGCTGGTAGAGGTCGATGCGCGGGCCTGGAGCGGCCTCGGAGCGGCGGGCAGCGGGCTTCCGGGAAGAAGAGGGTCGGCGGGCCATCGGGGAGGTCTCGCGACGGGCGCCGGAGCCTCTCTCCGGCCTGATCTCCCGTCATGGCCTCGCGAGGCCTTCTCTCACTCCGGCGCGGTCCCCTGACCCATCCTCGAGGCGGCCGGCGGGAATGAGCGGATCAGGCAGCCCCTTCCTCACCGACTATCGTCCTGGTTGGTGGATCACGCCAAATGCCTATCTTATGATTGCAAGCAGACCGCGCGGGATACCCTGCGGCAGGCTCGAACCAAGGAGACGTCGTGTGCCTTGCTCGACCGCATCTGACGCGACCTTGGAGCACCGGACGATCGAGGCGCACCGGCACTACCTTGCGGCGCTCATGCGGGTCGAGGCGCTGGACGAAGCCGACGACGGCTCGGACGGCGAGCGGGAGCGCCTCGATGCCGAGGCAGCTCATCTGCAGACGTTCGCAATCCTGAACCTGCTCTTGAACGAACTCGGCTACGTACTGAAGGGCTTGGTGACCCGGTCCGAACTCGCCATGGCGCTGGCCTGCGAGGTGGGGAGCTACGGCGTGTACCCCGGCCACTTGGATAGCTGAGGCCCGGGCTGGCAGAAGGCTCGCGCCGGGACGCGAGCCGAAGTGCTCATCAGGTCAGCTTGATAAGAGCGGCAAGGGCTCCGAAGGTCGTCACGAGCCCCGCCACGATCATGCTCCCGAGCCGAATGGTCAAGCGGAGCGTCTCCAGCTCCATGGCAGAGCGGAGTTCGTCCTTGGCCGCGCGCAAATCCTCCTTGGTCACGAGATCGACCATGATGAACTCCCGGGGCCCACGGCGTGTACCCCGGCCACTACGACAGCGTAGACCCGGGTCGGCAGGAGGCTCGCGCCTTGGCGCGAGCCAAGGTCCAGATCAGGTCAGCTTGAGAAAGGCGCCGAGGGCCGCAATGAAGGCCCCGACGATGCCACCCAGGCGCACGGTGATCTGCAAGGTCTGTAGCTGGAGGGCGGAACGCAGATCCTCCTTGGTGGCGAGGTCGACCATGATGAACTCCCGGGCCGCTTCGGCATGCGCCTCGGCGTGATCGGTGGGGATGCCGGCCGCACGCAGTGTCTTCGAGTAGCCGAGTGTATCAAACGCGTAAGCCATCGTACTTGCTCCTTCTGTCGCAGGTCCGGCCCCGCCGCGAGGGGCGGGGCCCGTGAGAGCCGGGGTCAGTCCTGGCGGCGGCCGGTGGAGCGGGTCCAGATCAGCGAGTGGGTCTTGCCGTCCTCCTCGGCAAAGAGCCGGGCGTAGAGCGGAGCCGGCAGGCTCGGGTCGTCGATCTTGACCGAGATGTAGTCCCGCCCCTCGTTGGACCGCTTGGCCCACCCGGCGCCGATCTCCGCCCTGGCGAGGTAGATCCGGTGGGTCGGCGCGTTCTCGGCCGTGCGCTCCGTCTCCGCCTGGATCGTGACCTTGCGAGCCTGGATGGTGAGGGTGGCGATGTCGCCGGTGAAGCCGGTCTGGGTCTGGGTGAAGGTGCCGATGGTCGCCATGGTCGTGATCCTCTCGTCCGGTTGCTCTCGGCCGCGCCCCTGCGGCCTCGATGGCGTTCGTTGAGCCGGAGGCGACCGGCGCCGCACCTGCTTGCAGGCCGCAGCGTCAGCGGAGGACGGCGAGGGACGGTTTTCTTGATCCGCGAGGAGACGCCGCAGGCGGCGGGGAAGAAAACCGGCATCCGCCGTTGCGGTGGTCCCGGTCGCCCCGGGTAGAACCGCCCATCACCGAGGCCTCTGGGCTGCGGCCAGGCCCTCCGGACCGCGGGAACGCCACCTGGCCGGCTCGGGTGACGCACCTGACCGCGACGGTTCCGGTCCCCGCACCCCGCCTCTGGCCGGAGGCCCGCACCCGGGGACGATCTACGCGCGCCGCTCCCCGCCGGCCCTGACCTATTCGCGAAGGCCTGACGATGGCACGGTCCTGCCTGAGAGGGAGGTAGGAGGGGGCTTCAAGCTCAAGCACGGCTCGAGCTTCTGCAACCGCCGACGCGCTACGCTGCCGCGATGTCGGTCAACGGAAAGCCACGGCCTTTGAACAGCAGCGGCATGCGATAGGCCTGGGCACAGGCATAAGCGAGGCAATCCGCAGGGGTGAGCCCGGCCGTGTGACGGCCCTGGCCGTAGCGCTCGAAGGCCTCCAGCGCACCGTCGGCAGTCTTGGGCGACATGGCGACCACCTGGATGCTTGCCAACGTGAGGTAATCCCGCACGGCCTGCCGGGCGTCGGGCAGCGGCAGATCGAGGATGCGCGAGAGGGCAAGCGTGGTCTCGAAGACCGCAACCGGCGAGGTGAGCCGCTGGCGGGCCTGCTGGAGCCGTGCGACGAGGGCGGCGGCCTCGGGCTCGCCCGACAGGATCGCGACCAGAGCGGAGGTATCGACGAACATCACCGGTTGCCAAGGAGATGGTCGCGCAAAGCGGCCTCGGCCGGGCGTGGGTTCGGGCCGGCCCGCTCGCGAAGCCGGTGGGCGAAGTCGAGCGAGAGGGCGACGAGGTCACGCTGGCCCTTTTCGCGGTCGATCTCGTTGCGTAAGGCTTGGTGAACAGCTTCGGTCTTGGTGGTGCGCTTGAGCGTTGCCAGTTCTTGAGCGAGGGCGTCGACCGCCGGATCCTTGATGAACAGCGCCATGGATATCACAAGTGGATATAGCCGATATCCCAATCAGGATATCCCAGGAGCAGTGTGGGGCAAGCCCGCCGCGTGACGGGTAGAGGGGCGAAGGTACGCTGACCGAACGCGAGGATCGCTCCTCGCAGGGGACGAAAAGCGGCTCTGATGCCGTCGGCATCACTCAGGGGTGGTTTTTGCACTCGTGTCGAGGAGCTTATGGCTATCTACCATTTGAGCACCACCAGGATCACCCGACGCAAAGCGCAAAGCGCGGTCGCTTCGGCTGCGTACTATGCGGACGAGGCACTGACCGACCATCGCACCGGCTTGCACCATGCGATGCCGCCTAGAGACGGTTTGCTTCATAGCGAGATCCTGTTTCCGAGCGAAGCTCGCATGGCGACGCCCTGGGATCGGCAGAGACTCTGGAACGCCGTCGAGGCACGGGAGAAGCGTGTCGACTCCCTCGTGGCGCTGCTCTGGATCGTCGCGCTGCCCCATGAGCTGTCGACTGCGGATGCTATTGCCCTGGCGCGATCATTCGCCGACACCCTCATCAATCGCTGGGGCTGCGTCATCGACCTCACGGTGCGGAATACCGGCTCGCTAAACCGCGTTGGCTATTTGCTCACGACGACGCGCCGGTTTGACGGTGATAGTCTTGGGGAGCAGATCGACTTCGTTATCAATGCCCAGACTCGGTACAACCGTGGCATCGAGACGTCGCAACGATCCGATTTGCTGGCCATTCGGGCCCAATGGGCCGAGATGGTCAACGCGGCGCTCGCCGCGGCCGGCTTCAGTGCGCGGGTCGATCACCGCAGCCTGAAGGATCAGGGCTTCGATCTCATCCCCCAGACCCACCTCGGTTCGACCGTAGCGCGACGGACCCGACGCGGCGAGGACATGGATCACAAGGCGGGCTCGGTGGATCGCGACATCTACAATGCAAAGTCGATCCTGAAGCAGCCGGATATCATCCGGCGCCTGCTCGAAAGCCGCGGAGAGCCCTTCGACGCGCAGAGTGCCAGACGTGCGATCGATCGCTTCGTCGACGATGCGCCCCTGCGAGAAGGGCTCTACCAGCTCGTCATCGCGGAATGCGAGCAGCCTTGAACCCGGCAAGATGGCAGGCCGCACCAACGGCGTGCGACGGCCTGCGGATCGATATCGACGGTGCGACCCATGCTGGACGGGGTCGCACCGGCGGGAGGATCACTCCTCCCCGTGGGGGTCGAACTCGGTGACGACGTCGGCCGGGTCGCCCTCGAACTCGTCGGAGGTGACGACGCCGAAGCCGGCCTCGGAGCGGAACACGGTGACCGGGACCATCAGGGAGGCCGCGAGGCTGTGGGCGTAGCGGTTCGCGAGGGTGAGATCGGTCGCCATCGGGGTCTTTGCTCCGGCTGGAGCGGGGGCGATCCCCGCTCGACAGCGGCCCCTAGAGGCCGAGAGCGGCCGCGATCACCGCGTAGGCGAAGCCGAAGCGGCCGCCCGCTTGCGGAGCGGACCCCTTGCGGGTTGATCGTAGAAGGCCGCGACGGCCTATCGGGGTGGCGGACGAGAGAGCGGGGTCGTCCACGCCGGCGCGGGCCTGACATCGACATGCCAGCGTTCTCTAAAGCGATATCAGACCAATAAGCCGATCGTCCTGGCCCGACGCTGCCCGCCATGCCGCGGCCGGGGGGGCGTATGCTGTTAGAGGGTCCGGTCGATCCGCCCCTGCGCCGTGGTGAACAGTGGACGGATCGCTGCCCGGATCTGGTTCATGAACCCGGGCCCGAACGAGCCGCGTGCCGTCTGGTTCGGGTCGAAGTGGAAGGACCGCTCGGCGACGTCGTAATTGTACTCGCTGACCGTGATCCAGCCGCGCTTCAGCGTCGATAGGCCGGCCCGGCGCAGCTCGAGCACCGGGATCTCGAGGGCGGTTTGCCCCTCGGTCGGTGCGGTACCCGAGATGGCCAGCAGGACGAGATGCGTCAGGCCCTGGCGCGGGTCGGGGATGGTGATCGCCAGACAGGTCGGGCGGTCCTTGGGTGCATGGAGACGGCCTTTCTCGCTCTGCCAGCGCCACAGGTAGGGATAGGTGATGACCGCTCCCGTCGGGAAGGGTTGGCCATCCTAGTCGCCTCGGTGGTCGGACGATTGGCGATCGAGCTCGGCCAGGATGAGGCTCGCTAATTTCTCCGGCGTTTCCCCGGCGCCATAGGCCCGGCGCGGATCGGCCTGCTCGGTCAGTCGCTGGTAGGTGTCGGCCGAGAGCACCACCAGGGAAGGGCGGCCGTGCTTGGTCAAGGTGAGCGGTGCTTGGCGCGCCTCATCGTGATAGCGGCCGAAATGGCGCACGAACTCGGCGGTTGTGACGGATCGGTCGTCCGGCATCGTCTACCCCTCTGGAAAATACAGATTATACAGATAAAACAGGATCGCGACCGGCGTCATGCGCGGATGGCACTACAGGCCGAGATCCTCCTGGAGGAAGCGGGCCGGGATCGCTTCCTCGGCGCCCTCCCACACGATGCGGCCGCCCTGCCAGATCGTGACGTAGCCGCCGCCCTTCGGCATTGGCGCCAGCGGTGCTGCCTGGAAGTTCCGGCAGCCGAACTCGCCCACCGTGGCCGAGAAGGCGGGCCTTGGATTGTTGCCGATCAGGACGCGGTCGCAGGCGCCGGTCGGGCGCCGGACACGGCGGCGGGAGTGGCCGAGGCGGAACGCCTCGTAGGCCTGCCGCTCGCCCTCGGGCGGCGGCCTCCAGTGCCGGCAGTGCTTGCACTGGCCCGGACGTGTCCCGACGGGCTCCTCGAGCGCCGGTCCGCCGTTGTGTCCGAAGCCTCCCGTCACGACCGGTCCTCCCGCGAGGGCGCTAGCGCCAGCCAGGCCCGGAGGTCCTGGCGCATCCGGCCGATCTGGTCGTTGATGACGGTGACGCGGGCATCACGCCGAACGCACCCCATCTCGACGAAGCCGCGCACGAGGGCGTGCATCACCTCGACGTAGAGGCGGCTCCCGACGAGGGCGAGGTCGGTGATCGGCTCGTCGCCGTAGCGGGTCAGGCCGGCGATCTCGGCGCCGGCGTGGATCCCGCAGCTGTCGGGCCGGGTCGGCGAGGCCGGCCGGGGCCAGCGCGTCGTCACCCCGCCTGCGATCATCCGCTCGGCGAGATCGGGGGTCAGGCGCTTGTTGTAGAAGTCGATCGCCGTCGAGGCGGCGCGAAAGCCGTAGAGGGCCGACAGGAAGGCAACCTTGGCGCGACGGCCGTCCGGGTCGGCGGCACGCAGCGTCCGCCAGAGCGGGCCATCGTACCGATCGAGTGCGGGCATGTAGCCGGGGTCTGGTCGCTTGGTGGCAGAACAGGCGAGGACGAGGAGGCGGGCCATGATCGGTCATTCGTGGCGGGCGCCGGAGCCTCTCTCCGGTCAAGAAACCCGTCGAAAAGCCGGGACTTCTCTCTATCCTCGCCATTCCGTGACCCAACCGACGACCGTCGTGCCGAGTGGTGGCTCCAGCCTCGGTGGTCGGTAATCGGTAGTGGCGAGCGGATTTTCCAAGAGCTTTCAGGAAAGGAGGGATTCGCCCTCAACGAGGCCGTGCTAGCGTGGCCGCATCGTGCCGATCCGCCCCGAACACCGCCACTTCTATCCGATCGACTGGCCGCAGCTCTCGGCCGTGATCCGCTTCGGCCGCGCCGGCGGGCGCTGCGAGGCCTGTGGGCGGCCGCACGGGCAGTTGATCGTCTGCCTCGACGATGGGACCTGGCACGACGCCGAGGCCGGTGCGTGGCGCTCTGGCCGCGGCCGGCTCCTACGCCGTGATCAAGCCCAATCCCACCGCGCCCTGGCCGGCGAGCCTCACCCTGCGCATCGCCGTCCTTGCTGATATCCATGCCTGCGATCCCTTGATGAGGATCGAGCGCATCGGCGGGATCGTCGAAGCCACCAACGCGCTCGGGGCCGACCTCATAGTCCTGGTCGGAGATTTCATGGCCGATCAGCGTTTCGTCACCCGCAACGTCTCGGCCGCCGAATGGGCGCCGGTGCTGGCTAAGCTCACGGCGCCGCTCGGTGTCTACGCGGTTCTCGGCAACCACGATTGGCGGGCGGACAGGGAGGCCCAGATGCGTGGCGCTGGGCCGACTATCGCGGGCACGGCGCTCCCCGACAACGGCATCCGGGTCCTATCGAACGAGGCAGTACCGCTCGCAACTCGGGCCGGCCCCGTCTGGCTCGCCGGCCTCGAGGATCAACTTGCCCTGGTGCATGGCCGCTGGCGCTTCGGCCGCAAGCGGGTGGGCCTCGACGACCTGCCCGCCACCCTGGCGGCGGTGCCGAACGGCGCGCCGATGATCCTGCTGGCACATGAGCCCGACATCTTCGCCAAGGTGCCGGCCCGGGTCGCGCTGACCCTGTCGGGTCACACTCATGGCGGGCAGGTGCGGCTGTTCGGCTGGCCGCTGGTGGTGCCCTCTTGCCGCCGCTACGCCTACGGCCACGTCCGTGAGGCGAGCGACCTCGTGGTCTCCGGAGGCTTGGGCCTCAGCGTTGCGCCGATCCGGTTCGGGGTGCCGCCGGAGATCGTGGTGGTGGAGCTGGGGGCGGAAGCGGTGGCGTGAACGGTGTACCCGACTCTTGCCACCTACCGGATCGGCTGATGCCCACCGCGATGTCGATCATACCTCCCACCGCGGTGCGGGTCGCGCGATGCGGTCGTTACCCGTAGGGCCGAAACCCGGCACGGGGTTCGGGGAGCGAAGCGAGTAGGACGCGGTTCCGAAGGAACGCGCCAATCGGCTGTGGTAACGTCGGGCAATAATCTAAACTACTCATGCATGGTCTGGCTCTATAGCTTCAGGCAAGCTCAGATCGTCCAAAAGCTCGGCACGATTTTGAGTAGAAAGCCAAATCAAAAATCCTTTATCGACCACGTGCAAGCTTGTATTGGCTGTGTCGTAGTCGATTACAAGGGGCCTAGTGCCCTTTTTGTTCTGCAAAGAGGCCGCAGAATTTAAAATCTGTGTAATATTTCCATTATTTAGATCTTTACCTTTTGGGTGCTTTGACTTTATTAACGAAGCGATCCTGCGAAGTCTGATGCCCTTCTCAAGCTGCTCGACGGAGCTACAGAGTATTGCATAGACTACCCATTTCGGCATCTCCAAATCGGTTTCCTGAAAGCCGTCGGCAAAGCCCATCAGAAAGCCTCTGTACCTCCCAGCTTGCTCTGAAACAACTTGACCGACAACCTGTGCAGGATCGATGTCGACACCAACCACACGAGGATCACCCTGACAAGTTTCAAAGACGCTTGAAGCGCGGCATGCTCGCCGGCAAGCTTCTTGAACGATGTGAACGCTATCAAAGCATCTGCTGAGTAAGCCCTCTCGAAACCCTTCGTCAACCACGACGTTCAAGAGTGCGGCGCCCGCATCAATTACTTCGGCAAGGCTATCGCGTGTCCAAGTATCAACGTCAACCGATAAGACGCGATCAGTTAAATCACCATTAAAACCGATGAGCCGGTTTTCCTCACGCCATACACCCACAATGATAAATGTGAGTTTGGAATTTTCGTGAAACGTTTTTAGGGAAAAGCTAAAATTCCTCTGCGACTCATCAGGTAGATAGTGAAAATCTTCGAGCACTATATAGCGCTTGGATTTAATTTCTTCCAACGCCCGAATGATGTCGTTAGGATCGTTTGGATCAAGTTCTATTGGCTTTAAGGTTTCTTTTTCAGTGCTGGTATTTTGATATTCGTAACCGGCATTACCCGAACCCTCTGTAATAAGCGGGATCTTAGCTTTGGCACCGACGCCTGCGACAACTTTGTGAGAACCTGAAGCTGTTTTTTCGAGAGATTGGCGAATATTGAAGCCCGCTTCCTTTAATATAGAAGCATGCAGTTCGGCTAGTGTCCATTTATTTTGACAAGATACTACAATATAATCAGTTTCAACCAAACAATTTTTGCGCAACGATGTTTTACCTTGCTTAGAACTACCATAAATCACAATATGTTGGCTTCGGGACAGACTTTCAATAAATTTGTCATCGACAATCTTTCGAACAACGTAGTTCATAGGAAGATCGCGATTTATTCCGAACACTTCATCGGTTGTGTGAGCTGTTTTCAACGCGATAATTCCTTTGTGAATGCTGTTACACCAGATAGGGGTCGGAACCCGAAGCGACAGCTTACCTCTGATCGCGGCGCTCGTCCTCTCGAACTTCTACCCAAGCTCACGCTTTGATGACTGCATGGTAAGGGCCCGCAATAGTGGTGCATGCCACGACTGCGGAGTAGGCCGCGCGGGACGGTCGTTACCAGCAGGGCCGAAACCCGGCACGGGGTTCAGGGAGCGAAGCGAGTCGGACGTGGTCCTCAAGGCACGCGCCCTTCAATATGGTCTCACCGTTTCGTTCTCTGGCGACCCCCCAGCGTGTGAGACCAGTAAGTCAGGCCTGCATCTCCTCCTTCGCCTCGAGCGCCCGGTAGACGCTGGTGCGGGAGATCCCAAGGGCCCGGGCGATGGCAGCGGGTCCTTCCCCTGCTGCATCCCGGCGCCGGATTTCGTCCACGGGCATGGATTTCGGCCGACCCTTGCCGGCGTAGACGCCTGCTGCCTTGGCCGCCTCGATCCCGGCTCGCTGACGCTCCAGGATGAACTTGCGCTCCATCTCCGCCACCATGCCGAGCACGGTGACGACGATCCGCCCAATGTCACCGCCCGTGGTCATTTCGGGGTCGAGGATGCGCAAGGAGGCGCCCTTCTGGTCGAGGTCGTGCACCAGGTTGAGCACGTCCCGGGTGGAGCGGCCGAGACGGTCGAGGCGGACCACCACTAGCTCGTCACCCTCGCGCAGGAACTGCATCACGGTGGCGAGTTCGGGCCGGTCGTCGGCGGATTTGCCCGACATCTTCTCCGAGCGGATCACGGTGCAGCCGGCGGCCTTCAGCTTTTCGAGCTGAATGGTGAGGTCCTGGTCGGTGGAGGAGACGCGGGCATAGCCGAACCGGGCCATTCTGGACCTCAAACGTACCAAAAGGGTGGCTTTGAACGGGGGTGTGTAACATATACCGAAAACAACCCTTTTGGAACGCTCGAGGGACGTACCACGAAGCCGCACCAGAACGGTATACTGTTAAGATGCGAATATATGTCGGAAAACAGGTGTTTTCCGACATCCAAGATGGCCAGTCGGGCATGTTGGCTGACGCCTGACGCTGACGAGCGCTTCATGGGTCTGCTGGCGACCGATTTTGTTGAAAACTCGGAGGCGGCACCTGCGCCGTCGTTCCATGAGCCGACCAGAAGAATGTTCATCTTCTGAAGGTGTCGCTGATCCGCGTGCGTATCGAGCTGAGCTAGCTCACCTAGAACTTCCTTCTCCGCAGGGCGTTATGCCGGGCGCCGCTCCGGCTGGCGATGGAGTTTTTCAACACAATCGACCCGTTGCGGACCGTCAACGAAGAAGATCGCCTACCCGAACTGGCTTCACAGCATGTCTCAGGCGGTCTCGACCAACCACTCGGCTCGGAGACTGAATGAGGCTTTGAAGACCTCTTGCCCCGCCTCGTTGCGCATCAATACCGAAATCTCTCGGTCCGCGTGCGGCGCTATGTAATCTCGCGCGATATCAGGTAAGACCCTGATCGCAGCATCCCGGGCAGCATGCACATTAGGGAACTCGGTTCCTACATCGTCGACCGTCAAGCCGCCGTCTTGTATGTCAAAGAAGAAACGAGGCATAGCAAACTCAGTAAAGCACGCCGATAGCGCGGAAATTTCGTATTCGCCGGAAGGCTTCAATGCACTCCAACGATCCTGTGTCTGTATCCGGACAGGGTTGGTGGCACGTTAACATACGTATAAACGTAATTATTTGTTGTAGATCGCGCCAACAAATGCTGAAAAACCAATCAAATGTTAATTGTATAAATGGATTTGATCGAAGTCGCAACAGCTTGACCTTAAGAAGGTCTTCTTCCCACCCCATGCGGTCCTTCGGCAGATCAGGCTGGTGTACGGAAAACATGTGTTTCCCGACAGGGGTGGTCAGTCGATCTTGCCGCGTACGAACCCAGCCATGGGGCTAGCACGGCAAATCCCGTCGAGTTGAGCAGATGCATGGGAACGTCGCCGGCAGGGTTTCCCGTACATGCCGGTCTGAGGCATGCGGGCGCCGCCCTCCGGCCTCATAGTCCTATAGGCTACGTCAAGCTTCACTCCGAAGCAGCCGATCTAGATTTCTGCCGGGATCGGAATTCCTGCCTGTGCATTACAGGTGGCATGTCACCCGACGATTGCACCTCCGAGCTTCTCCAGCGCGCCCAAGATACAATCGAGGCGGCAGAGCGCGTCCGCTCGAACAATGCCTGTCTCCGGGCGCATGGATACGAACTCGCCCTCAAGACCCGCGACACGGCAGAGTTGCTTCGCCGTATGCAGGAAGATGCGGCGGTCCGGCCACAGACAGCTCAGGCCACCCATCGGGCGAGGATCGCTTCGGCCTCCGCCGGGTCTTCCTGGATCCTGTAGATGGTCTGTCGGCTTAGGCCGGAGTTCCGGGCGACTGCTGAGACGGTGGCGCCCTGGGCGAGTTGGGCCCGCACGGAGTCGAGCTGAGTCCGGGTGTAGCTGGGCTTGCGGCCGCGGTATGCATCGTCCCGGGCCTTGGCGTGGGCGATCCCGGCGCGCTGCGCTTCCTTGGTCGCCTCGGCCTGGGCCTGGGCCGTCGCGCTCATGAAAGCGATGAGCGCATCCCGCACGGCCTGCTGCATCGGGTCCTTAGTGGCGCCGTCGAACACCAAGCCGTTGATGACCGTACGGACGATCACGCCGCGGCGCATCAGCTCGCGAATGGTGTCGGTCACGTCCTGGTAGTCGCGGCCGAGCCGATCGACCCACCGGACCACGAGCACGTCGCCGCGCCGGAGCATATCGAACAGCCAGCGCCCCTGCAGCCGATCGGCGAGCCGGGTGCTGACGCCACTCACGCCTTCGTCCGCAACCACGGCGTCGATCGCGAAGCCCGCGGCCTCAGCCTGCGTCCGCTGGTGGGCGGCGGTCTGGTCTGTGGTGCTCACGCGGGCGTAGAGGATGGTCTGCGACATGGCCGAAGCGTCCGTTGATCTCATGTCCGCATAAAACCACGTCCGTAAGGCAAAAGCGACCCTAGCGGACAGGGATTCGGACGGTCTCGGCCCTGTCCGCTGCGGTATACCCATGCGGACGCCATCGGCTGCGCATAGCTCACCCCGGCTAGGTTTGGGCTGCTCTCTAAGAGGACCGCGACGGCTTATGGTGAGGTCTACACGCCGCGTCGATCCTGGTCCGTCTGAGCAGCAGCTACAAGCCATGCGTCACATTCTGAAACGCGATAGAAACTTGACTCTATGTCAACTTTGCGCAAAATTACATAAATGGCAGATTTTTTCGAAGCCAAATAAAGAATTGATTTTCCGGAGGATTAGATGATGCGTCTTTCGACCGCTTTGATGACTGTCGGCTTGATCGCTGTCGCAACGACCTCATTTGCGGGTAGCGGTGTGGGGGGTGCTGGCGGTCAAGCCGGTGGAAATGGCAATAGAGGTGGGAACGGCACATCGGGGGGAATGCCGGGGTGTGGCGGCGGAACCAATCCGTCTTCCGATGGAAAATTCTACATTCCCGGCACTAAGCGGGAATGCAATCCAAGCGACGATGATCGCAAGAAACTAAGATAGAATTGTAGCAAGTCACTTGCTGTTCGACGCATTTCACTCTTTATGCTGGCTCCATACGCCCCCCTTATGCGAGGGCGAGCAGGGTTTGGAGAGGCCGCGTAGACGCCCTCTGGGGCGTCGAAGTCGTCGGTGGTGCAGCGCCAGGCAGCCGGCTGAGGTCAAGGTACGCGCGGCCTTGAGACCACACACCGCGTCAGCGACCGTCACCCGCAGGGCCGAAACCGCGCAGCGGGTTCGGGGAGCCGCCGCAGGCGGCGAGTAGGGCGCGGCCCGTAGGGGACGCCCCTCTCAGCCTCAGACACCCTGCGCGCCTGATTGCGCAGCATCTTCGACAGGACCAACTGCCTCGGCGCCGGCGGTAGCCGCAGCGAGTGCAGCCGCCTTTCGCTGCCGGGCTCTCTCCTGGTCGACCTCGTAGGTGCGCTGCATGTCGTGCCGATCCTTCTCCCTCACCGGCTCGACCGGATTGCCATCAAGGTCGTAGCGCATCGATCCAGGCTGGGCGACCGCGTGCCGGTAGCTGAAGCTGCGGACGTAGTCGCGGATCGCCCTCTCGCAGACATTGACCGTCACCTCGGGTCTGCAGCGGGCGAGGATCTCGGGGCCGAGACCGACCTGGAAGGGGCGCATGGGATCGCGCAGTGCGGCCGGAAGGACGCTGATCGTGGCGACCAGAAGAGCGTTGAGCGCCTGGGCTCGGGCGAGGACAGCGGACCCAGCAGTGCTCGGCACCCGGCTTCTCGCCCAAGGACGGAACGGGCGAGTCTGCTTGACGAGTGTATCCGTCGCCGCGGCGCGAGTAACTGGCTCAGGGTTCGGCGCCGACACGATCTCGGTGGGCTCGACATGCGAGTTGGCTCCACCTGGCCGAGTTGCGCCTGTCCAATCGCGGCGAAGAGGCGTAGCGCGAGATCGGCAATATATCGATGGTCCCTAACGCTTTCATCGGCACCGTCTACGCAACGAATTGAAAACCGGGCCACGAGGCAAATATTATTCTAATATTTTAAAAATCATAGCATTCAGATAATCATTACTAAGTAGCTTTAGATGTGCGACGCGATCTAGGACAAACCAAACCAAATGTTAAATCATCTCTCTGCCGTCTAATTCGCCATTGGCATTTGCCATTTTCAAAAATTGTCATGTCTTCCGCTGTAGCCTCTCTAAACAAGCGGGCTACATTGACAGAAGCTTGCTTTACATCTGGAATAATGAGCGCTGAAGTGATAAGACCAACGGCCTGAAGCGATCTTTCATCATACCGTAGGCCAATATCTATTAGATTTCTAGATATTACAAGACTTCCACATTTTTCGCTCCAATATGTTCTTTCAAGTTTCAGAAACAACAATTTCAAATTTCCAACTTCCATCCCAATTTTACCGTTACATTCACCAGTGAATGGCAAATTGATATTTTTTTTCTTAGATAAGAAGCTAATTCTATCCTCTAATTCCTCTGGGTGCAAAGCCGAAGCTGTCAGAAATAGCGATGCTGGTACTATCACATAGGCCAATAAATCTACCGAAATCGAGGTGTAAGCTCGACTGAGCAATCGGAGAAATTCATTGAGCATGGCTACCACCCTTTTGGCTGGTTCCTATGACTTGGCGATTGAGCATTCGCGATCAAGACCCCAAGGCCACATTCAAGGAAAAAAAGCCGCAGCTCAATTTTTACAGGGCGGACGGACGAGACCGACGCTCCTACGGATCTCCTGCAACTCAGTGCGACATCACGCTGGTACCTAATTCGGGCGTCTGGTCGTCCCGAGGGGTCCCGATGCAGTCGCGTCGGAGAGCTACACGCAAGGCGCCAGATCGCCTCTCGGCCAGCGAGGTTTTAGCCCCTTGCTTGGTCCAGAAGTCCGGTGCGGAACTCGCGTCCTCCGCATGCCCACAACTCAACAGTCACGAGCCGCAGGTGAACCGGCCGCCGGCGTCGCCTCTCCCCGCTCATAACTTAGGCTCTGATCACCCCTTCTCCAGATAGTTCATGCGGGTCGCCGCCCTGGGTGATAATGTCCTTCTCTGATTGCGGAGAAGTCAAGCAGTCGAAGCCAACTGCTCTACCAGGCGTAGCGCCTCGTAGAGGGCGGTCTTTCTTTCCGATCTTCAACCTGTAAGCGGCCTCGGGAGCCGTCAATCCGATCGCCATGAGCGCTCGCGCCCGCATCAGGACGTCCGGGTTCACGACGGGCTTGCGCTCCCCCCTTCCGGCCCAGCGCCGCGGCTGCCGTCAAACCGGCCCGGGTCCGTTCTCAGATCGTTCGGCGGACACCTCCCTGGCTGGGATCGCGGCCGTTCGATGGTCCCCCGCGAGGATCATGCTTCTCTTCGAGGTCGGCGCAGCGCCGCCTCACGATAGGGTCCGACAGTTCGGGCGCTGCAATCTTTATCGCGCACTCGGCCGGCCGGAGCCGGAGGGTGCCGGACATTATCCGCAGTCGCCCCAACCGCGTCCCGCGGGGGGACATCGCTCCGCCACGACGGCGGAACCCGTGTGGCGGGACCGGTCAGCTCGCAGCGGCGGCGTCCCGGGTCCAGCGGAAGTCGGTGCCGTCACTCCACAGCCGATGCAGGAGCACGGCCAGCTTGCGGGCGACGGCGACGGTGGCGCGCTTCAGGCCGCGCCGCTTGGCCAGCGCCATGCCCCAGGCCTTCAGGGCCGACCAACGCTGCGTGCGGGTGATCAGCGACAGCGCCGCCTGGAACAGAGCTTGGCGCACCATGTGATCGCCGCTCTTGCTGATCCGCCCATTCCGGTCGATCTCGCCGGAAGCGTACTTGCGCGGCGTCAGCCCGAAATGCGCGCCGACATCGCGCGAGCGGGCGAAGCGCTCGGGGGCGTCGATCGCGGTGGCGTAGGTGAGGGCCACGACCGCGCCGACCCCCGGCACGGTCATCAACCTTCGGCAGACCGGATGCTCCTTGGTGGCGCGCAGCAGCATGCGGTGCAGGACATCGATCTGGCGCCGCAGGTCGTCCCGGGCCTTCAGCATCGGCACGACCATGGCCATGAGGCGAGGCCGGTCCGCCAAGAGGTCGACGACCCGATCGTGGAAGGTCGCGGGTGTGACCGGTCCAATCTTGAGCCCGAAGGCCTTGAGCTTGCCGCGGATCTCGTTGTCGATCGCGAGTTGGGTCGCCAGGAGCGTCTTGCGGTTGGTGAGCAGCAGGCGCAGCTCCTGGCTCAGGGCGGTCTTCACGTGGACGGCAGTGTACCAGCCGACCCGGATCGCCTGGGCGATGGCGCGGGCGTCGTTGCGATCGGTCTTGACCGCCATGGCGGCGGTCGCCCCCTCCACGCGGCGGGTCTCGATGCAGACGGCGGGGTACCCAGCCTCCCGCAGCCCTTCGTACAGCCAGGGCGAGAGCGGGCCGGCCTCCAGACCGATCCGGTCCAGGGGCATCCCCAAGTCGGCCAGCCACATGATCAGGGCGGCCGGCTCCGATCCGGCCTTGCCCTCGCGGATGATGGTCCCGACCTCATCGACCACGCACAGCGCGGTCTCGTTGAGGGAGACGTCGAGCCCGGCGAAATACCTCATCACACCACCTCCTGACCGGCGGAAGACGGATCGAAAGCGCGGGTGCCGGCATCGGATGCTTGCGGAATGAGGCAGAGCCCGCAATCACCTTATCTTTATCAGACATAGTGTTCGCGGGATTTGCTCCCGCGGAGACTCTCTGAGGAGGCTGAGGACCGGTGTAGGAATGCCCATCGGGATCCATCAGGGGCGAATCATTCCCAGGCTCCGGCCCTGCACCGGCACAATCAGGGTGCAGCTCCGCTCCAATTCGGTCTTCGCCAGAGCCACCTGAACCGCTCCGGGATTTTCGGAGGCTGATTGGCTTGGGTCAGGCGGCCAGGGCTTGGTCGCCGACGTGAGCATGATAG
>NZ_LABY01000163.1 GCF_001043975.1 Methylobacterium variabile
TCCTCCAGCAGGCGCACCTGCTGGCTGACCGCGCCGTGCGTCACCCCGAGCTCGTCCGCGGCGGCCTTGAAGCTGCCGAGGCGGGCGGCGGCCTCGAAGGCGCGAAGGGCGTTCAGGGGAGGCAGCGCGCGCCGCATTCGGGTGAGTTTTCCTGCCGGATTCTGCCTGAACAAATGGTTTGTCGGACCTTCCCGCAAGAGGCACGCTCACGCGTAGTCCGATCAGCAGGGTGTGACCCGTGCCCGATTTCTCCTGCCAGGCGGCCCCGCAGTGCCGGGGCGGCGCCCAGGCCGCCGCGTGACGCTCCTGATCCTCGCCGCCGTGACCGGCGCCGCGATCCTGCACGCGGGCTGGAACGCCGTGCTGCGCGGCGGCAGCGACCGGCTGTGGTCGATGACGCTGATGATGCTCGCGGTCGCGGCGAGCACCGGGGTCGCGGCGCTGGTTCTGCCGTGGCCGAACGCGGCGAGCTGGCCCTACGTGATCGCCTCGGCGCTCCTCCACACCGGCTACAACCTGTCCCTCGTGCGGACCTACCGCACCGGCGACCTCGGCCAGACCTATCCGATCTCCCGCGGCTCCTCGCCCGTGCTGGTGTCCGTGGGCGCGATGGTCTTCGCACACGAGGCGGTCAGCCTCGTCTCCGGCCTCGGCATCGCGCTCGTGTCCGGCGGGATCGTGTCGCTGGCGCTCCAGGGCCGGACGGTCCGGGCCGAGATCCTGCCCGCCGCCCTCACCACGGGCGTCCTGATCGGCGCCTACACCGTCGTCGACGGGATCGGCGTCCGGCTCTCGGGCGACAGCGTGGCCTACGCCAACAGCATGTTCCTGCTGTGGAGCCTGACGATGCCGCCGCTCTTCCTCGTCATGCGCGGCCGGCCGCCGGCCTACACGCGGCGGGAGACCGCGACGGCGCTCGCCGGTGGGCTGGTCTCGATCCTCGCCTATGGCATCGTCATCTGGGCGATGCAGTCCGGCGCGATGGGCGTGGTGTCGGCGTTGCGCGAGACCAGCGTGGTCTACGCCGCCGTCATCGGCCGGATCTTCCTCAAGGAGACGCTGACGCTGCAGCGGGTCGCCTCCTGCCTCGCCATCGCCGCGGGCGCGGCCTGCCTGGCGGCGTGACCCTCACCACATCGTCTGCGCCGCCCGCTCGGCCCAGGTCCGGTCGTAGGACTCGCCGCCGACGCGCCCGTCGCTGAGCCCGGCCAGGATCTGCCCGGGAGTCGGCAGCGTCCTCGGGTCGACGTGGCTGTCCTGGCGCCACAGTCCGGAGCGGATCAGCGCCCGGGCACACTGGAAGTAGACCTCCGTGACCGCGATCACCATCACGGTGCGGGGCGCCTTGCCCTCGACGGCGAAGGAGGCGAGCAGGGCCGGATCGTCCTCGATCACCGCCCGGCCGTTCACCCGGAGCGCATTGCCGATGCCGGGGATCAGGAACATCAGCCCGACCCGGGGGTCGCGGACGACGTTGCGCAGGCTGTCGATCCGGTTGTTGCCCCGCCGATCGGGCAGGAGGAGCGTGCGCGGATCGGCGACGCGCACGAAGCCCGGACGGTCGCCGCGGGGTGAGCAGTCCAGGCCCTCGGGGCCGACGGTCGCGAGGGACAGGAAGGGAGCGGCTTCGATGAAGCATCGGTAATGCGGCGTGATGTGGTCGGCGACCTTGGCGGTCGATGCCTCGCCGACGGCGCCGAACTCTCCGTAGACCCGCTCGAGGGCCGCCACCGTCTCCAGGATCGCCATCGGCCCGTCTCCACGCAGCAGGACGCTGGCGTTCCTAGACGACAGGCCGGCGCCTGAACATCGAGCAGATCTCACCCTCGCGTGAGATCCGCTCACGGAAGGGCGCGCGTGCGGGCCCCGCCTCCCCTCCTACGTCTTGTTGCCACCTGGCAACACGCTGCTCAGCACCTGGCGGGCGGTGTCGATCAGGAGATGGCCCTGCTTCGGATCGCCCTTGGCGAGCATCGCGGTGAAATTCTGCACCTGCTCGAAGGTGAGGAACGGTGGCAGCGGCGGCACCTCCGGGTCGGTCTTGACCTCGAGCACCACCGGCCGGTCGCTCGCCAGGGCCTCGTCCCAGGCCGTCCCCATCCGCTCGGGATCGTCGACGTAGATCCCGCGCAGGCCGATCAGCTCGGCGAACTTGTGGTAGGGCACGTTGGGAATGGTCTGGCTCGCCTCGAATTTCGGGTTGCCCTCCATCACCCGCTGCTCCCAGGTCACCTGGTTCAGGTCCTCGTTGTTGAAGACGCAGCAGATCCAGGTCTTGTCGGTCCAGCGATGGGCGTACTTCGCCACCGTGATCAGCTCGGCCATGTTGTTCATCTGCATGGCGCCGTCGCCGACGAGCGCGATCACCGGCCGGTCCGGATGCGCCACCTTCGCGGCGATGGCGTAGGGCACCGCCGCCCCCATCGAGGCGAGGCCGCCCGACAGCGAGCACATCTGCCCGCGCCGCATCTTGAGGTCGCGAGCAAACCAGTTGGCGCAGGAGCCCGAATCCGAGGTGATGATGGCCCGGTCGGGCATCCGGGGCGAGAGTTCCCAGGTCACCCGCTGCGGGTTGACCGGGTTGGCCTTGGCCATCGCCCTCGCCTCGGCCTCCTTCCACCAGGAGGCGACGCCCGTCTCGATGCCCTTGCGCCAGGAGCCGCCCTCCTCCTTCTGCTCGAGGAGCGGCAGGAGCGCGCGCAGGGTCTCGGCGGACTCGCCCTGGAGCGGCACCTCCATGGGATAGCGCAGCGACAGCATCTCCGGGGCGAGGTCGATCTGCACGCCGCGGGCCTGGCCCTCCTTCGGCAGGAATTCCGCCCAGGGGAAGCCGGAGCCGATCATCAGCAGGGTGTCGCACTCCGCCATCATGTCGGACGAGGGCTTGGAGCCGAGGAGACCGATCGTGCCGGTGACGAATGCGAGGTCGTCCGGCACCGCCGCCTTGCCGAGCAGCGCCTTGGCAACGCCGGCCTGGAGGCGGTTGGCCACCGCGATCACCTCGTCGGTGGCGTGGAGCGCCCCCGCCCCCACCAGGATCGCGACCTTCTCGCCGGCGTTCAGCACCTCGGCGGCGCGCCGCAGATCCGCCTCGTAGGGCACGACCTTCGGGGCGGTGTAGCCGACGCCCGAGAAGGTATTGCCGTGCTTGCGCACGGGGGCCTCGTAAGGGACGTCCTGAAGGTCGTTCGGCAGGATGATCGCCGCGACCTTGCGCTCGGCCCTGGCGATGCGCATCGCGCGGTCGACGATGTGGCGGACCGAGGCCGGGGATGCGGCCTGCTGCACGTAGGCCGAGACGTCCTTGTAGACGCTCGTGAGGTCGAGCTCCTGCTGGTAATGCGCGCCGTTGACGTTGCGGGCCTGCTGGCCCGCGATGGCGAGGAGCGGCACGTGGTCCGAGTAGGCGTCGTACATGCCGGTGAGCAGGTGCGTCGCTCCCGGGCCGGACGTGGCGAGGCAGACGCCGACCTCGCCGGTGAACTTGGCGTAGGCGGTGGCCATGAAGGCTGCCATCTCCTCGTGGCGGACCTGGATGAACTCGAACGGCAGCGCGTTGCGCTGCATCGCCCCGAGCAGGCCGTTGATGCCGTCGCCCGGGTAGCCGAAGATCGTGCGCACGCCCCATTCCGCGAGGCGCTTCCAGAAGAAGTCGGCGACGGTCTCGGCCATGTTCGCTCCTCTGCCGCCTCAGGGCGGCGCGGCCCTCGCCGTGCACGGGCCCGGGCCGGCATGTCCGGCCGGCACGGGTCCGGGTTGAACCTGGCGGGCTAACCGGGGGAGAGTGGCGCGGTTCCAGGCCGCGGCGGGCCGGCACCAGCAGTTGCCAGCTGGCAACTCCGGCCAGGGGGCCGCGATGGTTAATCCTTGTTAACCAAAAAGGGTTTGCGTCGTCACGGCCACGCTGGCATCGTCTTACGGAATTTTTCCGCTACGCGCCCGGATGCCGTAAATGCCAGATCTGCCGCAGGAGCAGGCGAGAGCCGCAGCCTCCGACCGTCCCTCGATCACCCGGATCATCGCCGACGACGGCGGCGCCCTCTCGAGCGAGCTGAACGCGCTGCGGCGCACGCTCTTCCCGCCGGCCTCCCACAAGCTCCTGCGCTCGTTCTCCTCCGGCGAGGCCGCGAAGCTGATCGGCGTGGCGGACGGGTACCTGCGCCAGCTCTCGCTCGCGAGCAAAGGGCCGCAGCCGGAGATCGGCCCCGGCGGCCGGCGCTCCTACACGCTCGGCCAGATCAACGAGCTGCGCCAGCTCCTCGACGATGGGCCGAAGGCGAAGCGCTACGTGCCGCATCGCTCCGGCGACGAGCATTGCCAGGTGCTGGCGGTGGTGAACTTCAAGGGCGGCTCGGGCAAGACCACCACGGCGGCCCACCTCGCCCAGTACCTGGCGCTCCGGGGTTACCGGGTGCTCGCCGTCGACCTCGACCCGCAGGCCTCGCTGACCGCGCTGCACGGCTACCAGCCCGAGTTCGACGTCGGCCCCAACCAGACCCTCTACGCCGCGATCCGCCACGACGACGAGCAGCGCCCCCTCGCTGAGGTGGTGCGCAAGACCTACTTCCCGGGCCTCGACCTCGTGCCCGGCAACCTCGAGCTGATGGAGTTCGAGCACGACACCCCGCGGGTGCTGGCCGACCGGAACGCCGAGCCGTTCTTCGGCCGGATCGCCACGGCGCTCGGCAGCGTCGCCGACGATTACGACGTCATGATCCTCGACTGCCCGCCGCAGCTCGGCTTCCTGACGCTCGGCGCGCTCTGCGCCGCCACCGCGATGCTGGTCACCGTGCACCCGCAGATGCTCGACGTGATGTCGATGTGCCAGTTCCTGCTGATGGCCTCCGACCTGCTCGGGGTGGTGCAGGAGGCCGGTGCCGACCTCGACTACGACTTCCTGCGCTACGTCGTGACCCGTTACGAGCCGTCGGACGCGCCGCAGACCCAGATGGTCGGCTTCATGCGCTCGCTGTTCCGCGAGCGGGTGCTCACGCACCTGATGCTGAAATCGACCGCGGTGTCGGATGCCGGCCTGTCGAAGCAGACCCTCTACGAGATCGGCCGCGAGAGCTTCACCCGGGCGACCTACGACCGGGCGATCGAGGCCCTCGACGGGGTCAACGGCGAGATCGAGGGCCTGATGCACCGCGCCTGGGGACGGATCTCGGCATGAAGCGCAAGGATGCCCTCCGCGCCGCCCTCGGCGCCCGCTCCCTCGACCGCGAGCCGGCGCCCGAGTTGCCAGCTGGCAACCCGGGCGAGGCGGCGGTTGCCCCGACCGAGCGGCCGGAGGCGCCGCGGCCCCTGGTGCGCTCCGGCGCCGTCGGCGCCATGGGGCGCAGTCTCGGACGCATCGCCAGCGCGGCGGCGGAGGCCCGCGCCATGGTCGCCTCCGGCGACAGGGTGGTGGAGCTCGACACGGCGCTCGTCGACGGCTCCTTCGTGCAGGACCGCCTTGCCGGCGCGCCCGAGGACCACGCCGCCTTCGTCGAGCTGATCCGCGAGCGCGGCCAGCAGGTGCCGATCCTGGTGCGGCCTCACCCGACGGAGGAGGGCCGCTACCAGGTCGCCTACGGCCACCGCCGCCTGCGGGCGGCGGCCGAGCTCGGCCGGCCGGTGCGGGCGGTGGTCAAGGCGCTCACCGACGAGGACCTCGTCGTCGCGCAAGGCCAGGAGAACTCGGCCCGGGCCGATCTGAGCTACATCGAGCGGGCCCTGTTCGCGATCGCGCTCGAGGATCGCGGCTTCGACCGCGCCACCATCATGGCGGCGCTGGCGGTCGAGAAGACCCAGCTCTCGCGGCTGATCGGCATCGGCCGGGCGGTACCGGCGGAGGTGGTGGCGGCGGTCGGCCCGGCGCCGAAGGCTGGGCGGCCGCGCTGGACGGCGCTCGTCGAGGCGCTGGCGCGGACCGGGGCAGGGGACACCGTCACCCGGATCCTGGCGGCGCCGGACCTCCCCGGTCTCTCCTCCGACGACCGCTTCGCCCGGCTGCTCGCCGCGCTGACCGCGCCGCCGCCGCGGCCGGCCCCGGTGCCGGCGGTGTGGACCAATCTCGGCGGCCGGCCGGTGGTGCGGATCGACCGCGGCCGCCAGGGCACCCAGCTCACCGTCGACGACAGGCTCGAACCGGACTTCGCCGCCTACCTTATCCAGAGTCTTCCACAGCTCTACGCCGCCTTCACAGAGTCGAAGACCCGCGACGAGACCGATTAAGGTTCTCCCCCATCCTGGCCCGACGGGACGAAGACTCGCCGGTTAGCCACACGGATTCACAGGAATCTGCTGATCTGCTTCGGGAATCGGCCCGACTCGACTCCGCCGATTCGGCTTTCGCGCGTTAGGACTCCGCCAAACAGAGTCACGACGCGCGCCCGACGGCCCGCGTCCCCGTGCGGAGCCGCTTGTTGGAGATGACGAACCCGCCGCAATCCGCACCGGAGCCGGTCGAGGGCGTGCGCGACCCCGACCTGATCGAGATCGTCGAGAAGGCCCGGGGCAGCGTCGCCTACAAGGCGACCCTGGCCTTCGTGCGCGCGAGCCAGGCCAAGCGCGACGCCGAGGCCGAGGCGCGCCAGAAGCTGGTGGTGCTGAGGGCCGAGGCCGAGGCCGAGCGCGCCCGGCTGCCCCGCAACGCCCGCCGCCGCGACGCGATCCGTGAGGTGATCGAGAACGAGCCGGCCTCTCCTGAGAACATCCAGCACATCCACTCGGTGCTGGCGCTCTGCGGTCTGCCGTATCGCGAGCCGAAGGGGGTGACCAACGTCTCCCGCGAGTACGGCCGCAACACGCTCGCCATCAATGCCGGCCGGCTCATCAACCCGGTGACCGGCGAGATGGAGATGCAGGGGCTGCCCTACGGCCCGAAGGCGCGCCTCCTGCTGCTCCACCTCTGCACCGAGGCGGTCAAGCAGCGCAGCCCCAAGGTCGAGGTCGCCCAGAGCATGTCGGGCTTCATCCGTGACATGGGCTTCCCGGTCACCGGGGGAGAGCGGGGCACCCTCAAGCAGTTCAAGGAGCAGCTCAACCGGCTCGCCGCCTGCTCGATGCAGATCGGCCTGTGGGACGGCAGCCGCGCCTCCACCCTCAACGTGCCGCCGTTCCGGCAGATGGACGTGTGGCTGCCACTGCACAACCACCCGGACCAGGGCCTCCTGTGGTCCTCCACCATCACCTTCCACCGCGAGTTCTACGACAACCTGATCCAGCACGCCCTGCCGGTCGACATCCGGGCCGCCCGCGCCTTCGCGGGCTCGGCGCGCAAGCTCGACCTGCTGTTCTGGGTCGGCTACCGGCTCTCGCGCCTGGAGCGGCCGCTGCGCCTGACCTGGGACAACCTCTACAAGCAGTTCGGCAGCGAGAACGGCTCGATCCGCTCGTTCCGCCAGGAATTCCGCAAGGACGTCGCCCACCTCACGGAGGTGTTCCCGCGCCTGCGCCTGACCCTCGACGACGGGGGGATGCAGCTGCTGCCGTCCGACCCGAAGGACCTCCTGGTGCCCCCGAAAGCCGCCCTCGCGAATAAGCGAGCCCGCGCAAGGGCTTGATTCCGCTGAATTCCCTACGACGGGAGGGGGTCGGGGCGGCGGGCCACGCCGTGCGGCGTGGGCTCGTGGCGTACTTGTGGTGTGAAATAGGATTATAGTCTTCATACGGCTGCGTCCGCCATGCAGCGCGAAGTCTCGTCCCACCGCGAGCGGTACCGGGAGGAGGGACGGCGCGCGAGTTCTCACCACGCCCTTCCCGGAACCGGAAGATGAGCGCGCCGGTCTGCCCGCGATGACACGAGGACGCGCGGCGCCACCCGGCATTCGCGCCGTCATGCAGCACTCGACGACGGTTTTCGTCTGCCGCGATGCCCGCTCGCAGCGGCCCATCCCGCGCTGAGTTGCCTACGCCCCGCCACCGCCAAGGCGGCCTCCAGCCACGCCGACTTGCCTACGCGCGGCTCCGCCGGTGCAGCCCTCCTGCTCGGCCCTTCGCTCTTGAGATTCCACGGTTTTTCCGATCCGCCGGGCACGCAGACCTGCCTACGGGATCTTAACCGCTCCTGCGCTGAAGTGCCTACGCTCGTGAAGGTCGGCGTAACCGGCCGGCAACCCTCCGGGTCGGCCGGGGTGTCGAGTCGCGGCAAGTATTTCCATGACTCGAAGAGTCGGCCTGAGTCCAGCCAGAGTCCCGGATCGGGACGGCGAATCACCAGTCCACGTACAGGCGAGTCGGTTCCACCCCCTCAAGCCTGCCCTCGACTCTTCCCCGTGGAAACGACTCCGGCTGTTCTGGGCTTTGTCGGGCGACGACTCGCGGGCTCCGCATCTCCGACTCGGGGTCTCGGCTCGCAAGACTCTCCGGCCCCGCGGCCGCCGCCGGCTCAGGGACCGGGGGAGGGGGCATCGCCCTTCTGGGCAACTGCGGAGGGGCCGGATCTCCGCCGTTTGCCCATGGGAGGTCCTAAGTCTCGAAACCCAAAAGCCTTTTTATGAGAGATTCAGAATCTAGATTCCGAGTCTGAATCCGTAGAGCTATATGGGTATTATATGGGGTGGCGATTTCCCATTCCACCGCAAGGGTTTAGGTCCTGTTCGCGTAGGCTGGTCTGCGCGGTCGCGTAGGCAACTCGGCGCGGCCGCGTAGGCTGGTCTGCGCGGAAACCGGGGAGCCGGGAAGGCGACTCTGCGTGGCCCCGTAGGTTACTCGGCGCAGGCCCCCGATTAACAGCTTGGAAAGCTGTGTGAATCGCGGACAGCCCGGCGTAGGCTGATCGGCGTGCCGCCGGGAGCCGCACGGCGCCCGGGACGACCCGGATTCTCGCATCCGGAGCCGAAGCGGCGCGCCCGCCGGCACCTGGACGGGCCGGGCCGTCCGGAATCCGCGCCAGGAAGCCCGTGGAGGCCCGTGCAGCCCCAGGACTGTTCTAGGGCAGCTACCGGCCTCGAATCCAGCTCAGCGGCGCTCCTGGCGGCTTGGCGCGGGTTGTCCAACGGCTGTGCCCGCTCGTGGCCCGCATCGCCCGCCTGTCCGATCTCCTTGCGCCGGGAGGCTTTCCGGGCCGCCCCGGGGCCGCTATCCCCGCTGCCGTCAACAGGACCCTGGTTTTCGCGGGTCCTGTTGACCCATCCATCCACAGCCCCGATTGACACCCCCTCGAAATCGAACAAAACAAGAACATGTTCGAGCTTCGGTCGGTGATGGGCATGAGATGCGGCAGGCCGAGCGGGAGCGGCAGCTCGCGGCGTTGCGCGAGCAGATCGGCGGGCCGGCGCCCGGGGAGGCGGGACGTCCGGTCCTGCCGTTCGGCGTCGCGGCCCTGGACGGGCACCTGCCGGGCGGGGGTTTGCGCCTCGGCGCCGTGCACGAGGTGCTGGCGGCGGGGCCGGTGGACGGAGAGGGGGCGCTGGCGGCCCTGTTCGCCGCCGCGATCCTCGCCCGGCATCCCGGCCCGGTGCTGTGGTGCCTGGCCTGCCGCGACCTGTTCGCCCCCGGCCTCGCCGCGGTCGGGCTCCATCCCGACCGGGTGCTCTACGCCGAGACCCGGCGCGAGGCCGAGGTTTTGCCCACCATGGAGGAGGGCCTGCGCCATCGCGGCCTCGCGGCGGTGGTCGGCGAGGTCGCCCGGCTCGGGCTCACGCCCTCGCGCCGGCTGCAGCTCGCCGCCGAGGGCAGCGGCAGCCTCGCCCTGGTGATCCGCCGCTGGGGCGCCGCCGCGCCGGAGCCGAACGCCGCCGCCACCCGCTGGGGCGTCACCGCGGCGCCGTCCCCCGCTCTTCCCGTGCCGGGCCTGTCGCGGGCCCGCTGGACCGTGGCGCTCCTGCGCGCCCGGGGCGCCGAGCCCCGCACCTGGCTCCTTGAGGCTCCCGATGCGAAGGGTCATCTGCGTGTTCCTGCCGACCTGGCCGACCGACCGCTGGCGGCGCCGGAACGGCGGGCCGCCGCCGGATGAGCCGGTGGTCGTGGTGGCGCAGGAGGGCCCGCGCCGGGTGCTTGCGGCCGTCGACCATGCCGCCCGGGGTCTCGGCCTGCGTCCCGGCCTCGCCCTCGCGCAGGCGCAGGCGATGGTGCCGGGCCTCGCGGTGATCGCGGCCGATCCGGAGGGCGACGCGGCGGCGCTCCACCGCCTCGCGGCCTGGTGTCTGTGCTACGCCCCTCTCGTCGCCCCCGACCCGCCGGACGGGATCTGGATCGACGTCGTCGGCGCTGCCCACCTGCATGGCGGCGAGGCGGCCCTGCTCAGCCATTTGCGCCGCCGCCTCGGCCGGGTCGGCTACCGGGTCCGGGCGGCGCTCGCCGACACGCCTGGCGCCGCCTGGGCGGCCGCCCGGTGCCTGTCCCCCGAGATCGTGCTGCCGCCCGGCGGGCAGCGGGCCCACCTCCTCGACCTGCCGCTCTGGGCCTTGCGCCTCGAGCGCGACACCGTCTCGGGTCTGGCTCAGCTCGGCATCGCGCGAGTCGGCCACCTCCTGGACCAGCCCCGCGGCCCGCTGCGCCTGCGCTTCGGCGAGGATCCCGCCCGCCGCCTCGACCAGGCCCTGGGCCACGCTCCCGAGCCGCTCGCCTACCTGGCTCCGCCGGTGGAGCACGCCGTGCGCCTCACCTTCCCGGAGCCGATCGGAGCGCCCGAGACGCTCGCCCGGGTGACCGGGCGGCTCGCCGCGATGCTGGCGGAAGGGCTCGCCCGGCACGGGCTCGGGGCGCGCCGGCTCGACCTCGTCTTCCGGCGGGTCGACGGCCTGCATCAATCCGTCAGCGTCGGCACCGCCCGGCCGAGCCGCGACCCGCGCCACCTCGCCCGCCTGCTCGCCGAGCGCTTGGGGTCCGTCGATCCCGGCCACGGCCTCGACGAGGCCCGGCTCGCGGCGGCCCGGGTCGAGGGCCTGGAGGCGCGCCAGCTCGCCGCCCCTGGCGAGGAGCCGGATCCGGACGCGATGGCGGAGCTCGTCGACCGGCTGGCGCTGCGGCTCGGCCCCGGGCGGCTGTTTCGCGCCGCGCCGGTCGAGAGCGAGTGGCCCGAGCGGGCGGTGCGCCGGGTCGCGCCGTTGAGCCCCGCCACCGGCCTGACCTGGCCCGCCGACCTGAAGCGGCCCGGCCGCCTGCTCACCCCGCCGGAGCCGGTCATGGTGATGGCCGTGCTGCCGGACGCGCCGCCCTCCGCCTTCACTTGGCGCGGCAGCCGCCGCCGGGTCGCCCGCGCGGACGGGCCGGAGCGGGTCTTCGGCGAGTGGTGGCGCGCCGACGACGAGGTCCTGGCCTCCCGCGACTACTACCGGGTCGAGGACGAGACCGGCGCCCGCTACTGGCTGTTCCGCGACGCCCCGGCGGGGGAGGGCGCGCGCTGGTGGCTGCACGGGCTGGGGGAGTCGTGATGCGCCGGGATCCGCGATGAGCGTCGAATTGCAGGTCACCACCCACTACTCGTTCCTGCGCGGCGCCTCCTCGCCGGAGGAGCTCTTTTCCGCCGCCGCGCTCCTCGGCATCCGGGCGCTCGCCGTCACCGACCGCAACTCGCTCGCCGGCATGGTGCGGGCCCATGCCGCCGCCCGCACCACGGGATGCCGCCTGATCGTCGGCTGCCGCCTCGACCTCGCCGAGGGCTGGAGCCTGCTCGTCTACCCCACCGACCGGGCGGCCTACGGCCGGCTCTGCCGCCTGCTCACCCTCGGCCGCTCGCGGGAGCGGGCGCCCCGCGGCGGTTGCCACCTGGCAACCGCGGACGTCGCCGAGTGGAGCGAGGGCCTGCTGGCGGTGCTGCCCGCCGACCGCCCGGACGACGCCCTGGCCGGGCGCTTGCGCAGTCTCAAGGCGATCTTCGGCCGCCGCCTCTCCTGCGGCCTGTCGCGCCGCTTCGGCGTCAACGACCACCTGCGGCTCGAGGAGATCGCGGGCCTCGCCCGAACGGCGCGGGTGCCGACGGTCGCCCTCGGCGACGTGCTCTACCACGTGCCCGAACGGCGGGTGATGCAGGACGTGGTCACCTGCATCCGCCTGAAGACCACCATCGCGGCGGCGGGGTTCTCCCGCGAGCGCCATGCCGGGCGCCACCTGCACGATCCGGCCGAGACCGCGCGCCTGTTCGCCCGCCATCCGGAGGCCCTCGCCCGGGCCGCGGCGATCGCTGAGGCCTGCCGCTTCTCCCTCGACGAGCTGACCTACACCTATCCGGACGAGGCCGGGGCCGACGGGCGCCCGGCGCAAGCGCGCCTCGAGGCGATGACCTGGGAGGGCGCGGCGAAGCGCTATCCGGCCGGGGTGCCGGAGGCGGTCCGCAAGCAGCTGGGGGACGAGCTCGACCTCGTCGCCAGGAAGGCTTACGCGCCGTACTTCCTCACCGTCGAGGCGATCGTCCGCTACGCCCGCAGCCAGGGCATCCTGTGCCAGGGCCGCGGCTCGGCGGCGAACTCGGCGATCTGCTGGTGCCTCGGCATCACCGCCATCGACCCCGTCGAGCAGGGGCTGCTCTTCGCCCGCTTCATCAACGAGACCCGCGACGAGCCGCCCGACATCGACGTCGATTTCGAGCACGAGCGCCGGGAGGAGGTGATCCAGTGGATCTACGCCACCTACGGCCGCGAGCGCGCGGCGCTCACCGCCACGGTGATCCGCTACGGCGCCCGCGGCGCGGTGCGGGAGGTCGGCAAGGTGCTGGGGGTGCCGGAAGACGTCACCAGGGCGCTCGCCCGCCTGGTCTGGGGCTGGTCGCGCGAGGGTGTCGGCGAGCGCGAGGCGAAGGCCTTGGGCCTCGACCTCTCCGAGCGCTCCCTGCGGCTGACGCTCGAGATCGGCCGGGCGCTGATCGGCACGCCGCGCCATTTCGGCCAGCATCCCGGCGGCTTCGTCCTGACCCTCGACCGGCTCGACGCGCTCTGCCCAGTGGTCCCGGCCCGGATGGAGAACCGCCAGATCATCGAGTGGGACAAGGACGACATCGAGGCCCTGCGGTTCATGAAGGTCGACGTGCTCGGCCTCGGCATGCTCGGCTGCCTGCGCCGGGCCTTCGCGCTCTTGGCCGAGCACAAGCCGGAATCGAAGCCGCCGCGGGAGATCGCCGACATCCCGCCGAATGACAAAGAAACCTACGCGATGATCCGGCGCGCCGACACGATCGGCGTGTTTCAGATCGAGAGCCGGGCCCAGATGGCGATGCTGCCGCGGATGCAGCCCGAAGACCTCTACGACCTCACCATCGAGGTCGCGATCGTACGGCCGGGCCCGATCCAGGGCGACATGGTCCACCCCTACCTGCGCCGGCGCCGCGGCCTCGACCCGGTCACCTATCCGACCGAGGCGTTGAAGGCAGTGCTCGAACGGACCAAGGGCGTGCCGCTCTTTCAGGAGCAGGCGATGCAGGTCGCGATCGTCGCCGCCGGCTTCTCCGCCGCGGAGGCCGACGGCCTGCGCCGCGCCATGGGCACCTTCAAGGGCGACGGCACGATCGGCCTCTACGAGGAGAAGCTGATCCAGGGCATGATCGCCAACGGCTACGACCCGGATTTCGCCGCCCGCACCTACCGCCAGCTCGAGGGTTTCGGCTCCTACGGCTTCCCGGAGAGCCACGCCGCCTCCTTCGCCCTCATTGCCTACGCCTCGTCCTGGCTGAAGTGCCAGCACCCCGAGGTTTTTTGCTGCGCCCTCCTCAACGCCCAGCCGATGGGCTTCTACGCCCCGGCCCAGATCGTGCGCGACGCCCGCAACCACGGGGTCGAGGTCCGGCCGGTCAGCGTCAACGCCTCGCGCTGGGACTGCACCCTGGAGCCGGCGGGGGAGGGGCGGCTCGCGGTGCGCTTGGGCCTGCGGCTGGTGCGCGGCCTGCCCAACCAGGACGGCGCCCGGATCGCCACCGTGCGGGAGGCCGATCTCTTCCGCTCGGTCGAGGACCTGTGGCGCCGGGCCGGGCTCTCGCTCAAAGGTCTGCGGAGCCTCGCTGCCGCGGACGCCTTCGCGTGCCTCGGTGTCGGGCGGCGCGAGGCCCTGTGGGCGATCCGCGGCCTCGCGCCTCAGCCGCTGCCGCTCTTCGCGGCCGCCGACCGGCGCGAGGTGATGCCGACGCCCGAACTCGCCGAGCCGCCGGTGCGCCTCGCGCCCCTGAGCGAGGGGGCCGCCGTGGTGGCGGATTACCGGGCGTCGGGCCTCAGCCTCGGCCGCCACCCTCTCGCCTTCTTGCGCGCGATGCTGTCGCGCGACGGCGTCTCGACCTGCGCCTCCCTCGGCCGCCTGCGCGACGGCGCCCGGGTGACCGTGGCGGGGCTGGTGCTGGTGCGCCAGAAACCGGGCTCGGCCAAGGGCGTGATGTTCATCACGCTGGAGGACGAGACCGAGATCGCCAACCTGGTTATCTGGCCGTCGCTGTTCACCCGCCAGCGCACCCTGATCCTCCAGGCCGGCCTGATGGCCGCCCGCGGCCGGGTGCAGCGCGAGGGCGACGTGATCCACCTCGTCGCCGAGCACCTGATCGACCGCTCGGACCTGCTGGCGCGGGTGGCGGAGGACGCAGTCGCGCCGCTGGCGGTCGATGGCTGGCGGGGGGACGAGGCGCGGCGCGGGGGGGCGGATCCGCGGGGCTTAGGCCGGCCGCTGCGGGTCGGGAGCCGGGATTTCCGGTGAGATGGCGGCTCTGCCAGGCTCCCGGTCGCCTGCTCCGGTTCGCCGGGCATAGGAGGCGCTTGCATGAATTTGCCCGCCGCCCCATCGTTATAACGAACGTTGTAACAGCGGAGTCCGCCATGCTGGCGCTCAAGCTCACGGGAATCGGGAACTCGGTCGGCTTCGTGCTCCCGAAGGAAGCGGTCGCACGCCTCAAGGTCGAGAAGGGCGACACCGTGTTCCTCACCGAGACGCCGGACGGCTACCGGCTCACCCCCTACGACCCGACCTTCGAGGAGCAGATGGGCAAGGCGCGGGAGATCATGAAGCGCCGCCGCAACGCGTTGCGCGAACTCGCCAAGTGATGCCGCCAAGTAACGCCACTAGGTAACGCCGCCCAGTGACGCCGTTCTGGGTCGAGAGGGAGGTCGTTCTCGCCATCCACGACGAGCAGCTGGCCGAGCATGGCGGCGCCATCGGGATCCGCGACAGGATGATGCTCGACTCGGCCCTGGATCGGCCCCGAAACCGTCATGACCTCGGCGGTTGCGAGGACATCTGCGAACTCGCGGCCTGCTACGCGTTCGGCCTGGCCCGCAAACACGGCTTCCTGGACGGCAACAAGCGGGTCTCGGCTGTCGTAACCGAGCTTTTTCTCGCGCTCAATGGTTACGCGCTGATCGCCTCCGACAGCGACGTCGTCCGGATCTGGACGGCCATCGCCGCGGGGGAGATGACGGAGGATGACATCACGGCCTGGATCAGGCGTTCCACCTCAGCTTCTCAATAGCCTCGAATGTATCGGCCATGGCCGCGCTCACGATCCGCAACCTCGAGACCCCGGTCGGAGAGCCGTCGCGTCCGCGTGCTGCACGCAACGGCCGCTCCGTGGAAGCGGACGCAATCCTCGCCGGGACGGTCGCGCCATCCCTACGCGCGGCAGTCGATCGTCGATCGACTGCCGCCTCAGGATGAGGTCGCGGGTGAGATGAATGGTTGAACCGCGCCGAACGGGCTCTGTTTGCCCTCGCTCGACGCAGCCTGGCACGACCCCCTCAATGCGCCGCCACCCCCCGCGCCGGCACGATGTCGTTGGCGATCACTTCGCCGAACGGGCCGTCGTTGCGCGCGCCCGTCGCCGCCGTGCCGGTGGTGCTGCGGAGCGGCAGCTTGGGAAAGACCAGCTCGGCGAAGCGGTAGGCCTCCTCCAGGTGCGGGTAGCCGGAGAGGATGAAGCGGTCGATGCCGAGGTCGATGTACTCCTTCATCCGGTCGGCGACCTGGTCGGGGGAGCCGACGAGGGCGGTGCCGGCGCCGCCGCGCACCAGGCCGACGCCGGCCCAGAGGTTCGGCGATACCACCAGCTTGTCGCGCCGGCCGCCGTGCAGCTGCATCATCCGGCTCTGGCCGACGGAGTCCTGGCGCGCCAGGGTCGCCTGCGCCCGGGCGATGGTGGCGTCGTCGAGGCGCGAGATCAGCGACTCGGCCGCCTCCCAGGCGGCAGATTCGGTCTCGCGCACGATGACGTGCAGGCGGATGCCGTAGGAGAAGGTTTTCCCCCGCCGCTCGGCCGCCTCACGGGCCCGCGCGATCTTGTCCGCCACGTCGGCCGGGGGCTCGCCCCAGGTCAGGTAGACGTCGCAGTGGTCGGCCGCGACCTCGATGCCGGCCGGCGACGAGCCGCCGAAGTAGAGCGGCGGGTAGGGCCGCTGCACCGGGGGGAAGATCAGCCGGCTGTCCTCCACCCGCAGGTGCTCGCCCTGGTATGTCACGGTCTCGCCGGAGAGGAGCGCGCGCCAGACCCGCAGGAACTCGTCGGTCACCGCGTAGCGCTCGTCGTGGGCGAGGAAGACGCCGTCGCCGCGCAACTCGACGGGATCGCCGCCCGTGACCACGTTGATGAGGAGCCGCCCGTCCGAGATCCGGTCGAGGGTGGCGGCCATGCGGGCGGCGGCGGCCGGCAGCTGCAGGCCCGGCCGCACCGCCACCAGGAAGCGCAGGCGCCGGGTCAGCGGCGCGAGCGCCGAGGCGACGACCCAGGAATCCTCGCAAGAGCGCCCGGTCGGCAGCAGCACGCCGTAATAGCCGAGCTCGTCCGCCGCCTGGGCGATCTGGCGCAGGTAGGGCAGGGAGACGGCCCGGGCGCCTTCCTGCGCGCCGAGGTAGCGGCCGTCGCCGTGGGTGGGCAGGAACCAGAGGACGTCGGTCTGGCCGGTCATGGGACAACTCCGGTAGAGGGCACGATCAGGCACGCCCGTCGAGAAGGTGATCGAGGATGCGGCCCTCGAGGGCGGCCAGCTCCGGGTCGCCGCGCCGGCGCGGGCGCGGCACGGTGACGGCCACGTCGAGGGCGATGCGGCCGGCCTCGACCACCAGGATGCGGTCGGCGAGCGCCACCGCCTCGGCGACGTCGTGGGTGACGAGGAGGGCGGTGAAGCCTTGCGCGCGCCAGATCCGCTCGATCATCGCCTGCATGTCGATGCGGGTCAGCGCGTCGAGGGCGCCGAGGGGCTCGTCGAGGGCGAGCAGCCCCGGATGGCTGACGAGGGCGCGGGCGAGCGCCACCCGCTGGCGCTGGCCGCCTGAGAGGGTGGAGGGCCACTGGCCCGCCTTCTCGGCGAGGCCGACCTCGGCCAGAGCCGCGGCCGCCCGCTCCCGCCGCTCCGCCGCGGTCCCGCCGCGGCCGAGGCCGAGGCCGACCGCGACGTTGTCGAGAACCTTCGCCCAGGGCAGGAGGCGCGGCTCCTGGAACATGATCCGGCGCGGGCCCGCCCCGCCCTCGACCGCGACCCGGCCGGCGCTCGGCGCCTCGAGGCCGAGGATCAGGCGCAGCAGGGTGGACTTGCCGCAGCCCGAGCGCCCGACCACGGCGACGAACTGGCCCGCCGGCACGTGCAGGTCGAGCCCGTCGATCACCGGCTTTCCGCCGTCGAAGGCCTTCGACAGGCCGCGCAGGGTGATGCCGAGCCCGGTCGCGGTCCGGTCGCGGGCGATCTCCCGATCGATGATGTCGCGGCGGGACGATGCGGGCCGGGCCGGGACGAAGCCGTCGAGCCGGCGGAGGGTGCTGGCGATCATGGGAAGGCCCTGGGATGCGGGAGTGTGGCTCAGGCCGAGCGGTAGGCCGGGTTCCAGGCCAGGCAGGCGCGCTCGAGGCGGCGGGTCAGGAGGTCGGCGACCTTGCCGAGGAGGGCGTAGATCAGGATCGCCAGCACCACGACGTCGACCAGCATGAACTCGCGCGCCTGCATCGCCATATAGCCGAGGCCGGAGGAGGCCGAGATCGTCTCGGCGACGATCAGGGTCAGCCACATGATGCCGAGCGCGTAGCGCAGGCCCACGAAGACCGAGGGCAGGGCGCCGGGCAGCACCACGCGGGAGAACAGCTCGGCCCGCGACATGCCGTAGATCCGGCCCATCTCGACGAGCTGCGGATCGACCGAGCGGATGCCGTGCAGGGTGTTGGCGTAGATCGGGAAGAACACGCCGAGCGCCACCAGGAAGAGCTTCGCCTCCTCGCCGATGCCGAACCACAGGATCACCAGCGGGATCAGCGACAGGTGCGGGATGTTGCGGATCATCTGCACCGTGGTGTCGGTGAGCTGGTCCGACAGGCGCGACAGGCCGTTGGCGAGGCCGAGCCCGAAGCCGATGCCGCCGCCGAT
>NZ_LABY01000164.1 GCF_001043975.1 Methylobacterium variabile
GGGGGGGGGCGCCCCGGCTCCCGCCGCGATCCGGCGCGATCCCCTCGGCGAGCTCGCGGCGGCCGCCGGCTATCCGGACGGCGAGCGCTGGTGGGATGCCCTGGTCGAGAGCCGGGCGGGCGCGGACGGCGACGTGTTCGCGGCGATCGCCGAGGCGATGGCCGCCTTGCGCGAGGGCGAGGAGCCCGACCCGGAGGACGGGGCGCGCGAGGAGGCGCGCGAGGCGCACATGCGCGGCGCGATTCGGCGGGCGGCCAAGGACGGGTTCGCCAGGATCGCGGTGGTCTGCGGCGCCTGGCACGTCCCGGCGCTCGCCCGCCACGACGCCAAGGGCCAGGCCACGGCGGATGCCGCAACGCTGAAAAACCTGCCTAAGACCAAGGTCGCCGCCGCCTGGGCGCCCTGGTCCTACGAGCGGCTGGCCTTCGCCTCCGGCTATCGGGCCGGGGTGCTGTCGCCGGAGTGGTACGACACCCTTTGGCACCACGAGAGCCGCGTCGCCGCCCGCTGGCTCGCCCGCGCCGCCGCCCTGCTGCGCGAAGAGGACCTCGACGCCTCCCCGGCCTCGGTGATCGAGGCGGCGCGGCTCGCCGAGGCGCTCGCCGGCTTCCGCGGCCGGAGCCGGCCCTCCCTCGACGACCTCGACGAGGCCGCCCAGGCGACGCTCTGCTTCGCCGACCCGGCGCCGATGGGGCTGATCCGGCGCAAGCTCGTCATCGGCGAGCGCCTCGGCGCCACGCCGCCGGACAGCCCCGGCACCCCGGTCGAGGCGGATTTCGAGGCGCAGTGCAAGCGCCTGCGCCTCAAGCCCGGCGCGTCCGCGGGCGAGATCACCCTCGACCTGCGCAAGGAGGCCGATCTCGCCCGCAGCCACTTCCTCAACCGGCTGGCGCTGATCGGAGTCCCGTGGGGCACGCGGCGGGCGGCGCGCGGGCGCGGCACCTTCAAGGAGGCGTGGTTCCTCGCCTGGCAGCCCGAATGGGTGGTGGAGCTGGTGGCGGCTTCCGCGGAGGGCGGCACCGTCGCGGAGGCCGCCTCCGGCCGCGTGCGGACCCGCGCCCGCGGGGCGGGCCGCGTCGCCGAGCTGTCCGGCCTGATCGGCACGCTCCTCGACGCCGACCTCGCCGGGGCGACGACGGAGGTGATCCGGGCGCTCAACGACCGCGCCGCGGTCTCGGCCGACGTGTTCGACCTGATGGACGCGCTGCCGGCCCTGGCCGAGCTCGCCCGCTACGGCTCCGTGCGCTCCTCCGACACCGAGCCGGTGCTGGCGGTGGTGCGGGGCCTGGTGCCGCGGGCTGCCGCCGGCCTCGTCGCCGCCTGCCAGAGCCTCGACGACGATGCGGCGCGCGCCGCCAAGACACGCATCGTCGCCGTCTCGGACGCGGTCGCCCTCGTCGAGGATCCCGGCCTGAGGGCGGTGTGGCAGGAGGCCCTGCGGGCGCTGGCCGACCAGGAGCACGTCCACGGCCGCGTCGTCGGCCGCAGCCTGCGCCTCCTGTTCGACGACCGGGCCGTCGATGCCGTGGAGGCCGGCGAGCGCCTGCGTCTCGCCCTGTCGCGCGCCGCCGGCGCCGCACAGGCCGCCGCCTGGATCGAGGGCTTCCTCGAGGACAGCGGCACTGTCCTGATCCACGGGCAGGGCCTGCTCGCGGTGGTCGACGAGTGGCTCTGCGGCCTCGACGAGGCGCTCTTCACCGAGCTGCTGCCGCTGGTGCGCCGCACCTTCGCGACCCTCGCCCCGGCGGAGCGCCGGGCTTTGGGCGAGGCGCTCGCCCGCCCGGGCGGCGCCTCGCCCGCGGAGGCGGACGGGTCGCGGGGCTTCGACGCGCAGCGCGCCGCGAAGGTCCTGCCGATCCTGCGCCTGCTGCTCGCGCCCGAGCCCGCGAAGGCGGGCACTGAGACGACCGGAGACGCCGCATGAGCGAGACCGCGAGCGAGACCGAACGCCTGCGCCGCTGGCGCCTCGTCCTTGGCGGCGGGGCGGCCGAGGGCACCGGCTGCGCGCTGGCCGAGTCCGACCAGCGCCTCGACCGGGCGCTGGGCGCCCTCTACGATTCCGACCGCAAGGGGGGCCTCGGCGCCTCCGCCCCGTCCGTGCCGCGCTGGCTCGGCGACATCCGCGACTACTTCCCGGCCTCCGTCGTACAGGTGATGCAGCGCGACGCCTTCGAACGGCTCGACCTCAAGCGGATGCTGACCGAGCCGGAGATGCTGGAGGCGGTCCAGCCCGACGTCAGCCTCGTCTCGACCCTGATCTCGATGCGCGGCCTCCTCGGCGGGCGCACCAAGGAGACCGCCCGCCTCGTCGTGCGCAAGGTGGTCGAGGCGCTGATGAAGCGCCTGGAGGAGCCGCTGCGGCAGGCGGTGAACGGGGCGATCGACCGCGCCAGCATCAACCGCCGCCCGCGCCACGCCGAGATCGACTGGAACCGCACCATCCGGGCGAACCTGCGCCACTACCAGGCGGAGTACCGGACGATCATCCCGGAGACGCGCCTCGGCCACGGGCGCAAGAGCCGCGGCTCGCTCAAGGACGTGATCCTGTGCATCGACCAGTCCGGCTCGATGGCGAACTCCGTGGTCTACTCGAGCATCTTCGGGGCGGTGATGGCCTCGCTGCCGGCGGTCTCGACCCGGCTCGTGGTGTTCGACACCGAGGTGGTGGACCTGACCGATGAATTGGACGATCCGGTCGAGGTGCTGTTCTCGGTCCAGCTCGGCGGCGGCACCGACATCAACCGGGCGGTCGGCTACTGCGCCTCGCGCATCACCCGGCCCGAGGACACGGTGCTGGTGCTGATCTCCGACCTCTACGAGGGCGGGGTCGAGGCCGGCCTGCTCGCACAGGCCCAACGCCTCGTCTCCGCCGGCGTGCAGGTGGTGGCGCTGCTCGCCCTCTCCGACGAGGGCGCGCCGGCCTACGACCGGGGGCTCGCCGCCCGCCTCGTTGCCCTCGGCGTACCGGCCTTCGCCTGCACGCCCGACCTCTTTCCCGACCTGATGGCGGCGGCAATCCGCAAGCAGGACCTCTCCGCCTGGGCCGCCGGCGCCGGGATCGCCGCGGTGCCGGCGGCCCCCCGCGCCGGGGAGGCGTGAGCGCGACGCCCAGGAACGGCCGGGCCGCGGGAATCCCCGGACCGAGGGATCCCGCGCGGCCCCGGCCGAACCGTCGCGCGGGTTGACCATTCAGCGATTGACAGGCTGACATGTCAGTGTCAGTCGAGGAGGCATGAAGCAGCGCGACCAAGCCTACGACGCCTTCGTCCAGCATCTGCTGGACGGGCGCCTGGCGCCGGGCGCGTTCGTGACCCAGCGCGCGCTGATGGCTGTCACCGGCCTGCCCCTCGGTGCCGTGCGCGAGATGATCCCGCGGCTCGAGGCCGACGGGCTGATCACCACCCTGCCCCAGCGCGGGCTCCAAGTCGCGGCGGTGGATCTGCGCCTCGTGCGCGAGGCCTTCCAGCTCCGGGAGATCATCGAGACCGCGGCGGTGGCGCATTTCGCCCGCACCGCCCCGGCGGTCGTAGTGGCGGCCCATCGGACCGCGCACGACCGGATCAGCGCGGAAGCCGAGGGCGGCGTCAACGAAGCCCTCATCCGTGAGGCGCAGGCGACGGACTGGGGCTTCCACGACGCGGTCGTCGCCCATCTCGGCAACGGGCTGGTCTCCGAGATCCACCGGGTGAACCTCATTCGCATCCGGGTGATCATGCAGAGCCGCGTCGCGCTCTCGCCCGAGGCGCTGCCCCCCGCCTTCGCCGAGCACGCCGCCATCCTGGCCGCGGTGGAGCGGCGCGATCCCGAGGCGGCGGTGACCGCCCTGCGCCGGCACCTCGACACGTCGCGCCGCCGGGCGCTCGGCCTCGACGCGGAGCAGGACGCGGGCGGGTTCCAGGCACCTTCCGATCCGGAAACCACCGGGCGCAGGGCGCCCCAGGATCAAGAGAAGACCGGGCGCAAAGCACCCTCACGGAGGACCGCATGAACGACGCCATCACCGGCCTGTGGGTCGCCCTCGCCACGCCGCTGACCGAGGCGGGCACGGTCGACCACGGCGCCCTCGTGCGCCACGTCCAGGCCCTGCTGGCTCAGGGCTGCGACGGGGTGGTGCCGTTCGGCACCACCGGCGAGGGCACCGCGTTCTCGGCGGCCGAGCGCCTCGCCGCCGTCGAGGCCCTGCTCGCCGCCGGCGTCCCGGCCGGACGGATCAGCCTCGGCGCCGGCTACCCGGCGATCCCAGACGCGGTCGCGCTGACGAAGGCCGCGCTCGGCCTCGGGCTGACCCACGTCCTGGTGCTGCCGCCCTACTTCTACCGCGACGTGACCGAGGCCGGCCTCGTCGACGCCTTCTCGGCCTTCCTCGACGGCGTCCGCGACGACCGGTTGCGGGCGACGCTCTACCACATCCCGCAGACCTCCGGCGTCGCCATCCCGCCTGCGGTGGTGGCGGCCCTGCGGGCGCGGTACGGCCGGCTCGTCGCCGGGGTGAAGGACAGTTCGGGGGACTTTTCCCAGTTCCAGGCCTTCCGGGTGGCCTGTCCCGAGGTCGCGGTCTGCGTCGGCAACGAGGCCGATATCGGCCGGGCGCTGGCCGAGGGCGGGGCCGGCACGATCTGCGGCATGGCCAACATCGTCCCGGGCCTGGTGCGGGCGATGTTCACCGATCCGGCCGCCGCCGCCGCGCCGATGCGGGCGGCCATCGGCCTGATCGACGGGCCATTCGTGCCGGTGCTGAAATCGGCTCTCGCGGCGATGACCGGCGAGGCGGCCTTCGGCCGGGTGCGCCCGCCGCTCGTCGCCGCGCAGGCCGATCTCGGCCGGCGCATCGCGGCCGAGATCGCCGGCATCTCCCGCGCTGCGGCGGCGTGAGGACCAAGCATGCTTTCCCCCTTTCCCGGACGACTTTCGCTGACGCTTCAGTCGTCCGGGAAAGGGAGAGACTCACGACAAGCGTCCACTTGCAAGTTCGGCCCAAGCCTGCTGTCGGGTACCGTGTGGCCTGCCAACGCATGTCTGCTTGGGAAAGACCCGCGTCGAGAGCGGCGTCCCAGTGGGAGGAATTGGATGATGGCGATGCCGGAGACGGAGGCCGAGGCGGTCCTGGCCGCCCTCGTGGCGGCGCTCGGCGCGAAGGCGGTCCTCACCGGCGCCGAGCGGCCGGCCCGCAACGTATCCGACTGGAGCACCCTCGGGCCGCAGCCGCCCCTCGCGGTGGTGCGGCCCACCACCACCGAGGCGGTCGCCGCGGCGATGCGGATCTGCGCCGCCCACGGCGTGCCGGTGGTGCCCCAGGGCGGCCTCACCGGCCTGTGCGGCGGCGCCCGCCCCCTGCCCGGCTCGGTCGCCCTCTCCCTCGAGCGCATGACCGGCATCGAGGCGATCGACCCGGCCTCGGCCACGATGACCGTGCGGGCCGGCACGCCGCTTCAGGTGGTGCAGCAGGCCGCCGACGAGGCCGGCTTCCTGGTCCGCTCGATCTCGGGGCGCGGGGCTCCTGCGCCATCGGCGGCAACGCGTCGACCAATGCCGGCGGCAACCGCGTCATCCGCTACGGCATGACCCGCGACATGATCCTCGGCCTGGAGGTCGTGCTGCCAGACGGCAGCGTGATCAGCGCCCTCAACCGGATGATCAAGAACAACGCCGGCTACGACCTCAAGCACCTGTTCATCGGCTCGGAGGGCACCCTCGGCGTCATCACCCGGCTGGTGCTGCGGCTGTTTCCCAAGCCCGCCTGCACGTTCGCCGCCCTCTGCGCGTTGCCGAGCTACGAGGCGGTGGTCGGGCTCCTCTCCGCGGCCCGTCGGGGCCTGGGCCCGATGCTGTCGGCCTTCGAGGTGATGTGGCCGGATTACTGGGAGGTGGTCGCCGGGATGCCGGGCGTGCGGGTGCCGCTGCCCGCGGGCCACGCCGCCTACTGCCTGGTCGAGGCGCAGGGCACCGACGAGACCTTCGACGCGCCCCGCTTCCAGGCCTGGCTCGAGGCTCAAGCGGAGGCCGGGCTCCTCGCCGACGCGGTCGTGTCGCGCTCGCTGGCGGACGTGACGACGTTCTGGGGCGTGCGCGACGCCTGCTCGGAATTCCCGCAGGTGCTGGGGCCGCACGAGCCCTTCGACATCGGCCTGCCGGTGGCCGCGATGGACGCCTACGTGCGGGCCTGCAAGGCGGCCCTGGAGGCGCGCCTGCCCGGTGCCTTCGCGCTGTTCTACGGCCATATCGGCGACGGCAACCTGCACATCGTGGCCGGCCTGCGGGGCGCCGTGCCCCAGCCCAAGGACGTGATCCAGGAGGTGGTCTACGGCCTGGTGCGCGAGTTCGGCGGCACGGTCTCGGCCGAGCACGGCATCGGCCTGACGAAGAAGCCCTGGCTCGGCCACGTCCGCTCGGACGCGGAGATCGCCCTGATGCGGCGCCTCAAGACGTTGATGGACCCGGCCGGGGTGCTGAATCCCGGCAAGGTCGTGTGACCAGCGTCCGAACGACGACCTCAGGGGAACGCATCGTCCCCCTGCCCTGCCCCTGATCGCCGGCGCCGGCGGGCGGGGGCCGGTCAGGCCGGGCAGGTCTCCGCCCCGGCGCGGGCCGGAAACGCGGCCTCGCGCGCCTTGATGAGGGCGACGAGCGTGTCGTTGACCGGGGTCGGGACGCCGCACAGCCGCCCCAGGCGCGGGATCGCGCCGTTGATCGCCTCGACCTCGCCGCGGCGTCCGGCCTGATGGTCGAGCAGCATCGACGGCCGCGCTCCCGGAATCTTGCCGCCGAGCCGCCGGATGTGCTCGACCGGATCGCCGACCGCAAGTGTGACGCCGGTCGCCTCCGCCACCGCGATCGCCTCCCGGGCGCAGCCCAGGGCCACCTCCCAGGCATCCGGATCGGCCATGATCGCGCCGATGGTCAGGCCGGTGAGGGTGGCGGTGCCCGAGAAGGTGACGTTCATGATCAGCTTCTCCCAGACCATCCGGCGGACGTCGTCGAACAGGCTGACCGTGAACCCGGCGGATTCCCAGATCGCCGCCGAGGCCTCGAGGCGCTCCCGCGGCAGGCCCGCGAAGGCCCCGAAGCGGATCATCTCGAGGCCGTTGTGGTGCGCGTGGCCGGGCCCGCGCATCGAGGCGCCGAAGCCGCCGACCACGCCGATGGCGATCCTGTCCGGGTCCAGCACCGTCGCGGCGACCTCGGGCGAGCCGAGCCCGTTCTGGATCGTCTGGACCACGGTGCCGGGCCCGACGAGCGGCCCGCAGCTCCGGGCCGCCGCCTCGACGTCGAAGGCCTTGGTGGCGATGATGACGAGGTCGCAGGGGCCGATCCCCTCGGTCGTCGTCCCGGCCCCGGCGAGCCGCACCAGGCGGTCGCCGCTCGCGCCCTCGACGCGCAGGCCCCGCTCCCGCATCGCCGCGGCGTGGTCGGGCCAGGCCGTGACGGCATGCACCGCGTGGCCGGCGGAGGCCATGAGCGCCGCGTAGACCGACCCCATGGCGCCGCATCCGACGATCGCGACCTTCGCCATTCCTACCTCCCCGGCACGTCGTTCGGTTCGGCCGGGACCGGGCGGTGCCTTCGCTCGCAGGTCCCGACGCGTGCGACGCGCCCGTCGTGACCCCGGGGCGCGCCGCCGCGTCGCCACTCTGGAATCCCGGCGCGGATCCGGCAATCGCCAAGCCCCGCGAGGCCGCCGGCCGTCGCCGCGCCACGCCGGTGACGCTCCGGCCTGCGCGGACCTCGCCGTCACCGCCGGCAGGACGGCTGATGCCGCCGGTGCGTGCGCAGCGGCCCGGCTATTGTGAGCGTGCGATCTCCTGCCAGTATTCGCCGGTGTGGAGGAGGGTCAGGGAGGAGCCCGCCGAGGTGGTGAAGTTCGCTCCGCCCCGCAGCCGGATGCGGGCGTTGTGCACGATCGTGGAATGGGCGTTCTGGCCGATGATGGTGATCTGGCGCCCGGCCTCGGCGTTGGTGAAGTCGGTGTACGTCGTGTCCTGCTTGTCCGACGCCAGGAAAATCTTCTGGAACCACGCCCCGACATTGACGGTGCCGCCCCCCGTCAGCGGGATGAACCACTGGTCGGTGCCTGCCTGGACCGGCGTGTTGTCGCGGCTGATCGTCTTGAGGCCGACACGCTTCTGCCAGCCGGAGACCGTTCCGGCCGCCAGATTGTCGGCAGCCGTGTTGGTCGAGGCGATGCCGCCGAAGTCGAAGGCGTAATCGACCGTCAGGAACTGGTTTCCCTGGAGGATATTCCCGTCGCCGCCCGACACGTCGATGCCGATGGACTCGCCCCCGCGCGAGCCACCTCCCGTGTGCCCGACGATGGTGTTGTGGTGAACGTTGGTGTTCGTCGTGTAGAAGGTCGAGCCGCCGGCCGAATGGGTCGTGAGGGCGATGCCGGCGAAGGGCTGCCGGGAGCCCGTCCACTTGTAGATCAGGTTGTCGGAAATGAAGCCCTGCACCGCTCCGGCGATCGCGACACCCCGCGTGAACGCGTTGAAGTGGTTGCGGCTGATGAAGAAGCCCGGATGGGCCCTGGCGTCGGGCCACGCGATGCCCTGATCGACGGCCACCCCGGTGTTGTCCACCCAGTGCAGCCCCTCGCAGTCGCCCGAGACGTAGCCGAGGTAGCGGGCGAAGATGGCGTGGGTGCCGACGATCTTCCCGTCGGAGCAGCCGCCGCCGTTCTCGCCGGTGATGCGGATGGCCGCGCCCATGTTGGCGGCCGGGAACGCCGTGGCCGCCCCCACGTCCTTGCCGCGGACATGGAGCCCGTGGAAGTCGAAGCCCCAGATGTTGAAGGCATCGACGCCGGCCGCCCAGTACGTCGTGTTGTTGCCGATCCCGGCCATCTCGACGTTCGAGACGCGCGGGCCCTTGAAGACGTTCGAGGGGGCAGAGCCGTAGCGGAGCGTGAGTGCGGCATTGCCCTCGACCTGGTCCACCAGCGTGATGAGGCTCAGGTCCCGGATGGTGACGGGGCGCAGCGCATCGCCCGGAGCCGCCGAGAGGCCTGCCCGTCCGGGGGCCGCAGAGGTGAACCGGATGACGGTCACCCCCGGCCCGTCGCCGACGACGTTGACCGCCTTGCCGTCGCACGCGAGCCGGCCCGAGGACGTGTAGACCCGGCCCGGGATGTAGATCGTGCCGCCGGAGGCCGGCAGGCTCGCGCAGGCCGCGGCGTACTTGGCGCTCAAGTCGGCACCGGGGAACGCCAGAACGTTGGCGCGGTCGCCGAACCACTCCCTGAGAGTCCGCGCCGTCGCCGAGCGGGACGGCCGGACGCTCATCGACGAGGCGTCGCCCGGCGATTCCTCACCGCGGGGGACCGGCTTGTCGAGGACGGGCAACGTGTCGGTCTGCCCCAGCGCCGGCCAGGCGGCCAGCACCGGAAGCAGGGCGAGGATCGCGGTGCGCATCAGATGCCGTCCGAGCCTGCGGTGTTGTCCTCGATCACATCCTCGGCGGCGGCCCGGGCGGCCGGCGTCGGGAAGGGGGCGGCGTCGCGGTCGGTCTCCGTGACGGCGTGCCGGATGCGCACCTTGCCCGCCACGGTCGCAGGGTTCCGGGCCATGTCTCTCCTGGTCTCCGTCGGTCGGTGGTGGGGAGCCGGTTGCCGTTCCGAAGCCGGAACCGCTCGCGGCGGATCGCGGCGGCGATTGTCGTGCTCCGCCGGCCGCAGGGAGGCGAAGCGGAAATCCTGGGTCCAGGAGCGGTTGCTCGGCTTGCCGCCTTCAGGGGCTTCTCCGCGGCCTTGCAGGCTGGGGATGTCGATCGTTGATGCCGTACTTGAGCAGGCCGCGTCCGGGTGAACGCCTGGGCCATCTGGTGGCGGACGGCTGCGGGCCTGCCCGTGGCGGTGCAGCCCGACACGGAGAGGCCGATGAGCCGCGCCTTGGCAGGTGCCCGTCCGGGAAGCAGACATTCGTGCGGTCTTCGATCGGGCGGACGTCACGTCCAGCGAGATCCGCATCGCAGCTCGGCGGGCTGTTTCAAGGAAGGCTGTTGCGGACGGACCGGACGCCGCTTCCGGCGTTCGCAGGTCTGTTCGTGAATGGCGCGCCCGAAAGGATTCGAACCTCTGACCCCCAGATTCGTAGTCTGGTGCTCTATCCAGCTGAGCTACGGGCGCCGATCGAAGGCAGGGCCTTCGATATTGGACGTGGATGGCAGCGTATCGGCCATCGCACGGAAACGTCTGAAATCAGGATGGCGCGCCCGAAAGGATTCGAACCTCTGACCCCCAGATTCGTAGTCTGGTGCTCTATCCAGCTGAGCTACGGGCGCCTGACCGGGGGAGCGGTGCCGCCCCGCCGGTGGAGGTGGGATCTAAGGGGTTCGCCCCGGCTTGGCAACCCCTTTTTCGCCGGTGGGAGAGGGCCGGCCGCCGGGCCGGCCCTCCCCGTCTCAGAAGCCCGCCTGGGTGACGAACTTGGTGTTGAGGTAGGCCTCGATCGCCTCGGAACCGCCCTCGCTGCCGTAGCCCGAATCCTTGACGCCGCCGAAGGGCGTCTCCGGCAGGGCGATGCCGTGGTGGTTGATCGACATCATGCCGCTCTCCACCCGCGTGGCGAGCTTCGTGGCGGTCTCGGCCGAGCGGGTATAGGCGTAGGCGGCCAGCCCGTAGGGCAGGCGGTTGGCCTCCGTGAAGGCCTCCTCGTCGTCCGAGAAGCGCTGGATCGCCGCGATCGGCCCGAAGGGCTCCTCGTTCATGATCCGGGAGTCGAGCGGCAGGTCGGTGAAGACCGTCGGCTCGAAGAAGTTGCCCTGGTTGCCGATGCGCTTGCCGCCGGTGCGCAGCTGAGCGCCCTTCTGCTCGGCATCGGCCACGAAGCCCTCCATCGCCTCGATGCGGCGGCCATGGGCGAGCGGGCCCATCTTCACCCCCTCCTCCAGGCCGTTGCCGACCTTGAGGTCGCGGGAGAGGCCGACGAAGCCGTCGACGAAGGCGTCGAACACCGAGTCGTGGACGAGGAAGCGGGTCGGCGCGACGCAGACCTGGCCGGCGTTGCGGTACTTGTTGGCGCCCAGCACCTGCACGGCCTTCTGCACGTCGGCGTCGCGGAAGACGATCGCCGGGGCGTGCCCGCCGAGCTCCATCGTGGCGCGCTTCATGTGCTTGCCGGCGAGCGCGGCGAGCTCCTTGCCGATCGCGGTCGAGCCCGTGAAGGTGATCTTGCGGATCACCGGGTGCGGGATGAGGTAGGACGAGATCTCCGCCGGGTCGCCGTAGACGAGGCCGAGCACGTCGCCCGGCACGCCGGCATCGAGCAGGGCCTGGATCAGGGCGGTGCAGCTCGCCGGGGTGTCCTCAGGCCCCTTCAGGATCACCGAGCAGCCGGTGCAGAGCGCCGCCGCGACCTTGCGCACCGCCTGGTTGATCGGGAAGTTCCAGGGCGTGAACGCCGCGACGGGGCCGACCGGCTCGCGGATGACGAGCTGCATCACGCCCTCGGCCCGGGGCGGGATCACCCGGCCGTAGGCGCGCCGGCCTTCCTCGGCGAACCAGTCCATGGTGTCGGCCCCGCCGAGCACCTCCATCTTGGCTTCCGCCAGCGGCTTGCCCTGCTCGAGGGTCATGATCCGGGCGATCTCGTCGGCCCGCTCGCGCATCAGGTTGGCGGCCTTGCGCAACACCTTGCTGCGCTCGAAGGCCGAGACCTTGCGCCAGGCCTTGAAGCCGCGGTCGGCCGCCTCGAGGGCCTCGTCGAGGTCCTGGCGGGTCGCGACGGCGAGCTGGCTCAGGGTCTCGCCCGTGGCCGGGTTGAGGATCGGGATCGTCTGGCCGGCGCTGCCTGCGCGCCACTCGCCGGCGATATGGAGCTTCACGTCTGGGAACATCGGGGGCACATCCTCGTTCCGGAGGGGACCGCCCCTAACTAAGGCAGGCCTGCCCCGCGAGACAGGCTGCGCCGCGCAGGACCCACATCCGTTAGAGCATTCGTGGGGCGCCCTCAGCGCCCGCCGACCGCGCGGGCGATGTCCTCGAACCGCTTCTGGGTGGTGCTGATCTGCCCGTAGACGTTCTGGCGCGTGCAGGCCGTGACGGTCATGCCGTAGTAGAACAGTCCGGAATCGCGCTGACCGCGGCAGTCGAGGTAGTTCGGCAGCACGAAGACCGCGAACAGACCGAAGGCGAACAGTCCGAACTTGAGGAAGAGCTTCACCGGCCAAGGCAGGTAAGAGGAGGCGCGCTCCTTCTTGTACTCGGACGGTGCTGCCGAGACGACGATGCGGAGCTCGCCGCGCTCAGGATCGCGGTCGATATCCCGGTTCATGCCGCGGTTGAGACGCTCGATCCCGCTGCTTCGATGATTGCCGTTCATCCCGTTTCCCCAGAGGTAAGCGCCATGGTCGCGGACCATTGGACGACATCACCCCAGCCGGATTAAATTTTGGTGCGCTGCGATGGTTGTAGTCTCGCGACCTCGGCGGTTGGCCGGGAAATCTTCGTCCGGCGTCGTAATCAATCGAGCGCAATACAAATTGGTGCCCGGGCGGCTGCGGCGGTCCCGGCGCGCGGCGTGCGCGAGCGCACGCCGCCGGAGCCCGGCCAGTGGCATACCGGAGATGCCCCAACGGGCGTTCCTCCAAGACTTCGGGCCGCCCGCGAGGGCGGCTTTTTTCTGTGCGGGTGCCGCCGGGTGGGCGCCGTCGCGGGGCGGCCGTCGGCTCCGCGCGAGCGTTGCGGGGGCTGGCCGGATGCCGGGGACCTCCGTCCGGAGGCGGTCGTCAGAGCACCACGTGCCGGCCGAAGGTCTCGGGCCGGAACGGCAGCTTGAAGAGGACGGCGAACCCGCTCTCGAGCTGGCGCACGACCGTCGCGCGGCGCTTGCCGACGGTCACTGCCTCCCCCACGGCCGGCCTGTCGGGCGCCGCGATCGCCGCGCCTGTCATCGACAGGTCGATGATCGTTCCCGGCAGGACCCGGCCGTCCGCGCACCGCACCTCGACCGTGCGTTGCGTCGGTACGATGCGCGGGTCGCTGCGCTGGTCGGTCCGCCCGCTCACCTGGCTGGCGAGCCAGTCCAGACGGGCCGCGAAGCGGGCGCGCCGCTCGGGCCCGACCTCCACCGCGAGGGTGAATCCGTCCGGCGAGATGGTGTGGATGGCTCCCGCCACGGGGCCGACATCGTCGAGGTAGAGCGTGACGGGATCGCCCAGGAGCCCGCTCTCCGGCGCCAGCACCTCGATCGTCGAGAGCGAGAGGCTGCGGGTCTCGCAGACGTGCTCGATCCCGCCGGGCAGCAGGTAGCGCCCGCTGACCCGGATCTGGATCGGCCGGGTGTCCGGTTCCGGTTCTGGCTGGATGTGCAACTTCAAGCCGTCCGCCACGATCTCACCGATGCGTAGAAGTAGCATCGCCCGGACGCCGCCCAGCCGCAAGGCTACGCACCGCCCCGCTGCCACCATCCGCGACGAGGCTTAATGCGGGGTGCACGGAGGCCGGTGCAGTCGCCGGGTCCGGTCCGCGAACGACGGATGTCCGGGTGATCGGACGGCCCGCCGAGCCGACCTGACCGCGACGCGGGACCCCATGTCGCGCCGCCGCAACTTCGAACGGCCGAGCTTCCAGCCGGAAAGATCAAGATTTCTCTTCCGGGCGGTGCCGCCGGACGAAGCTCATCCGGCTGTTCCCGCGCTGCGAGACGGTGTGCCGTCCCGTTCCTGGCGCGCGGAACCCTGGGTCCCGTCAAATTCTACCGAAACCATTGGCGCCGGGTTCGCACCTGCATGCTCAGCTGCACCGGAGGCAACCGGAGCGGCAGGCGAAGGACATGGGATCACAGGAATCGGAGGACCGGCTCGTCGCCCTCGAGTCGCTGACGACCGAGCTGATCCGCGCGCTCCACGGTGCCGGGGCCCTGCGGGACGCGCAGGTCGAAGCCCTGCTCGACCGGGTGGAGGAGTTGATGACCGGGCGGCCGGGCGCGACCTTCGCGGCCCAGCAGCTTTCCGCCGCCGCAGACCCGCGGGGCCCGGCCCCGGGAGTCGGCGAGATGCCGCCGGAAGCCCAGCTCTGCGCCAGCTTCCGCCGGATCCTGTACGGACGGGGCGAGAGCGGCACGGGCTGACGACACACGGCACGCAATCACGACGCAATCGCCCGTCGCTACACCGGCGCCCCGGCGAAAACGCCATGGGGGACGAGACCATGAGGGTGACATTTCCAGGGACGCGCCGCGGTGGCCTCCTGCTGCGCGGCCTGCTCACGGTGGTGTTCGTGGCCGCTGCGGGCATGAAGTTCGCCGCGGTGCCGTTCGAGGTCGCGGGCTTCGCGCGCTTCGGCTACCCGCTCTGGTTCATGTACGCCGTGGGAGCGGCCCAGCTCGTCGGCGCGGCCCTGCTGTGGGGACGCGGCACCGTGGCCCATGGGGCGGTCCTGCTCGCCGCCGTGATGGTCGGCGCGGCCGGAAGCCACCTGCGCGCCGGCGACCCGGTGGCGATGGCGCTGCCGGCCCTGGTACTCCTCGGCCTGCTCGCCGGCCTCGCCTATGCGCGCCGCGGCGAGCTCATGCCCGGCGCGATGCGGACCTCGGCTTCACAGGCCTAGATCCCTGCTACTCGGCCGCAAACAGGCCGGCGGGCTCGCTCGCCTCGCCCTTCGGGTTGCCGGGGGCGGTCTCGCAGCCCAGGCCCGGCAGGGCGACGACGCGGTTGCCGCGGAAATCGGTACGGCAGACCGCGGCCCCGCGGCTCTCCACGTAGGCGAGGAGCCGGCGCGCCCGGCCCGGCGAGCGCGAGCCGATGGCGCGGGCCAGCGCGTCGTCGGAGGGGCACGGCGCCCCGGCCCGGGCGGCGCGGGCGAGCAGCAGGAACAGTCCCTGCACCTCCTCGGGCAGGCCGGCGCAGGCCGCCATCACGGCGTCGGCCTCGTCGCCCTCCGCCGCCTCGCCGTCGACGCCGGCCCGGGCGATGGCGAGCCGCCGGCGGAAGCGGCCGAGATCGAGGGGCTCGCCCGGCAGACGGCGCATCCGGCAGCGCACCAGGAAGTCCTGGTAGAGCACCGCGATCGGGTGGTGGCCGGAATCCGGGTCGGCGGCGACCTCGCGCAGGATGTCCGCGAGGGCCGCGTCCCGCTCCGCCTCGCTCATGCTCGGTGCCACCTCGACCGGCTCCGGCGGCCGGTACTGGGCGAGCTGCTGCAGGAGGTCGGTCGGCGTCGCCCGCGGCGCGGGCGCCGGGCGGGGCGCCGGGGTCCAGACCGGCTCGTTCTCGGCCGGGGTCAGGATCAACTCGCGCAGGGACTCGCCGGCGGCCGGGCTCGGCAGCGGCACGAGCTTGGGGCTCGACGAGCGCGCCGAGGTCGCCACCGGCCCGATGGCGATCGGCAGCGGGCGCTTCGACAGGGCGGGACCCAGCGCGATGAAGTGCCCGCGCTCGAGATCGCGGAAGCTCTCGGCCTGGCGCCGCTCGAGGCCCAGAAGGTCGGCGGCCCGGGCCATGTCGATGTCGAGGAAGGTGCGGCCCATCAGGAAATTCGACGCCTCGGCGGCGACGTTCTTGGCGAGCTTGGCGAGGCGCTGCGTCGCGATGATGCCGGCGAGCCCGCGCTTGCGGCCGCGGCACATCAGGTTGGTCATCGCGCCCAGCGACGCCTTGCGGGCCTCGTCCGAGACCTCGCCGGCGGCGGCCGGCGCGAAGAGCTGCGCCTCGTCGACCACCACCAGCACCGGGTACCAGTGGTCGCGCTCGGCCTCGAACAGGCCGCCCAGGAACGCCGCGGCGGCGCGCATCTGCGCCTCGACGTCGAGGCTCTCCAGGGTCAGCACCACCGAGACCCGGTGGGCCCGCACCCTCGCTGCGATGCGCTGCAGGTCGGCCTCGCCGTGGTCGCCCTCCACCACCACGTGGCCGTAGGCCTGGCTCAAGGTGACGAAGTCGCCCTCGGGGTCGATCACCACCTGCTGCACGTGGGGCGCGCTCTGCTCCAGCAGGCGGCGCAGGAGGTGCGACTTGCCCGAGCCGGAGTTGCCCTGGACCAGCAGGCGGGTCGCCAGCAGCTCCTCCAGGTCGAGGGCGGCCGGCCGGCCCCCGCTCGCCGCTCCCATCTCGACGCTGATCGTCATCTCGGCTCCCTGCGATCCCGGGACTCGTAACACGGGAGCGCAGACCCCGATCCGCGTCCGCGACCGGGGTCCACAGGAGTTCGCGTCAGCCGGCGACCAGTGCCCGCGACCCCTCCCCCAGCCGGTCGAGCATCCGGCGCCGCCAGGCCTCGACGGGATCGTCGGCTTCGAGGAGGGCGAGCGCGCTCACGCCCCGCGCCCACAGGAAGGCCCCCATCACCGCGAAGTCGGCGTAGAGCGGCCTCTCGCCGCCGAGGAAGGCCTGGGCCCGCAGCACCGCCCGGACCGGCGAGAGCGTGCGGCGGAAGGAGGCGAGCTGCGCCTCCGGATCGGGGCAGACCGCCTCGAGCGGCTTGCCGAAGCGGGCCTCGCGGCTCTCGCGGAAGTAGCGCCGGTCTGCTTCGGCGAGGTGGCGGTGGATGTCGAGGAGGAGGAGCGGCACCAGGGCTGGGTGCAGCACCTGATCGGTCCAGGCGACGTGGAGCCTCGTGAGCGCAACCCCCGCGCCGCCGCCGAAGAGCGACGGGCGGTCCGGATGGGCCGCCTCGAGATGGGCCGCGATCACCGACGACTCGGCGATCGCCCGCCCGTCCTCCACCAGCACCGGCACCTTGTCCGAGCCCGAGAAGGCGAGCGCGTCCTTCTCGGTGAAGCGCCAGGGCCGGCCCTCGAAGGCCAGGCCCTTGTGCTCGAGGGCGAGGCGGATGCGCCAGCAGAACGGGCTGAAGCGCCGGTCGGGATCGGCGGCGGCGAGTTCGTAGAGCGTGATGGCCAAGGGCTTCCTCCGGATGCGCTGTCCCCGCCGACGGTCCCGGACGCGATCGGGCGGTCGTCGTGGCGTTTTTCGGGGAGCGGTCCCCTGCGCGGCGCGTCGGGACGGCGGGGCACGGATCATGCCGGCTCCCGGCGACGGCATCAACGCGGCGCGCCGGGGACGTGGGGGCGACGCCGGCCGGCCCTTCGCTTGCCGGACGGCACGCCTGCCCTCGGCGACAAGCAAATGCGTGAAGGCAGATCGATGTTGGTGTGCCCCACCCTGTGTCCGTTTACGAACAGAAAATCGTCGGCATCGATTCCTGCCCGCCGACGCCTGTGAGACATGCGCTCCCGGCTCAGATTGTGAGGCATGAAATGCCGTGCTTCTTCTTCGACATCCGGGACGGTCACCTGATCGTCGACGACGTCGGAAGCGAGTTTCCGAACGTTCATGCCGCCCGCAACGCCGCGATCAAAGTCCTGCCCGATGTCGCGCGGGAGCAGATCGGCGCCGGCGAGAGCCGGGAGGTGTCGGTTCTCATGCGCGACGAGGCGGGACGGAACCTCTTCACGGCGACCCTCAACCTGACCTGCAGGTGGCTGGTCGACACGGCGTGAGTCGCCCGACGCTCCCGAATTGGAAGGGGGAGCGCCGTGAAGGCCGGCGCGAGCCGGGGTGTTGAGGCAGCCGCCCGTGCGGACAGTCTACAAAGACGATCGGGTTTGAGGTATGGCGCGTCGGACCGACCACCGGCCCCCACCCGCGCCGCAGGTCCGGACGGCGTCGACCGCCTTCCGGGCCGGCGCGCCCACCGCGAGCAGCCGACCGCCATGACCCTGAAGGCCCACCTCCTGCGCGCCGCGACCCTGGCTGCCGTTCTGCTGGCCGGCGTCTCCGCGGCCTCCGCCGATGCCACGCTCGACCGCATCAAGGCGAAGGCCAAGTTCACCGTCGGCGTCATCCTGTCGGGCGCGCCGTTCGGCTTCATCGATCCGAAGACCCAGGAGCAGAAGGGCTTCAACATCGACCTCGCCCGGGCGCTCGCCGAGAAGCTCGGCGTCGCCCTCGACACCGTCACGGTGACGCCGCCCAACCGGGTGCAGTTCCTGCAGCAAGGCAAGGTCGACGCGCTCCTCGCCAACATGCAGGTCACCGAGGACCGGGCGAAGATCATGGACTATCCGCCGACGGTCTTCGATCGCGCCGGCGGGGCCGCCGTCGGTCGCCGGGACAGCGGCATCAAGGACTGGGCCGACCTGAAGGGCAAGCCGGTCTGCGTCTCGCAGGGCTCGAACTTCACCCAGCCGCTGATCGAGCAGTACGGCGCCGTGGTGAAGGGTTTCCCGAGCCAGCCGGAATCGCTGCTGGCGCTGAAAGGCGGAACCTGCGTCGTCGCCGTCCATACCGGCGCCACGGTCGCCCTGATGCTCGAGGACCGCGCCGACGAGTGGAAGGAATACGGCATCCTGATCCCGACCGAGATCGTGCCGGCCGACTCGGTGGTGTGGATCCGCAAGGGCGAGAAGGACACCGCCGCGGCCCTCGACAAGGCCCTGCGCGAGCTCATCGCCTCCGGCCGGCTCCTTGAGATCGCCAGGGCCAACCGGCTACTCAACACCGCCTTCATCGAGGAGCAGCAGAAGGCGGTCTCGGCGGCCCGCTGAGCGGCCGGCGAGCGCGAGCGCGAGGGCGACACGCGATGCAGGACGCGATCCGGGGCTTCATCGCCCTGGCGGGCCAGGTCGGGCTGAACTTCGACTTCCTGGCGAGCCCGTTCGAGCTGCGGATGTGGCTCGACGGGATGGGGACGACGCTCGTCCTCGTCGCCCTCACCCTCCCGCTCAGCCTCGCGGGCGGCGTCGTGCTGGCGGCCGCCCTGACCTCGGGCAGGCCCTGGCTCGCCGGTCCGGCGCGGGCCTATGTCGAGCTCACCCGCAACACGCCGACGCTGGTGCAGCTGATGTTCACGGTGCTCGTGGTCAACATGCTGATCTCGCAGGCGCTCGGCGGCGCGCAGAACAACCCGTTCGGCGCGTATTTCTGGCTCGTCGCCGTGGTGAGCCTCCACGTCGCGGCCTTCCACGCCGAGGCCCTGCGCGGCGGCATCGAGGCGGTGCCGGCCGCGACCGTCGAGGCGGCGCGGGGCCTCGGCTTCTCGCGCCTCGAGGTGCTGCGGGTGGTGGAGCTGCCGCTCGCGCTGCGCACGGCGCTGCCGGCGATCGTCAACAACCTCGTCAACCTCGTGAAGCTGACCACGATCGGCTACGCCGTCGCCGTCAACGAGATCACCTACGCCTCGCTGATGATCTGGACCCAGCGCGACAACGTCGTCGAGCTGATGATCGTGCTGCTCCTGTTCTTTAGCCTCATCAACCTGGCGGTGGCGCGGATCGGCGCCTTCGTCGAGCGCCGGCTGGCGGTGCCGGGATTCGGGCAGTGACGGCGAGCGCCCTGCCCTCGCGGCTCTCCGCCGCGCCGCTCCTCCTGGCCGTCACGGCCTGCGGCGCGGTCGCCCTCTGGCTCGCCCTCGACCCGTCGCTCGGGCGGCTGCTGCTCGAGTGGCTCCCCTACCTCGCCCGCGGCTTCGCGATGAACATCCTGATCAGCGTGCTGGCGATGGCGCTCGGTACGCTGGCCGGCATCGTCCTCGGGGCGATGGAGCTCGCCCCGGTCCGGCTCGTGCGGGCGGCGGCGATCGCCTACGTGCAGGTGTTCCGCAACGCACCGCACCTCGTGCTGATCTTCGCCACCACCTACATCTTCCCGTTCGAGATCGTCGCCTTCGGCCACTACGTGCCGTTCCCGGACTGGGTGAAGGCGGTGATCGGGCTGGCGATCCCGGCGAGCGCCCACACCGCCGAGATCACCCGCGGCGCCCTGCAGTCGATCCCGACGCCGCAATGGGACGCCGCCAAGGGCCTCGGCTTCTCGCGCATCGAGGCGCTGCGCTTCATCATCCTGCCTCAGTGCCTGCGCCGGGCCCTGCCGCCGTGGATGAACCTCTACGCCTCGATCTGCATGGGCACGGCGCTGGCCTCCCTCGTCGGGGTGCACGAGCTGCTCCACGCCGCCACCGACGCCAGCACGGCGGTGAGCCGCACCGACTTCACGGTGCTGACCTACGTCACCGTGCTCTTCGCCTTCTTCCTGTTCTGCTATCCGGTGTCGCGCCTCACGCAGCGGCTCGAGCGGCGCCTCGCCCGGTGATCTCCCGAAGGTTCGCATGACGGCATCGTCCACCCCCCTCGTCGCCCTCGAGGACGTGCATCTGAGCTTCGGCGCGAACGAGGTGCTGAAGGGCATCGACCTGACGGTCGCCCGCGGCGAGGCGGTCTCGATCATCGGCCCGTCCGGCTCGGGCAAGTCGACCATCCTGCGCTGCATCAACGCGCTGCTGGCGCCGAGCCGCGGCCGCATCACCGTCAACGGCGTGCGGGTCGACGCCCTGCGCAGCGAGGCCGAGCGCATCGCGTTGCGCAAGCGCATCGGCATCGTCTTCCAGCAGTACAACCTGTTTCCGCACCTCACGGTGCTCGACAACATCACCATCGCGCCGATCCGCATCCTCAAGGAGAACCGGGCGGCGGCCGAGAGCCACGCCCGCGCGCTGCTCGAGCGGGTGCGTCTCGCCGACAAGGTCGCGGCCTATCCGGGCCAGCTCTCCGGCGGCCAGCAGCAGCGGGTCGCCATCGCCCGGGCGCTGGCGATGCGGCCGGACCTGGTGCTGTTCGACGAGGTCACCTCGGCCCTCGACCCGGAGACGGTGGGCGAGGTGCTGGCGGTGATCCGCGGGCTGGTGCGTGAGGGCATGACGAGCCTCCTCGTCACCCACGAGATGCGCTTCGCCGAGGAGATCAGCGACAAGGTGGTGTTCACCGAGAACGGCCGGATCGTCGAGGAGGGCCCGCCCGCGCAGATCTTCCACCGCTCCGGAAACCCGCGCATCCGGCAGTTCGTGCGGGGCCTCGGCGCCCGCGAGGCGGTGCAGCCCGGCGAGGGGATCTGACCTATGAGCACGACCCTGACCGAGGGCCTGTCCGCGGCGATCGCGGCGTCCGATCCCGCGAGCGATCGCGCCGCGATGGCGGCGGCGCGCCTCGCCCTCGTCGATTTCCTCGCCTGCGCGCTCGGCGGCGCCGGCGACCGCTCGACCGGGATCCTGATCGAGACCCTCGGGGCGGGCCAGGGCCCGGCGGTGCTGATCGGCCGGTCCGAGCGCGCCGACCCCTTCACCGCCGCCCTGGTGAACGGCCACAGCGGCCACGTCCTCGACTACGACGACGTCCATGCCAGCGTCCGCGGCCACCCCACGACGGTGATCCTGCCGGCGCTCCTGGCCCTGGCCTCGGTCCGGTCGGTCGCCGCCGGGGACCTGATCGCGTCCTACGTCGTCGGGCTCGAGACGATGGCGCGGCTCGGCCTGGCGCTGGGCGCGCGGCACTACGAGACCGGCTTCCACGCCACCGCGACCCTCGGGCCGGTCGGGGCCGCGGCGGCGGCGGCGCACCTGCTGCGCCTGCCGCCCGAGCGCATCGCCGTCGCCCTCGGCCTCGCGGCGACGCAGTCGGCGGGCCTGCGGCTGCAATTCGGCTCCGACGCCAAGCCGCTCCATGCCGGCCTCGCGGCGCGCTCGGGCCTCACGGCGGCGCGCCTCGCCGAGGCCGGCCTCTCCGGCGCGCCGGACTTCCTGGGCGGGCCGATCGGCTTCCTCGACGCCTTCGGGTTTGGCGCCCAGGCCCCGGAGCGCCTGCTCGCCGGCTGGGGCCGGCCCTGGCAGATCGTCGTCCCGGGCCTGACCCTGAAGGCCTATCCCTGCTGCACCGCCGCCCACCCGGTCGCTGTCGGCGCCCTCGCCCTTCGCGAGGCCGACGGCCTGCGCGCGGAGGCGGTGGAGCACGTCCTCCTCACCTTCCCGCCCGGAGGCGACGCGGCGCTCGTCGTCTCACGCCCGCGCACCGGCATCGAGGCGCGGTTCAGCCCCGAATACGTCTTCGCCGCGATGCTCGCCGACGGCGGCGTCGGCATCGGCCATTTCGACGAGCGGCCGGTGCGGCCGGATCTCGCGGCGCTCGCCGCCCGCGTGTCGCGCCGCCACGACGAGGCCGCGCCGCGCCTGTCGTCCGACCCGGGCACGCGCTTCGTCATCCTCGACGTGGCCTTGCGCGGCGGCGGCATCGTGAGCCGGCGGGTCGAGGGGCTGCCGGGCCTGACCGAGGCCGGGCCGAAGTTCCGCGACGCGACCGGCGGGTCGGACGCCTTCGCCGGGATCCCGGACCTCGTGACCCGGATGACCGACGCCGCCGACCTCGCCCGCCTGCTCGCCCTCCTCGGCCAGAGCCGTTCCTGACCCTTCGAGAGACGCCATGACCGCCCCCCGTCGCATCCATCTCGGCCTGTTCCTCCAGGGCGCCGGCCACCACGTCTCCGGCTGGCGCCACCCGGAGGCCGAGTCCGGCAGCGAGAACCTCGACCTGCTGCGCCGGGTGGTGCAGGCGGCCGAGGCCGCGAAGTTCGACATGGTCTTCCTGGCGGACGGCCTCACCAGCGGCGTCGACGCCCACCCGTCGATGATCGCGCGGTTCGAGCCCCTGACCCTGCTGGGCGCGCTCGCCATGGTGACCGACCGGATCGGCCTCGCGGCAACGGCCTCGACCACCTACGGCGAGCCTTACCACCTCGCCCGCGCCTTCGCCTCGGTCGACCACCTGAGCCACGGCCGCGCGGCCTGGAACATCGTGACGACCTCCTACGCCCGCACGGCCAACAACTTCTCCAAGAGCCACCCCGAGCACGACGCCCGCTACGCCATCGCGGAAGAATTCGTCGACGTGGTGCGCGGCCTCTGGGACAGCTGGGCCGACGACGCCTTCCCGAAGGACAAGGCGCGCGGCGTCTACGCCGATCCGGGCAAGGTGCGGGTGCTCGACCACGCCGGCACGTACTACTCGGTGAAGGGGCCGCTCAACATACCGCGCGCGCCGCAGGGGCACCCGGTGCTGATCCAGGCCGGCTCGTCCGGGCCCGGCCAGGACCTCGCAGCCCGCGCCGCCGACATCGTGTTCACCGCGCAGGCGAGCCTGCCCGAGGCGCAGAGCTTCTACCGCAGCCTCAAGGCACGGGTCGCCGGGTTCGGCCGCGACCCCGCCTCCGTCGCGGTGATGCCGGGCTTCATGCCGGTGGTCGGGCGGACCCTGAAGGAGGCGAGCGAGACGCTGCGCGAGCTCGACCGCTGGACCGACATCGCCAGCGCCATGCCGCTGCTCGAGGAGCGCATCGGCCACCCGCTCGGCGCCTACGACCTCGACGGGCCGCTGCCGGACCTCCCGCTCTCCGACCAGCTTCGCAGCCGCGCCGAGCTCCTGACCGAGCTCGCCCGCCGCGAGGGCCTGACGATCCGCCAGCTGGCGCTTCGGGTCGCGGCCGGCCGCGGCCACCACATCGTGCTCGGCACGGCGGCCGACATCGCCGACCGGATGCAGGAATGGTTCGAGGGGAATGCCGCCGACGGCTTCAACGTGATGCCGCCCTACTTCCCCGGCGGCTTCGACGCCTTCGTGGCCGAGGTCGTGCCGATCCTGCAGGAGCGCGGCCTCTTCCGCACCGAGTACGAGGGCACGACCCTGCGCGACCATCTCGGGATCGGTCGGCCGGCCTGGCCGGGGGCTTGAGCGCCTGCCGGATCGTCCCGACGATCCGGCTTCACATCGCAGAGGCGGCCATGGCGGAGGCGCCCGCCCGCGGCGGGGCTGCCTTCTCGGCCGAGCGCATCGCCTTCCAGGCGTTGGGCTGGGACATGGTGGCGCGCAGGGCGGCCACGTTCTGCGCCGCCTCGGCCGGGCCGAGATCACGGGTCAGCACCTGCTCGGCCTCGCCGAAGCGGCCCTGCAGCCCGAGCACCAGGGCGAGGTTCTGGCGCACCCGCCCGTCGGCCCGGGGGTCGGCCGTGGCCTGGCGCAGGGTCGCCTCGGCCTCCGGCAGGCGCTTGGCGAGAGCATAGGACAGGCCGAGATTCGACATCACCGCCGGCTCGCCGGGCACGATCCGGAGCGCGGCCTCGTAGTAGCGCTGGGCCTGGGGGTGATCACCCATCTGGTCGGCCACGGCGCCCTGCGCGGAGAGCACGCGCCAGTCCGGGCTGGCGGGCGAGTGGGCGTTGCGCAGGACCTCCGCCGCCTCGCCGAAGCGACCGATCTCGGCCAGGCTCTTGCCGTAGGCGGCGAGCACCGCCGGGTTCTTCGGGTTGCGCAGGGCGGTCTGCTGCAGCACCGCCGCGGCCTGGGGGCCCTGGTCGGTCGCTCGCAGGGCCTGGGCGTAGGCCATCGCCACGCCGATGTCGGCGGGGTCCTTCTCGTAGCGCGCAGCCAGGCGTCCGACGTCGCGCCGGGCGGTGTCCGCCGGGGTGCTCGCATCGATCGAGCCGGTCGTGAGCGGCGTGCGCGACAGGCAGCCCGAGGCCATCAGCGCCAATGCCCCGGCGACGGCGAGCCGCCGCAGGGGGCTTGAGCGGACGGGACGGGTCTCGACGGTCGCGGGCATCGGCCACTCCAGGGACGGGCCTGGGATGTGGCACCCCGCCCCCACGGCCCTCTGACCGTGGTGATAGGTCGTTAACCCTAACCGCCCGTTAACGCTGCGGGGTGTCCGACGGGGTGGCCTTCGGCGCCGGCGGCGTCGCCTCGGCTCCGCCCCGGTCGGTCCCGGTCCCGTGCCGGCTCGGCGTCACCGCCTCGTCCGCGTGGCGGCTGCCATCCTCAATGCCGATGGTCTCGCGCCGCTCGAGCGGGTTGATGGGCTTTTTCTCCTCGGCCATGGGGTGCTCCCTTCCTTGACGATCCGATCCGTGTCTCGCCCGGGGTGACGCGGCAGCCCCCGCCGGGTTCCCTGGGACCCGGGCTCCCCGGCCGGCCCCGGGGAACCCGGTGCAGGCATTGACAAGCGGTCCGTCTTGGCTCCCCCTCCGGCCTTCCGTGCCAGTCCAAGGCGAGTTGAAGGGATGTCCCGCGTGACCACGCTCCTGCCCGCGGCCGAGGACGGCGCCATCCCGATCCGGTGCGTCGACGCCGCCGGCTGGCCGGCCGTCGCGGCGGAGCTGCCGCCCCTCGCCGCCGCTTTCGCGCGCGCAGCCGGCTTCGAGGCCAAGCCCGGCCGCGTCGCCCTGCTGCCGGGACCGGACGGGGCGCTCGCCGGCGTGCTGTTCGGGGTCGACGCGGCCGGGACCGACCCCTTCGCGGTCGGGCGCCTGCCCGAGGCCTTGCCCGAGGGCACCTACCGCCTCGAGGGCCTGCCCGGCGATCCGGCGCTCGCCGCGCTCGCCTGGCGGCTTTCGGGCTACCGGTTCGGCCGCTACCGCGAGCGGCCGGCCCCGAAGGCCCGGCTGGTGGTGCCGGCGGGCGTCGACGCGGCAGAGATCGACCGGATCGCCGATGCCGTGGCGAGCGGCCGCGACCTCGTCAACACGCCGGCGAACGACCTCGGCCCGGCGGAGATCGAGGCGGCGGCCCGGGCGCTCGCCGCGCGTTTCGGCGCCGCCTGCACGGTGATCGCCGGCGAGGCCCTGGAGCAGGGATTTCCGCTGATCGCCGCGGTCGGCCGGGCCTCGCCGCGGGCGCCGCGGCTGATCGACCTGACCTGGGGCGATCCCGGGGCGCCGCGGGTGACCCTCGTCGGCAAGGGCGTGGTGTTCGACACCGGCGGCCTCGACCTCAAGCCCGCCGCCGCGATGCTGCTGATGAAGAAGGACATGGCGGGCGCCGCGGTAGCCCTCGCCGCCGCCGAGATGGCGATGGGGGCGGGCCTGAACATCCGCCTGCGGGTCCTGATCCCGACGGTCGAGAACGCGGTCGCCGGCGAGGCCTTCCGTCCCGGCGACGTGCTGCGCAGCCGGCGCGGGCTCACGGTCGAGATCGGCAACACCGACGCCGAGGGCCGGCTGATCCTGGCCGACGCCCTGAGCCTGGCCGACGAGGAAGCGCCCGACCTCGTGATCGACTTCGCCACCCTGACGGGCGCCGCCCGGGTGGCGCTCGGCCCCGACCTGCCGGCCCTGTTCACCGAGGATGACGGCCTCGCCGCGCAGCTGACGGCGACGGGCCTCGCCGTCCACGACCCGGTCTGGCGCATGCCGCTCTGGGCGCCCTACGGATCCCTGCTCGACTCGAAGGTCGCCGACCTCAACAATGTCTCGAGCGGCCCCTTCGCCGGGGCGGTGACGGCGGCGCTCTTCCTGCGCCGCTTCGTCTCGGCGGCCGCCGCTCACGTCCATCTCGATCTCTACGGCTGGAACCCGGCGACCAAGCCCGGCCGGCCGGAGGGCGGCGAGGTGCAGACCGCGCGCCTCGTCTACGCCCTCCTGAAGGCGCGCTACGCGGCATAGCCCGACAGGTGACGGCGCGGGCCACGCCGCGCGAGGAGACAGGTAGCGGCGCGGGCTACGCCGCGCCGAGGGACGACCGCTCCGCCTCGTAGGCCTCCCGCACCACGGCCTTGCCGTAGCGCCGCTCGAGGCGCCGCACCGTGAAGTGGCCGCGGGCGATGGCCTGGAAGTGATCCATGAAGGCGGTGTTGACCGCAGCACCCCCGACGGCGCCGAGGACCGGCACCGCCTGGGCGGCGAGCTTCTGCGACACCACGCCCCCGAAGCGGGCGCCGACCTGGCCGGCGAACCGCATCAGCGCCGGTGCGCTCTCGTCGACGAGGCCGCGCCCGGCGGCGTAGCGGGCGGCCTCCGACATCGCCTTGGCCAAGGCCCCGCGCACCGCGAAGTAGCCGCTCTCGGCCGCGCCCGCCGGGGCATCGTCCTGGGCGGGGCCGCGGCCGCCGAGCGCGAAGACCTGCATGCAGGCGAGCGCCGCCTCGGGATTCGCCAAGTCCTCGCCCTCGCGCTGGGCGATCTCGGCGATCGAGCGCAGCATCAGAGTGGTGGAGAGCGGCAGCTCGACGGCGAGCGTGGTGATCCCGAACGCCCCTCCGATGGCGCCCGAGACCGCCGCCAGGGCCTTGTGGCCACGGTCGCCGGGCGGGAACCGCTCGAGCAGTTCCATCGCGCGGGCCCGCCAGGACGGCGACAGGTCGGGCCCGAGGGGCGCGAGCGCGCCCGCTTCGGTCCCCCTCTCCGCGGCGGATCCCTGTCCCGCGGCCTTGGCCGGCAGGGTCGCGAGGGCGACCCGCAGGGCGCCGCGCATCGCCGTCTCGGTGGCGTGGCCCACCGCGTCCATCACCGGCGCCGGCAGGGCGCGGCCGATCATGTCGAGGGGGGCGCCGGCCATGGCGGAGAGCCTGCCGGCGAGGCTCGGACGCTCGAGGGCCGCGACGGCGCGGCGCAGGGCCTCGCGGTCCTCCGCGCTCAGGGGCTCCGGCGCCCCGGCCGGGACGGGGAACGGGGCGGGCTCGACGGCGACGATCTCGGACACGGGCGCTCCCTCGCGGATACAGGCGGCTCGCCCGGTAAAGCTGGGGCGCCGGGGGACGGTTCCGCAAGGGGCGGCAGCGACGGGACGGCCCGCCTCAGGCCCGGGCGGCGAGCTCCTCCGGCGGCGCCGGAGCGGGATCCACCTCCCCGGGCAGCAGCCGCAGCGCGATGCAGAGCAGGGTCACCGGGATCCCCACGGCGGCGGTGAGGACGAAGAAGGTCGGGTAGCCCACCGTGTCGACGGCGAAGCCCGAGAGGCCGCCGACGAACTTGCCCGGCAGGGCGTAGAGCGAGGAGAGCAGCGCGTACTGGGTGGCCGCGAAGGCGGAGGAGGTCAGGCTCGACATGTAGGCGATCAGCGCCGTTCCGGCGAAGGCGCCGGCGAAGTTGTCGATGCTGATGCTGGCGACGAGGAGCGGCAGGTCGTGCCCGGCGAGCGCCAGCCAGGCGAACATCAGGTTCGAGGCCGAGGCCGCGATCCCGCCGATCAGCAGCGCCGGGTAGAGGCCGAGGCGGCTCACCGCGATGCCCCCCGCGAAGGCCCCGGCGATGCCGACCCAGACGCCGTAGACCTTCGAGACCGTGGCGATCTCCGACAGGGTGAACTTCATGTCGATGTAGAGCGGGTTCGCCATGATGCCCGAGACGATGTCGGGCAGGCGGTAGACGGTGATGAGGGCCAGGATCAGCACGAGCCCGGCGCCCTTGCGGCGCACGAGGTCGGCGAAGGGATCGACCACGGCCTCCCGCAGGGCCTGACGCCAGCCGCGCCGCGGCCCGGACGTCAGGCCCTGCGGGAGGCCGTGGTCGATCCCTTCGCCGACCTCGTGCGCCGCAAGGGCGCCGGGCTCGTGCTGATCCTGGCCCTCATCACCGT